>CAZSKA010000128.1:0-10964 GCA_964607315.1 uncultured Saprospiraceae bacterium | reverse complement strand
AGTTAATACTTATGCGAAGGTTCGATTAATGCGCCAACAAGATAATGGTAGAAATCCAGTATCAATTACTGTTTTAGGAACTGCGAATATTTCCACTATGGCAAAGAGTGAATCAACAGGTGTGCTGAACAATTTTCCACGATTTTCTAATCGTTTAGCTTATCATTCTCAGTTGATGGTAGCGAGAAGAGTGAATCAGCGATTGTCTATCCAAGCAAGCATAAATTATACTTATAGAGATATTGTATTCGACTTTGATCAGAACGATATTTTGAGTGTTGGTATAAATTCTAGAATTAGACTATCAAAGGCGACGGCATTTATTTTTGATGGAACTTTTCCTTTCTTGGTGCAAGATAGAGATACGCCAGAAACATATTTTGTGCCTTTGAGTTTCGGTATTGAATTTGGGACTGGTGGTGGACATGTTTTTCAACTTAATGTAACAAATGCACGAGGCATTTCCGAGACAGATTACATTCCGTATTCATTTTCGAATTGGGCTGATGGTCAATTCAGACTTGGGTTCACTATTGCTAGACAATTTACTGTATTATAGACTATGATTAAATATTTTATATTCGTAACTGTTGTAGGTTTTATGTATTGGGTCGGAGCCCAAAATGAGGAAGCCATTCCTATGGAGGATATGCAGCTTCAGAAGGTTTTGGAGGGTCTAGGAGCTGAAAAATCTCCAAATTATGCTGATAAAATATTGCCAGGTGCGACTTTGGAAATAGGGGAGAATATTGTGAAGTATGGCAATTCCAAAGGACTGGATGGAAGTTTTACCAAGCGCCAATCAAAGCATTTTGTGTGTACCTCTTGTCATAATATAGAGCAAGAGTCTGCTTTTCTTAACATAGAAGATCCTCAGGAAAGATTGGAGTACACAAATGAAAAAGGATTACCTTTTGTTCAAGGATCTCCCTTGTATGGAATCGTGAATAGAGTTAGTTTTTATAATGATGATTACGAGAAGAAATATGGTGATTTGGTTTTTAAGGCTAGAAATGATATTAGAGAAGCAATTCAGTTATGTGCCGTAGAATGTAGTCAAGGAAGGTCACTCAAAGATTGGGAAATAGAATCCATTCTGATGTATCTCTGGAGTATCGACCTTAAAATTAAAGACCTAGTTTTTACCATGGAAGAACTTGATATGTTAGAGTCGGCAATCTATGAAGGACAAAAACAAAAAGAAGCTATCGCATTGTTAGAATCTAAATACCTAGATCGCGCTCCTGCAACTTTTACAAACCCACCTGCAAATTACAAGAAAGGTTTCGAGCAAATAACAGGGAATCCTGAAAATGGGAAAATGATTTATGAGAATGGATGTCTTCATTGTCATATGAAAAATGATTATTCCTATTATGAGTTAGATAAAGAGAAACTAAGCTTTAAACAACTAAAGAATCGCATGAAACTCTATGATGAAAGATCATTTTATCATGTGAATAGATATGGTACAAAACCACTCGGCGGTAGAAAAGCTTATATGCCTCATTATACAAAAGAGAAAATGAGTGATCAACAGTTAGAGGATTTACGCTCTTACATCATTCAACAATCAAAATAGTATTTACCTAAGGTTATCTATTCAAGCTAAATTCGTATTACATCTTTGATAATAAGCTATAAAAGTTTATTACATATGCGTACGTATAATCGACTTATGTGTTAAGTTAGCTTAACATTTTTTTTCCTTTCTGTAAAACACGCATTATGCAAAAGAAATTCTATTCCGACCTTAAATGCCTTTGAAATAAAAGCTACGTCAACTTTAGCTCATTCACCATAACCTGTGATGCTATAGGCGTTAGTAAAGAATAACGCATAGCGTCTAATGATTCATTCCTAAAAGTTAGTATTTCTTCGGCATTTCAGTTCTTCCGCCTTCCAAAGTTTTGATTGACGGACAGGCATTACGAAGTTCTATTACATAATGCGTGTTAAAAAAATCCCAAAACCTTAGAAATTGGCACGATTTTCACTCTATACTAAGTTAGAAAGTAAAGGTTAATTACAATTTTTAGACAATTTGAACATAAATACCATGGAAAACATGTGGTATAGAATATAAAATGAGTCAATATAGTGTATGAGTGATTATAATGAAAGATTAAGACTGGTAGTGAAAAATCCTCTGACGATGAGGAAAAGATTGATGTTTATTATGAATAAACTCTCTCATCAATATAGTAATGAATTAAGTCCTATTAGGATTAGAAAAATTACGCTAGCTGATGGATTCAGTTACAGAATTAAATAAGTGTATTTGAGATAATGATAAAAAGAGTCTTTTCGCAGAAAAGGCTCTTTTTTTGTTATAGAGATTATGTAATTTTGGGCTTAAGCCAAAACAAATGCGAAAAAAACAATTCTACTCGTTCCTTCTTGCTACATTGATCATTTCTTCTTGTACTTCATTAAATATAAAGTCCTATTATTTTCCTATTCATGATGAAGGTGATACAAAAGTATTTAAATACGTAAATCCTGTTGAACCTCAATTCTCAGAATACTGGGAAGTAGAGTCGGATCCTTATGAAAATTCTATAATCACACATTCCTATAATTACGACTTTACCAAGTACAATACTTTTTATGAACAATTCGATTCTGATGGAGCTAAATTAATTAGCTATGTTGATTATGAAAAAGCTAATGATGGATCTTGGAAAGAAATAAAAGCGGAGACCGTAACAGATGATGTGTTTAAATGGGAACGTAAAAATTCTTATAACTTTTCTGTAAAGTATGTCAATAAATTCGGACGGTTCGAATTAACAAAAACTAGAAAGGATGTGGGATTTGTGACGCTAGAAATTATGGAAGAAGAAATCAATGCCATAAAGTTTGTCGATTATTATTACGTAAATGCAATTGACCAAAACGATAAATATCAATTTCAACAAATCAGTTATTACTCTGATGGAATTGGCATGGTGAAGTATGAAAGATACATTCCGAATTCAGGAGTGAGAGAATTGGTGCTTACAGAAATTATGGATAAAAGTAAATTCGCAAGAGAGAAAAGAAAATTTCTCGACGAAGAAAAGAAAAAGAATAGAACTCAAGACTAAAAACCAATTCCTTATAATACTGTTAGTTAAAAGACAAAATCTTCCAATAGTTAATTGTTGCTCCCAACAATCATAGGACGATAAACGTATTATTTCTAGCTTAGATTAATATGAGGACCTCTCTACTTTTCATACTTTTCATTCTACCTTTTGTAGGTTGGAGTCAAACGTGCTGTTCTGCGGGTGCACAGGTATCTTCTATTTATAGTATTCAGAACGAAGGAGAAGAATCTTTGGCAATTAATTTTGCTTACGAATATAGCAATATCAACCTCTTGATTGATCAAAATGAGCGTTTAGTAAACGATCCTAGAACAAGATTTGGTCAGAATGTTAGAGCGAAAATTGATTATGCATTAAACAAACGATTGTCTTTTTCAGCTACCTTACCATTCGTTCATCAATCCAGAAGAACGGTTTCTTCTTCAGAACAAAGTATAGGAATAGGGGATGCACTTATATTAGGTCAATATGCTATAGTTTCTAAGAAAAGTTATCAAGTTAGTCTTTCGTCTGGAATCAAGTTGCCAACTGGTAATACCAATCAGCGTAATCAGGGAATTTTTCTTTCACCTGATATGCAAAGCGGGAGTGGGACGATAGATTATTTTTTCCTTTTTAGTGCAAATAAAAGTAATTTCTTATCACCCTTTGGAGCGCTTTCTTTCCAGGCATATTATAGAAATAATGGAGTGAATGATAATTTTGCGAGAACTGAAAATTTTGATGGGAGACGATTTGGATTTGGTGATGAATGGAGTGCAATAGCAACTTATCAATATACTTTCATCCGCCCAAAAGCATTTCTTTCACCTGATATAAACCTTAAAATTCGTTCTGCTCAAGCGAACATTGAATTACAAACTTTAGCACCTAATAGTGGAGGAACTTGGATAAGTCTTCCTTTTGGTGTAACCTTTAGACCTGACGAGAAAAAAATGTTTAGAGTATATACAGAACTTCCTTTAGTTCAAAGATTGGAAGGACTCCAAATCTCAACTAGCTTTACTACTGGTGTTCAATTTCGATATATCTTTAATGAACCGTTCAAAAAAAATAAAAAAATATGAAAGCGTTTTATTTAGCTTGTTCTATCCTATTTATTATTGCCTGCGGGAGACAGAATTCCATTGACTCATTTAACGGAGATTGGTTAATTCCTCCTGGAGAAGTATTTGACGGTGGTCCTGGTAAAGATGGTATTCCTTCTGTTGATAATCCTAGTTTTATAGATGCTGCAGATGTGACTTTCTTAGATGACAATGATCTTGTTATCGGTGTTTATCATAATGGAAAAGCTAAGGCAATAGCACACAGAATTCTTGATTGGCACGAGATTGTTAATGATAATATAGATGACATGGATTACGCCTTAGTCTATTGTCCATTAACTGGAACTGGCTCTTCTTGGAATAGAAATGTGAATAATTCAGTTACGACTTTTGGGGTAAGTGGCTTGTTGTATAACACGAATATCATTCCTTATGATAGAGGTAGTGATAGCAATTGGTCACAGATTAGACTAGATGCTGTAAATGGCGATCTAATAGGTGAGCGTGTGGAAACATTTCCTGTTTTGGAAACAACATGGGCAACTTGGAAAAAATATAACCCAGATTCTCAAGTAATGACTTTTAATACTGGGTTTTCAAGAAACTATAGTCAATACCCTTATGGTGATTATAGAACGAATAATAGTAGAATCATTTTTCCAGTAAGTAATACAGATAGTCGCCTTCCAGCTAAAGAAAGAGTATTAGCTCTTCTTGATGAAAGGCTACAGCGTGTATATTCTATCGAATTGTTTCAGGAAGACAGAGTGATTTCTGATACTTATTTAGGTGAAGATATTTTAGTTTTCGGATCTAAAAATGAAAATTATATCACTGCTTATTATAATCAGAATCTAGTAAATCCTGTTCCATCTGATGAAGATGGTATAATGGCGATTGATGATAACGGGAATAAAATCAGCATTTTAGGAGAGATTGTAGAAGGACCATTAAATGGAACCCAGTTGACACAAGTTAATTCTATGATAGCATATTTCTTTTCTATTGGAGCTTTTTACCCAGATGTCGAAATTTATAATTAACTTTGAGTCAAATTAGAATCTTATTTGGATTTTAATTTAAAGAACCAAACTTTCTGCTAAAGATCTTTTGGGCTTTAACCCGCATAGTTAGTTTTCTCGTGAACTCTGAAAATTTAATGTTAAGTGTGGGTTATCCCCAAATTTTTCTTAATATTTCACTTTTACGTACTGTTTCTTCCCATTCCATTTCGCCCTCCGAATCCTTGGTTATACCACCTCCAATGTATAAGTATGCTTTATCGTCTATGATTTGCATACAGCGTATGTTTACATACATTTGGAATGAATCATTTTGTGAAGATACCACTCCTAGATATCCACAGTAAAAAGAACGATTGTGTTTTTCTACTTCTAATATGAGTTGTCGACTTTTCTTGAAAGGAAGTCCGCAAATTGCAGGTGTAGGATGGATACGTTCGAGAAAATCTGAAATGTCTTCCTTATCTGCAGCAAACTCAAATTTACTTTTCAAGTGATATAAAGTTCCTGCCTGAACAATCTCTACATCTGATGCATAAACTAGTGGATTTTTTTCTGTCGCCAAAGAACGAATATATCTATCGACCATTCCATGTTCTTCTTTCTCCTTTTGCGTCCATACATCTGCATCAGCATTATATTTTGTACCAGCTAAAGCTACTGTCTTGATTTTATTACCTTCATACTGTAGCAATATTTCTGGGCTGGCACCTGCCCAACAGCCCTGTCCTTCTATGGAAAAAACATAGCAAAATGCAGTAGGATAATGCTTGCATAAACTTTCGAAAATTTCACTGAGATCTAATCCTTCTAGTTCTTCTTCACTGATTCTACTAAGTATGGCTTTAGATATCTGTTGATTGTCAAAAGCTTCTATATATCTTTCAAACTGATTCAGATATGTTTCTTTATCACTGCAATAAGGTTTTTCTGAAGCGGAATACTTAGCACAGTTGATTGAGTGATAATCAGCTATTTTTCCTCGAAAGATATTTGGTGAATGCTCTTTAAACGAGCAGAGATAGAACGTATCTTCACCTATTCCTAAAGTGAATATTTTCTTTTCTTTTCCTGGATACCGATATAAAATACAACCTTCCAAATTCTGATTTTATTTCGAAACTATAACGTGCGGAACCTCACTTAGTTTCCAGTCTATTACTAATCCTCCCGCTAAACTTCTCGCTATGGAATCTCCGTATAAATATTCACATAAATAAAGAGCTGCTTCAAATGATTTTGCTCCACCAGCTGACGTAATGTATTTATCATCATGAACAAATAAGACAGAATCTCTTACATCTAATTCAGGAAACATTTCTCTATATTTTTTGATGTCAGATGGAAAAGTAGTACTTGCTACCTTGTCGAGTAAGCCTGCTTTTGCGAGAACAAATGCACCATCACAATGAGAGGTGACAAATTCTGCTGCAGTCCCAGTTTTTGCAACCCAATCAATCATGACCTTATTGTCAAGATCTGTATCGAGATGATGTTCCGCACTTGGCACTACTAATATATCAATGTCGGGATGATGCTTATTAAAGGAATAGTCAGGCATGATACGCATTCCCTCAAAAGTGGTCACGGGCTTCATTTCTTCAGCAATCATAAACACATCCATTTGCTTAATTCCCTCTCTGTACTGCGTATGTTGGAAAATATCATATGGAGCCGTTAATTCCGTATTATATACACCATCCATGATTAGTAAACCCACCTGATAACGCTCAGCATGCTCCTTATGCACAGATGCTGGCATAGAATACGAATCATCTTCTTTGGGCTCCGACCCACAAGAGAAAAGTAAAGCAAACAAGATGACATAAAAGAAAAAATATCTGTTCATAGACGTAAAGATAGCATTGTCTATGGAATCATGTTTTAGAACTTAGTATATTGCAGCACTTATTGATAAAAATTAAAAGATGAAAAATTTAATTACAGGATTTTTGATGTTGTTTGTAGGGCTTTCTTCCCTATGGGCTCAGGGCCCAAAGGAGATTACCTTAGAGGATATATGGACGAATTATACTTTTTTCGCGCAATCTGTGCCAGGCTTTAATTTCCTACAGGATGGGAAACACTATACTCGCCTTGAGGACGGTTCAATTAAGAAGTATGACTTAGTTTCCGGAGATTTTGTGGAAGATATGTATACTCAGGAAGGTATGAATTCTTATAGTTTTTCACCTGATGAGAAGAGTATCATGATCAAAACTGATAATGAGCAAATCTATAGAAGATCTTCAAAGGCGAATTTTACGGTTTTGGATTTAGATTCAAGAAAGAAAACAGTTGTTTTTGAAGATGGATTAATTAGCAATGCGCAGTTTTCTCCTGATGGTTCCAAAGTGGCATTCGTATATATGAATAATCTGTATTACCGAGATTTATCGAGCGGTCGTCTGGTCCAAATGACAGATGATGGTGTTTTTAATGAAGTTATTAATGGAATGGCAGACTGGGTGTACGAAGAGGAATTTAGTTTTACTAGAGCATATGAATGGAACGCTGATGGAACCAAAATTGCATTTATTCGTTTCGACGAAACTGCGGTTAAGGAATTTACAATGACAGGATATCAAAATAAGTTGTATCCAGATTATTACACATTTAAATATCCTAAAGTAGGTGAAGATAATAGTAAGGTAAGTGTTCATGTTTATGATCTTCAAACTGCAAAAACATTTGATGTAAATCTAAATCCCTCTATAGAATATATTCCTAGAATTAAGTGGACGCCAGAGCCGAGAGATCTGATCATTTTCACGATGAATAGATTACAGAATAATCTGGAATTACTTAAAATTGATACTAAAACACAATCGAAATCATCTTTGTTAAAAGAGCAAAGCAAGTGGTATATTGATATTCATGATAACATGACTTTTTTAAAAGAAGGGAAGGAGTTTTTATGGACGAGTGAAAAAGATGGATATAATCACATCTATCTTTATGGATCCAATGGACAGCAGAAGGCACAATTGACAAAGGGTGACTATGATGTGACGAATTTTTATGGTTATGATGAAAAGCGAGATCGCATTTATTACCAGGCGGCTAGAAAATCACCAATGGATAGAGAAATTTATTCTATCGCTTCCAATGGCAAGAAAATGAAAGTGATAGCTGATAGAAAAGGAACAAATTCAGCACAGTTTTCAAGTACTTTCGATTATTATGTATTGAATCATAGTGATATTAATACACCAGCGTCATATGCTGTTTATGGAAATAATGGAAAGATGTTGCGTTCTATTGTTGATAATAATAGAGTGAAGAAATTAATGAAAGATCATGGGGTTACGAAGGTGGATTTTATGCAAGTTCCTACGGAGGATAATGTAATGTTGAATGCATATGTGATGAAGCCGAATAATTTTGATCCGACGAAAAAATATCCTGTTTTCATGTATGTGTACGGTGGTCCGGGAAGTCAAACGGTTACAAATTCTTGGAAAGGTCAAAACTATTGGTGGTTTCAAAAACTAGTAGCTGAAGACTATATAGTTGTTAGTGTGGATAACAGAGGAACTGGTGCAAGAGGAGAGGTATTCAAGAAAATGACTTACAAAGAATTAGGAAAGTACGAAATTCAAGATCAGATTAATGCGGCGAAGCATTTAGCAAATTTGGATTATGTAGATGGTGAGCGTATAGGGATTTTTGGTTGGTCGTATGGAGGTTATATGTCTTCCTTAGCAATAACGAAAGGTGCAGATGTGTTTAAGGCTGCTATTGCGGTAGCACCAGTTACAAATTGGAAATGGTACGATACGATATATACAGAAAGATATATGCAAACATCGAATTTGAATCCGAATGGATATGAAGATAATTCGCCAGTTAATTTTGCTAGATTATTAGAAGGGAATTATTTATTGGTTCATGGAAATAGTGATGATAATGTTCACTTCCAGCATTCAGCTGAAATGGCGGCTGCTTTGATAGCAGCAAATAAACAATTTGACACGTATTTTTATCCAAATAGGAATCATGGAATATTTGGAAATAATGCACGTATCCACTTATACACAAAAATGCATAATTTTGTGCTCGAAAATTTATAATGAGCAATAAGAAGCATACAGCAGAGATCGTCAATCGAAAGATTAAGTTTGAGTATTTCATCCATCAAGAATTTGAGGCGGGAATGCAATTGAAAGGAACAGAAGTAAAGTCTTTACGTGCGGGTAATGCGCATATGAATGATGCCTTTTGCTCTTTTGAGAACGGTGAATTATTTATAAGAAACCTTTATATCTCGGAATACGAATTAGGAACGGTTTATAATCATGAACCGAAACGGACAAGAAAATTATTACTTCGAAAAACCGAATTGAAAAAGATGTCAAAGCGAGTTTCAGAGAAAGGTATGACCGTTGTTCCTTATAGAATTTATTTTAACGATAGAGGCTTTGCCAAGGTGGAGATAGTTCTAGCAACGGGAAAGAAGAGTTATGACAAGCGTAATACGATAAAGGATAGGGATAATAAGCGGAATTTGGATAGGGTGAAGAAGGAGTTTTAGCGATGGGCAATTCCTGCCATTGAGTGCTAGTATAAGGGATCAATGTTTTAAGACTTAACTATTGTTGATCGATAATTTATTCATTTTGTTTTAATGAGGTGTCTTGGTTATGTTAGTTTAGTTAAGGGAATGAATTATAGATAAATATCGCTTAGATTTTGACAAGATACTAATTCTTGATGTCTTGTAATAAAATAACAGTTATTGCAAAAAAGACATCCATATTGTTAGGAGATTATTTTGACAATTTTATCCGAACTCAGATAAAGTCTGGAAAATATAGCTCAGCTAGTGATGTCGTAAGAGGCGCCTTAAGATTTTTTGAACATGAAGAATCAAAGAAGATAGAATTAATCAATGAACTAAGAAGGGGAGAAGAATCTGGATATGTAGACTTTGATAGACAAGAACAATTAAAGAGATTACATAAGAAACATCTTTCAGGTAATGCAAAATAACGGCGCTTTGCCCCAAAATCTATTTATTTAATTTCCCGATAATCAACTTCTATAAAAAAAGTGCCTGGTGCAGGGATAAAATAAATACCCGATATTCTTTCTTTATAAAAACAGCTTGAATTTTGATTGGGACATATATTTTCAAGTGTTTGTTCTTTTAGAAGATATACTCCTTTATCTGAAGCTGATTTTTCTAATTCTTCGGCGTTTTCAGGAATATTATTGTAGCTGAAATTCACATTTCTTTTATCAAAATCGGCTTTAAGCCATATTCCTACATTCACATCATTTCCGTATTTAAAGAAAAGATCAGGAACGATTAAATTTTCGTTTTGAAATAGGACGTTTTTATTGAATATAAAATACTTTGCATTAGAATTAAATTCCTTTTTTAAAATATATCTCGGCTTTTCATCTTTGTTGTTTCCCTTATAAGCAAGATAAAGGGTATTGCCATCATTGGAATATACTTGTTCTAATTTTTCAAATAATTCAACCTCTGAAAATTCTACTTCATCATAACTTTTTTTTATTTTTCTTGAATCTTTGAAATTTTGGATAGAGCATCCAGTTAGAAATAAAATTACAAATATTGTTAAAACGCTATAAAAGTTAGATGTTTTCATGACCAAGTATATTTTTATTCTTTTGATTAAGATCAAATATATTGTTAACTCACCTAATAATCAATATCAACTCTTAAATTTGAATCAATAATTAAAGACACCTATTAATAGTTATACAAGAGAATTAGACTTATACCAATTTAACTCCATAATGTCGCATTTCTTTTTACTTAATCTTTCAAT
>CAZSKA010000127.1:0-11037 GCA_964607315.1 uncultured Saprospiraceae bacterium | reverse complement strand
CTCACTATTTTATAACCTGTAAGATCGGTAACTATTTTTTTCTTTTTTTTTTTTTTAACGATACGGCGACCAACGAGATCTACACGTAAGGAGTCGTCGCAGCGTCAGATGTGTATAAGAGACAGTGAATATACAGTTTATTTAACTGCTAGTTCAATTGTATTTTATAAATCATCTTAAAGGGAAATTAGTTTTTCAAATTCATGAAAATGTGGTGATTATATCCATGCATTACATAGCAATTAGAATCAGATTTAAACTAATTTATATATATCCCATAAACGAACAAAGGCATCACGCAAAAGCGTGATGCCTGAATCTATCATAAGATCTTTCTAAGTCAAATTCTTAAGTAATTACTTATTCGCAGCAAGGTAATCTTTTACCTTGTCCTTGTGAATCATTACTTTCTTGTATGAATACTTTCCAGTTTTTGGGTCCTTTATAGAAGTTATCACTTTTACAAAATCCCTACCTGATCCGGCATTCGCGGCTCTTTGTCCTACTCGCGAGTTTTTTGATACTTTAGCCATAGTTATTTAATTTCTTTGTGAACAGTCATTTTCTTAAGAATAGGGTTGTACTTTTTAAGTTCCAACCTGTCTGGTGTATTCTTTCTATTCTTTTGAGTTACATATCTAGATGTTCCAGGCATTCCTGTTGCTTTATGCTCAGTGCACTCAAGTATAACCTGTAATCTATTACCTTTTGATTTCTTTGCCATCTCTTAATTCTTAATAGATACTATAAAATTAAACATTTGCTCCAACATCGAAGCCTTTTCTCTTACATTCTTTCAAATACTCATAGATACCATTTTTGTTAATAGTACGTAAAGCAGTTGAAGATACCTTTAATGTGATATATTCATCCGTTTCAGGAATGTAAAATTTCTTTGTGTGAAGATTTGGTAAAAATCTTCTCTTTGTCTTCCTATTTGAGTGAGAAACATTGTTTCCACTGATTGGTCTTTTTCCAGTTAATTGACAAACTCTAGACATTACTCTCTATTTAATTTTTATTCAATTTAGTGACTCCGGAAGGATTCGAACCTTCAACCTCCTGAGCCGTAATCAGGTACTCTATCCAGTTGAGCTACGGAGCCGAATCCACTCTTCATCCTACCTCCTCGTATTTCAGAGCGCAAAGATATATTATTTCTTTTGATTTTTCAACGTAATTTTGAAAAATTAAAGCTTGATAAATTTACGACTTGCAAAACTTCTGCCTTGTTGTATCGTCAGAAAATATATGCCAGGTATGAAATCTCTAGTAGATATGGTGCCTTGAGGCTCTTGGAACAAAGGAAAAAGTTTATCTAATGCATAAACAGATTCTCCTAATGTATTGTAAATATTTATATGTATTTCTTCCGTAGGGTCAGCTAAAAAGTCAAAAATTATGTCTTGAGTAGCTGGATTCGGGAATAGATTGCTGATTTCTATTTCGTTTGAACTCCCTCCACACCATTTTGAAACTTCTATCATCGCTTTAAATGCATTCACTCGACTTTCACTTCTTACTAAGCCAGAAAGACTCTCCAGTTGGTCTCCAGACCATATAACTAACTGGGCTAAACTGTCAACTTTTGATGGATTCTCCTTGAAATACGAAATAAACTCTGGACAATCGACACTGTACAGTAAACCTATTAATCCAGCTATATGTGGAGCTGCGGCAGAGGTTCCTGTGAAAATACCATATCCTGAATCACTTGTTGCTCGAACAGTGTAAGCTAATTCACCAGGTCCAGCTATATCAACATTCTGCAATCCGAAAGCTGACTCAGCAAAAACATCATCAACATCAGTAGAAGTTGCAGTAATCAGATAATCACTTTGACATAAAGAAGGAATGTCTCCTTGTGTATCAATATTGAAATTTGAATTACTCACTGCACTTACACTAATTATACCTTGTTCGCCTAATTTATCATAAGCTTCACACCAAATAGGGAAATCTTCAGGAAACGCAAAATCAACTCCTAAAGAATAATTGCAAGCAACGATAAAAGCACCTTTTTCACCGTTCGTTTCATTATATAATCTTCGCATCTCCGTTATATAAGCATACGTCTCTATAATGTCAGACTCTATTAAGCCGCTACTTAAGGGTAAAACTTTAATATCCCAATTTACTGAAGCTACTCCTATTTCGTTATTTGATTTAGCTCCTACGATAGAAGCAGAACTTGTACCATGGCTTTCTTCTCTGTGCTCATCGCTCTGAAATCCTGCGTTTAATCCATGAATATCATCTATGTAACCATTCTCGTCATCATCATTAGCAAATTCTGCATTATATCCAGGATCACCTGGTTCTCTTCCCATATTATCTTCATCTATTAATCCATCTCCATCGTCATCTTCTCCGCAGTTACCTGGACAACCATCGTTGTTTGCATCACCTTCTGCTTCATGCGGATTTGCATATAAATTATCCCCCCAATCTTCTAAATCTAAGTAAAAACCATCGTCCAAAACAGCAACAACTATCTCATCTCCTTCTATTGTTTGACCACCTGTTGTAATATCCCATGCTGATTCTAGATCCATGATTTCTAAATTCCATTGCTGGCCATAAAGTAAATCATTAGGTTTTTCTCTTAATTCTGCCATTCTAGATGGCGTTACATCTCTGAATAAGGGATTTGATTGAATAGATTCTGGATTTGCAGGACTGTTGTCATTTGTCTTTAATAAATAGATTTCTTCAGTTTGAGATAACTTTCTACTTATTTGTAAGGTGTTTGGGTTTCGGGTTTGCCCCAAAAATTGATTTAAGTCATTCATGCTTTTGCCTTCTGCTAGGCGAACAATCAGTTCATTTGGTACTATTTTTTGGGCTTTAAGCCCAAAGCAAAAAAGGATTAGTAGAATAGTAACTACATATTTCATTAGAGACAAGTTATGTTAGATACAAATTTACAAAATGTATATATGCTTTAACTTTAATTAGCTCTATTAAATTGTCTTTCTTAATGATTCCATGTAATCATATGCATACAAAAGTCTTGAACCATACCATGAAAAATAACTTCCATCTACTAAAATTACCTTTTTGTTGGGAAATAGTGCTTGAATTTCAGTTTTGTGCTTCTCCCCAAAGGGGAAAGGTTCTGACGAAAGGAAGATGAATTCAGCTGAAGAATTTCTAATCTCATCTTCACTGAGTTCAGGATATCTAAAATCTCTCACAACTGATGTACAAGCCATTTCTTGTAACATGTGATAAATGAAAGTATCTATTCCAATGCTCATGTAAGGCTTTTGCCAGATTAAGTATATGCATTTTATGTCAGGGTAAGATTTCTTGTGAAAGGAGATTTGTTTTTCATTAAGATCTTGTATTAATCCTTTTACTTTTGGTTTTACATTTAAAATATCACCTAAGTCATCCATCATAGAGATTGCTCCATGTATGGTTTGAATGGATGATACATATACAGGATAATCTTGCTCAAGTTCTTGAACTATTTCCTTAGTATTTTCTTCCTTATTTGCAATAATGATATCAGGATTTAATTCCTTAATTCTATCAAAGTGGACTTGTTTTGTTCCGCCTACAATTGTCGCTTTTTTATAGTCATGGCCTTCGAAAACACAGAACTTTGTTCTACCTACAATTTTTTCTCCTAATCCTGCATCATAAAGAAACTCTGTAATTGATGGCACTAAGCAAATAATACTATTAATAGAATCAGGAATATTTATATTTCGTCCTAATTGATCATGAAAAGTCCTCATTAATGTGATCCTTTATATTCACCTGCATATTTCTTTTCACCAGCTAGGATTTTGGTAGAAAGATTATTATCCAATGGTGGAATAGGGCAGCTATAACCGGCACTATAATGACAATAAGGGTGATAACATTTGTTGAAGTCTAAAATGACTTTGCCATCCTTTATATCAGTCTTTGATAATTCTAGATATCTTCCTCCACCATAAGTCTCCACTCCATTGGTTTCATCATTAAACATCAAGAAAAGGAGATCTCTGTATTTTGGATTCCTGATGAATTGCTGACTTGTATGAATAATTAGAGAATGGGATTCGTTGCCTAAGTCAAATTGTAGAGTTGCATAGGGTATATATTCTCTATCTTCTCCTGCACTGGTTTTTATTATTATCGCATCAGGATTTTCTATCCTTGTAATATTAGCTTCCACTCTATACTGTGGATTAGGATCGAAAAATCGCATATTGTCAATTTCATCTCCAACTAAGGGAGCGCGTTTATTTTCCCTGAATTCTTGTTTCTTCCCTTCTCTGAAATCAATGATTTCTTGATGAAAGTCATTAACCTGTGAAATCTTGCTTACATTGTTTTTTGTTGTTCCACAAGAGAGCAGGATTAGTAATGATAGTGCTAAGAATAATAGGTTTGATTTCATATTAAGGCTGATTTATCAGTAGTAATTTACCATTTCTATAATCCATTCGACTAATGTTCTTTAGGCCATATTCTGATAAATCCCAAAAAAGAATGAAGCTTGCAGCAGTGGGGTTATATTTATAGATGCTAGATCCTTTTGCCATCAGGATAATCTCTGCATCTCCATATAGAACAAAGTCTTGACTTCCCTCTAAAGCAGTAGCTATCGTTTCTACTCTTTTGTTAACTGGATTAACCATTTTGATAGTGGGAGTTGCAATATTATGAATGAATACTAATTCTCCTGTTTTTTTAACTTGGAAACATCTACCAATATCTTTTGAAACATATTCTACTCTGTTATTTCGCGTGTTGATAATCTGAAGGTCCGTTGTTTTATCGATTACAAAAAGGGCCATTTTGTAGTTATTCAATGGATGGTAATAGCCAATGTTGATGTAATCATTTATGGCTAAAGAGCCTGAATTGTTTCCATCTTTTGGGTATTCCCAAAGGACTTGTGAAGTTTCATCTTGTTCTACTCTTACTGTAGTGATGTTATTGCCCGAAGAAGGTCTAGGACTGTATTCGTTTTCCAAAGTTTTTGTCAGACGTTTCCACTTGTTTTTTCTAATATCTAGTAAAACTAAATCCGTGTTTCCTTCATCAATTTCAGCCGTCATTACCACTTCATAGTCACTTAGAAATACAGCTTGATTATTATAAGAGTCTTTATTGAAGTCGCTAAGTAAAGATACTTTTTCGATCTTATCAGAACTACTCAGTTCAAGCATCCACACCTCGGTGTTTGGCAATTGCGAAATACCCTTTGGGCCCCCGAGCCCAATAAAGAAAATTAGAAGAACACTAAAAAGGTTGATTTTCATATTAAAGTCCAGAATTTGTCCCAAGATAATAATAAAATGGGATATGATAATCCTAGAATTTGTCTGCTTTATTAAATAATCGATTCCAACGAATTCCCTTGAACAAACTACCTTCATTTAGAGACATCCATATGAAAATTGGTTTTCCAACCATATGGTCAAATGGAACAAAGCCCCAAAAACGTGAATCTTCAGAATTATGTCTATTGTCTCCCATTGCCCAATAATAATCTTGTGCAAATGTATAGGTAGTTGCTACTTCACCATCGATAAATATCTGACCATTTTTCATGCTGAGATCGTGACCTTCGTATGCAGAAATGATTCTTTTGTACAAAGCAATATTAGTAGGATTAATAGATACAGATTCTCCCGCTTGAGGTATATCGATAGGCCCAAAATTGTCAATGGTCCATGTATTGAAGTTCTTAGGGTCGTTAGGGAAAGTTTGCGCAGGATTTAAAGTAGCTGGATCTGGTTCTAGCAATGGATAAAGTTCCTTGACTTGTTCAGCTTCTTTGTTGTTTAGAGTTAATATTAGATGCTCTTCAGGGTCAATAGATTTCCTCTTTTGGCCCATTTCATCTTGCTTTACACCTATTCTTTCAAGCGCTTTAAAATTAATTTGAATACCTTGTTGTGCCATCTTTTTTATATTCAATCGATAATTGAATTGCATTTCAGTTGGGTTCTTTATAGCTTGACCATCTATGTGAACTTGACGATCAATGATCTCTAAAGTATTTCCTGGAAGTCCTACACATCTCTTGATGTAATGATCCCTCTTATCAACAGGTCTTACTCTTACTTTTCCTTGTCTAACTTGAGCAGCAAGTTCTCTATCATTTTGAAGATTTCCTGCTAATGTCGCTTGATAAGCAGACCAAGATCTTGACTTAGTAAGAAAAACACTATCTCCAGCTGGCCAATTAAAAACTATTGGGTCATTAAGTTCTACATCTCCTAGTTTAGGTAGTCTGTAATAAGGTAAAGAAGGTTTTTTTAAATAAGATTCAGTTTTTAAACCTGGAATTACATTGTGGAGTAGAGGCACCATTGCGATAGTTTGTGGTGTACGAATTCCATAAGCCGCTTTACTTACAAATAAGAAATCTCCTACTAATAAAGAGCCTTCCATAGATGGTGTTGGAATAATGTAGGCTTCTACAAGAAACATTCTGATGAAAGCTGCAGCAAATACTGCAAAGACAATAGACTCTACCCATTCTCTTCCTTGATTCTTTCTATATGGATTATTAGCGAGTAATTTCTTTAACTCATAATCATCACCTCTTTCTTGAGCTTCTTTTATTTTTTCATTGTAAGCTTTTTCAAGTTTTAATGTTTGTCCAACATACTTGTCTTTATCATCAAATGCAGATTTGAAAAAAGCAGCGGGAGCATAAATAACTGCAAGAGCTGAATCCACGAACTTTAATTTACTAAAAGACCTTACTAGGTCAACCGCCATTCCTGTAAATATGAAGATATTCACAAGAGGGAATAACAACCATAAAGCATAAATTGGCTTTCTTCCTATAAGCTTACACCACTCCATAAAGTTTACACCTGGAATGAGCCCTTTGATAGGATTTACTTCTGTTTTTTTAAAGAGGAAAAACAGGGATATACTTAGCAATATATAAGAAACGAATAAAAATATTAAAACACTCAATTTGACTGATTTTGCTTACAAAGGTATTAAAACACAAGTATATGTATATTTTAATTAGTGATAAGAAAATTTTCGACTAATGTTTCTTTAAAAAGAGAGAATGGAAAGTAATTCTCGATTTTTGTAAAAGCATCATTGCTTGTTCTAAAATATTTGTCTGAGAGAAGATGGAATTTTAGTTCTTTTTTATAAAATTTCACAGTATTGTAATATGTAATAAACTATATGTATATATATTCGTTTTCATTGCATACAAAAGTCAAATGAGAGGATACAGATTTCAAGAAGCTTCACCAGGTGATCCGAATGCTAGTACATTCGACAAATTGTTGAAAATATTTCAAGATTTATTGGTCTACACTTCAGGGAATATAGACGAAGCATTAAGTTGGTTAACTGCTCTTGATAAGGAATATAATCTTACCACTCCTGATTATGGTATTAGTGATTTTATTAAAGATTTAGAGGAGAAAGGATATATCAAAAATGACCAAGAAGGAGGTGGACGCCTTGGCAAAATCCCTACGTCAAAAATGGAAATTGCGCTTAGACAAAAAGCCTTGACTGATATTTTTGATCAATTAAAGAAGTCTAAAAGAGGTGAACACAATACGAGATTTTCTGGCTTAGGTGATGAAGCTACAAGTGAAATCAAGCCATATAATTTTGGGGATAAACTAGATAATATAAACATCAGTGAGTCCTTGCGTAATGCACAGATTAATAATGGAATTGATGAATTCACCTTGCGAGAAAGTGATTTAAGAGTACATGAAACCTATTATAAATCTCAGACTAGTACAGTTCTGATGATTGATATTTCGCACTCTATGATATTATATGGTGAAGATAGAATTACACCAGCGAAAAAAGTTGCCATGGCGTTGTCGGAGTTGATCACGACTCGCTATCCACATGATACATTAGATATTATTGTTTTCGGCAATGATGCATGGCAAATTTCAATCAAAGACTTACCTTATTTAGAAGTAGGACCTTATCACACGAATACAGTCGCAGGATTAGAGTTGGCAATGGATATTCTTAGGAAGAAAAAGAATAACAATAAGCAAATCATGATGATTACTGATGGAAAGCCAACTTGTATTAAGAAAGGGAAGAAGTATTTTAAGAATAGTTTTGGATTGGATAGAGGAATATTAAATAGAACTCTATCATTAGCGGTTAAAGCAAGGAAACTACAAATTCCTATTACAACATTTATGATCGCCAGAGATCCGTATTTAGTACAGTTTGTGGATAAGTTCACAAAAGCTAATAATGGAAAGGCATTTTACAGTTCATTAGAAGGGTTAGGAGAATTTGTATTTATGGATTATAAAGAGAATAAAAGAAAGAGAAAATAAAAGCATGAATCATAATAAAATTAAAACATTAGGTGCACTGAAAAAAGCAGGCTTTAAGCCCAAAGGGATTAAAGATGAAATTAGGGAAAACTTAAGAAACAAGATCATAAATGAAGAGCCCATTTTTGAGCAAATCATAGGATATGATCAAACTGTCATCCCGGACGTTCAACGCGCTTTATTGTCAAGGCATAATATCTTGTTATTGGGGTTAAGAGGACAAGCGAAGACTAGGATGGCGAGATTGATGGTAGATTTATTAGATGAGTATATACCAGTTATAGAGGGTAATGAGTTGAATGATGATCCATTGAATCCTATAACATATGCTGGGATGAAAAGGGTAGAAGAGATGGGTGATAAAACACCTGTTGCGTGGCTTCATAGAGATGATAGATATATAGAGAAATTAGCAACACCTGATGTCTCAGTTGCTGATTTGATCGGTGATGTTGATCCTATAAAAGCAGCATCCTTGAAGCTGCCATATAATGATCCAAGAGTGATACATTATGGATTAATCCCAAGATCTCATAGGTGTATATTCGTGATGAATGAATTACCTGATTTGCAGGCAAGGATTCAGGTATCATTGTTTAATATATTACAAGAGGGTGATATTCAGATAAGAGGCTTCAAAATGGCTTTACCATTGGATATTCAATTTGTATTTACTGCTAATCCTGAAGATTACACGAATAGGGGGTCAATTATAACGCCGTTAAAGGATAGGATAGAAAGTCAGATATTAACACATTATCCTCAGGAACTTCATGATGCCATGGAAATTACTAATCAGGAAGCTGTGATTAGTGATTCTCAGCGAGAGAGTATCTATATGCCTGAAATGATTAAAGAACTTCTTGAAATGGCAAGTTTTGAAGCTAGGTATAGTGATTATGTAGATGAAAAAAGTGGTGTGAGTGCTAGACTCAGTATATCTGCAATGGAGAACCTATATTCAACAGTTGAATTAAGGATGCTGAAAAATCAGGAAAAGAAGGGTTTTGCTAGAATAACTGATTTATGGGGTATAATACCTGCTATAACAGGAAAAGTAGAATTAGTATATGAAGGAGAACAAGAAGGTGCTCATAATGTAGCTTTATCTTTTATAAACAATGCAATCAAACAGGTGTTTTTGACAAACTTTCCTGATCCAAGTAAATTGTCAAAGAGGCAAGATAAAGACCCGTATGGAGTAATTAAAGCATATTTTGGAGGTGGAAATCAAGCTGATTTATTAAATGATTTTTCGCAGCAAGATTATGAAAAGTCACTAAAGGAAATAGCAGGATTAGAAGCTTTAGCAAGTACTTCAGAGTTATATACAAGTGATCCACACTTATCGATGGAATTATTACTATTTGGCTTAGCTGAATTCGATATCATATCTAAGGATTTTTTAGTAAGTGGAATGAATTTCAGTGATCCATTATCTGATGTTTGGGGAGAGCTAAATGAAGAGTAAGTTAACTCAATGTATCTAAAGTGTTAAATGTATAATCGGTTCTGAATTAATTGTTTGTTTTGATTGTTTTTTAATTTGAAATATCGAAATTTGATATATAATAAATTAAAAATTAAGATTATGAACAAATTATTACTACTGTTATTCCTTTCTTTTTCTTGTTATTTTGCTCAAGCCCAAAATATTATGATCTCTGAGATAGTTGATCCTAATGATAATGATGCTTGTAGATATGTTGAAATTTTCTGTGATGGTCCAGCGCCTTGTAATTTAGCTGGATTCGATTTAGTTAGATGGACAAATGGAAATCCTGATCCTACTGAATCTTCAGCTATTGATTTATCACCATTAGGCACATTAGCTGTAAATTCGACTGCAATTATAGCAAATAATGCTGCTAGTTTTACTACTTGCTATGGTTTTGCTCCTGATATTAACGGGGGGGCTGGTGGACCGGCAGACAGTAATGGAGATGATAATATAGCGATTCGTGATGCCTCAGATACTGTAGTTGATATTTTTGGGGTTCCAGGTGAGGATGGAAGTGGAACATGTCATGAATTTGAAGATGGTAGAGCTATAAGAAATGCTGGGGTAGCAGGTCCTAATCCTGTATGGGATGAAAGTGAGTGGACTGTATTTGCTGACTCTAATGTATCAGGTTGTACTAGTCATACAAATGATCCACAGGATGTAGCTGACATGGATCCAGGTGTTTCTCTTTTACCTGTGGAATTTGTGAAATTTGAAGTAGAGAAATCAGAAAGAGGTAATGTATTAAATTGGACTACTGCAACAGAAATTAATAATGATAAATTTGTAGTTGAACGCTCCAGCAATGGAAGAGATTATGTTGCCCTTTCATCAGTAGAAGGTCATGGGAATAGTACAGAATTAATAGATTATGAATTTGTTGACAATGAACCAATGGATGGAATGAATTTCTATAGATTAAAGCAAATGGATTTTGATGGGAAATTTGAATATTCTAAAGTGATTTCCATAAGATCTAATGATAATGCAGATGTTAATATATATCCAACAAGTGTAATGGATGTTATAAATGTTCAACTTTCAAGTGAAGGTGAAATGGCAGTATATTCTGTTACTGGCCATAAGTTAATTCATAGAACGATAGGTGAAGGTACAACAGAAATAAATCTTTCTAGTCTATCTGCTGGAATATATTTTATTGCAATTGAAACTAATGCGAATTTTACAACACAACAAATTGTGAAGCATTAATACTAATTCTTAAAC
>CAZSKA010000126.1:0-11123 GCA_964607315.1 uncultured Saprospiraceae bacterium | reverse complement strand
CTTCCCTATGTCTAGTTTTTTAGATACTAAAACTACATTCTGATCATATTTTTTTAGAAAAGAATTAATGATTTCAAAATTATATTCCTTTAGTGTTTTTTCTTCTGAAGAATACGCCAAGTCGTTTCTCAAGTTAGTTGGTCTTATGTCCTCTTCGTGAATAGTTTTCCCTTCTGCCATAACACAAGACAAATCAATCATTGCTTTCAGTTCCCGAACATTCCCTGGAAAAGCATATTTCATCAACTTATCTTTTGCTTTCCTACTAAGGTTTAACTCGGACAAATTGTTTTCTTTGGTAAAGATATCTATAAAGTAATTCGCCAACAATATAATATCTTCATCTCTTTCTCTTAACGGAGGAATAGGAATAGGAAAACCCATTAATCTAAAATATAAGTCTTCTCTGAAACGACCTGTCTTTACTTCTTCTTGTAAGTCTTTATGCGTCGCTGTAATAATGCGAACATTGAATTTTTTTATCTTATTATCTCCAACTCTGGTAAATTCTCTTTCCTGAATCGCTCGCAGCAATTTGCTCTGTACATTGATATCAAGTTCTCCTATTTCATCTAAAAACAATGTCCCACCATCTGCACTCTCAAACTTACCGACCTTATTGTTTGAAGCACCTGTGAATGCTCCTTTCACGTGACCGAACAACTCACTTTCAATGAGTTCTTTTGGAATAGCGGCCATATTTACCGGAACAAAAGGCATTTTTTTTCTTTCGCTATTATAATGAATTGCTTTAGCAACCACTTCTTTACCTGTTCCTGTTTCTCCTACTATACTAACATTAATACTAGTACTCAATGCTTTCTTCATCAGAGTAAAAACACGCTTCATCACTTCACTCTTCCCTATTATACTTTCGAAACTATGCTTTTCACCTAACTGTTCTTTTAGCTGAGCAACTTCTTGTTTAAGATTAGAATGTTCTCGCACATTAATGATTGATCGCCATAATAGGTCATTTGTGTTATCACCTTTTATGATATAATCTCTTGCGCCTTTCTTTAGCAAATCAACAGCTACAGAAATCTCATCTTGACCACTAATTACTATTACAGGAAGATTAGCATCATATTGCTTAACCTTAGCTAACAACTTATCCCCAGTCATATCTGGCAGGCCGAAATCAACACAGATAACGTCTGGCGCTAAATGTAAATTTTTCAAGACATCATTCCCATTTGTATAAACACTCACCTCATAATCGGGATTCATAGAAAGATGATGTTGCAACAACCTTCCGTAAAAAGGGTCATCTTCTACAATAAATATCTTAAAATTATCCATCCTCTTTTCATTTCATTTCAAATGATACGGTAAGATAAGGCTTTAACCCGCTTTATGCAATAGAAAATCTATTCCGACCCGAAATGCCATTGAAATAAAAGCTGCGCCAACTTTTGTTCATTCACCATAGTGGTAACTATGATTCATTCACAAAAGTCGTTATTTCTTCGGCATTTCAGTTCTCATTACAAAGTTCTATTACATAATGCGGGTTTAAATAAATTTTCCATCTATCAAATTAATACTTTTCTGTATAAATGCTTTTTCTGAAAATAATTTAACATTTCCTAATACTTTCACTCTCATTTTTTCATACAAATCCTCATTTCTAGATAGCTCATTCAGTTTTTTAGAGATTTCATTTCTATCATGTCCGTTTATCTTATATCCATGAATACCCTCTTCAACTAATTCAGCAATTCCACCTTTTGGTGGAACTACAACTGGTTTCCCATAAGCTCCAGCCTCTATAACTGTCAAACCAAAAGTCTCTAACCATTCATCTGTTCTCGATAAATTAAGAACCACGTCCGACCATTGATAGAATGGATGAACATCCTTTTGTGTTGGAAATACTTCTATGTTAGTAGGTAAATCAACGTCTTTAAAATAAGCCCCAATCTCTTCCTCGCTGGCATTCACCACTAATCGAAATGAATATTTTGGACAGCTTTGGGCTAGAGCCCAAAATTCATCAACACCTTTATACTTTTTAAGTGAGCAAATCATTAAAATATTTTTCACCTTCCTTTCCTCAGGTAAATGTGATTGTGCTCTTTCAAGGAAATCATCTCCTATTGCATTATATAAAACAACTTGATTCTTAAAACCAGATTCTTGTTCTGCTAAGAAATTAGAAACAAAAATCGCTTTGTCTGCAGTCCACTTTGCTAAACCAAACAAGAAATGCTTTAATAATACAGGTGTAATAGAAGTTTCATGGATATGATATATTACCTTAATCCCTTTTAATTTGCCAAGGACTCCTGCACCAAAAGGCAAGACCGTATTGATATAAATCACATCATCTTTGGCTATTCTTTTTGAAAACTTAATCAAACAGTTAAGCTGAGAATACAGCAACATGAATAATCTTAAAATTTTATTTTTTCTAAATTGATAAGCATTATCGTGATAATGTAAACCTTCAATATTACTCAAAAACCCATCTCTGGAAAGGGAAGTAGACAAATGCACTTCGTATCCATTTTTTATCCACCCTTTAATCAATTGGCTTAATACCTTTGGGCTCCCACTAAAATCATTCAATAAATGAAAACAATATATCTTTCTCATATAGCAAGGTCTAATTTTTCGTAAATACTCTTTAATTGCTCACCTTTTCTGTCCCAATGAAAAGTCTTCAGAAATTCTTCTCTTGCACCTTTCGATAACTTTTCCCTTAGTACTGGATCATTATACAGCAAGCTAATCGAAGACGCTAAGTCTTTAACTGTATCTTCGTAATTATCAGATTTCACTCTAATTCCGCAATTATCATTAATAAATTTCCCCGGCCCCCAATTGTCGAGAACCACACAAGGTAAGCCAAAGGACAGTGCTTCAGGAACAACCATTCCCGCTCCTTCATGAGAAGGAAAAATAAAAGCAGATGCCGACTTCATCAGATCCATCAACTTAACTCTCTCTATCCAAGGGATAAGCTGAACAAAGTCCGAAATTCCGGCTTCAGCAATCAAAGCCTCCATTTTACTTCTTTGGGGGCCTTGGCCAACCAAAACCAATTTACAATGAGCTTTCTCCTCTGTTGTCAAGGTATTCAGAAAAGCAATGTATGACTTAACCGTAAGATCAAATCCTTTTAAATTAACAAATCTTCCTGCTGAAATTAAAGTGAATTTATGATTGTCTTTTTTCAATGAAAACCCATAATCTTGGGTCGCTACAGATGGCGCAATGGAAGTAGATTTATTCGACAAATTCAGCACCTCCTGTACACTCCCATTCATACACAAGATGTGATCTGCATTTTGAATCGTATTTTGGAGTGTAGGACTCAAGGTCCAAAAATATTTCTTAACACCATTTTTCAACATTTCTTTTATCTTCTCACTTCGGCTAAATCGGTTGATAAATTGCTTTGGTATTGCTGGGTGATGACCTATAGGTCCCCAAACAAATGGCTTCTCTAACTTCCATAAAAAACTTGGTGTCCAATCATTATGAAAATTCAAATTATGTGCATAGTCAAATTTCAAATTCTGTTTCTTGACAAAGGATACAATTCCTTTCTGCCACATATAAAAATACAATAATGCACCTCTACTTTTTTTCTTCCAAAATCGCATCCAATAAGGTAAATCGAAATACAGAAATTCTATATTATCGTATAAATCGGATGGATTTTCGCGCTGATACTTCAATATTTGTTGCTCATTATTTTCACGTGTTATTGCAATTACTTTATGAAATCTTGCTAATTGCATGATATAATTCCACCCCATTGCATCTTCACTTCCTTTATAGGGGTTTACTGCATATGTACTTGCTAAGATAGTTTTCATCCTTAAAATTTTATGATACTATTTTATAAAAAGTTCCCACGGCAAATTCGTGTTTCCTGCTTTTGATTAAGCGAGCAGGAACTCCTGCTATCACAGAATACGGGGGAAAAGATTTTGTAACAACTGAGCCTGCAGCGACAACACTATGCGAACCTATATTCACTCCGTCAAGTAGCGTAACCTTACTCCCAATCCAGCAATTTTCACCAACAGAAACTCCTTTCCTCGTTACTCCTTGCTTTCTTAT
The DNA here is from genome assembly GCA_964607315.1 of uncultured Saprospiraceae bacterium. Classification (GTDB taxonomy): domain Bacteria; phylum Bacteroidota; class Bacteroidia; order Chitinophagales; family Saprospiraceae; genus JAHDFB01. Next base: position 7,049 of record CAZSKA010000126.1, on the reverse strand, counting down.
TTCTATGTTTAATTTATCACAATTATGATTCTCAGGATGTACGCTGAAATATTGACCTATAATAGTACTACTGCCTATTCGAACACCACCTGCTCCTCCTATGTAAGCATATTCTCCCATACCCACACCATCACCAATTTCTATACTTTCTCCAAGATCATTTAAAGTCGTACTTACTATTAATTGGCTAAAACTACCTATGCTTACATGATTTCCAATTTTAATACCGTCCTTTCCTAATCCACTCAGATGAACATGTTTCCCTAGCTTTAAAAAATTACCCCAGATTATTTTATGAAGATAGCTAAAAGAGCAACCTTTTTTGAGCAGCATTTTCTTAGGTAATCTTAAGTAAAAAAGCATTTTACAGCCTCTTATTAATTGTAGCATGGTATCGTACACAAAGGAAAGAATCATTCGATTGTCAAGCTGTTTATCAAATTTGAATTCTGGGTTTCTTTTCTGAATCACTTTACTTAATAACACTTTCATTTTTACTCGTTTATGTTATCTAAAATTTGATTTATTGTATGCTTCTTCTCAATATTTTCAATACATTTAAAGCATTTTCTTTTACTATCCTTTTTTGCGAAAAAGTTGCTATATACTGTTGTTAACTCGCTTATAACCTCCTCAGACAACTCTTGCTTTCTCTCTAAAATAACTGCAGGATCTGCATATAAAAAGAAGTTGTATTTAGGATACATAAGCAAGCTTCCTGCTCCTTGTATCAGTCTTGAATTTAATTGGATGTTTGAACGTTTAGCATCATGAATAAAATCGTAGTAATATCGATCGTAGATGACTATATGGCCGCGCAATACATATTTGAATTGTATAATAAATTGGCCTATTAGAAAATCAAAAAAATAATATGAAAACCTTAAAAATGACGATAAAGCATTTGTATTTTCACCTTGTCTAGGAAGGCTTTTTATCGATCTTTTTTCTGCAGCTTCTTTTCCATATTTCCAGCTACTTATTATAGGTAAAATTGAAGGTCGATGTCTTAATATTTTTACAGGCTTCCTATATTTTTGATGAATCTTTTGCTTTATTTCTTCAATAATTGTTGATTTCCCAGCTCCATCAACACCACTAAATGTAACTATAAAACCTCTGTCCCATATAATAGTGCGCAATGTATCAACTACGTAAGTCAAAAAACTCCATATTTGCGATAAACCTCTATTCTTTCTTTGAGAAATTCCGGCATTTAATGAATGATATTCATTGACTAAACTTTCATATTTCTTAGGTATTTCTTTTCCATTCAATACGAAGAACTGTTGGATATATTTAGCATTATCTTTTTCTGACACTATCTTAACGTCGAACTTATTTAAATGCCCATTTTGGATCATTTTTTTAGCATCCAAAAACATTTTAGCCTTCCGTTTCAGTTGCCAAATAAAATCCATATGTAAGGATTCTTCATTATGCAAATCAATCCTTACATGTGCCATAAATGATTTTCTAACGACCTTTACATTTTTGGTACTATATAGTGCTTTCAGAAAGGATAAATATTCATTAAAATCTTTTTTATGAATGAGTAAATCTAGATCTGATTCATGATCGATTTTGGCAGGATTATTTTCGCCTAATTTTAATACAGCATAATCGTGCGAATGAAATCTTTGAAAAAAACTCTTTATCAATTTTTCTCTACATAAATCCATGCAATTTGCCCATATCAATGCCGTTTTCCATGTATCCATCTGCCAATGAATTTGGTCAAACCAATCTTCCTGTTTTTCGTAAACTTCTAGATAAAAGCTTATGTGATCAATAAGATAAAGACGTAAATATTGATTTATATTTTTTGGGCTTAAGCCCAAAAGTTCAGCATTATTCGTTGAAAAAGCATACGTACTTATATCATTATAAATTTTCTTCCAAGACTTCTTTTTCAATAAAATACCGCTTTGAAATAGGTAGTGGAAAAAATCATAGGCTTTTGGTTTTTGCATGCAAGCCATTTCCCAATCAATAACTTGTAATTTTTTAGAAGCATCAAAAAAGCAATTCCAGGGTGTAAAGTCCCCATGTGCAAGTCCAAATTCTAGCGTTTTATTTTTATCAATAGAACCTGCTAATTGAGATAATAAATAAACAATGCTTTTATCTACTTTTTTAGCATTTTTTAATTTGTCAATTCTTTTGGTGATTTTGATCCATTGACCCCATTCAGTTAGATTTTTACTATCGCTATTCGCCTTATTCAATTCATGAATAGCACGAACATGAGCATTAGATAATCGCGATTTGGTAGATTCATTTTTAAGTGCTGAAATGCTTATTTTTTCTTTTGAGTAATCAATGAGATCTGGAAAATCAAATGAAAAATTCTCTTTGCTTGCTTGAAGGAAACTTAGTATTCTTGCTTCATTTTGTATAAGCTCGCTTGCTTTTTCACCTACTGCTTTTTTATTAAAAACATCTCTTACCTTATCATAACTTACCACTTTTTGATTAGGTCCTTTTGTTCCTGTAAATACAGATTCGGAAACATTAAGTCCTTCTTCATTTCTTTTCTTATAAACTGGAAATACAAGAGATTGTAGACGTAAAAGAAATATGAGTTTGATACCCCAAACAAAAATCTGTTGGCGTAATGTGTTCACAGGATAGAAGGTTAAAAAATGTGGCTTATTTTCATTAATAGACCATATCCATCTTGGACTGCCATCCGTGTTTGGTATGAATAAGTACTTATTCTTAATAGTTAAATTATTTAGCATGAGATTTTAATTTAGATTAGATGTTGAAACTTGAAGAAGTTTTTTACTCTTTTGGATTTGCTTTAAGATATCTTGATGAGACTGGAATTTTTTAAATTGCCCTAGGGCAAAATACAAGAATGCGTAACTACATATAAGCAAGCAAGGAACCCAAAAAGGAGAAAACAAGATTGTTAATAAAAGTCCTAAAATCAGGTTAGATAGCACAAAGCCTATTATTATTTTACTAACCTTTATGTGTGATTCAAAAATTTCAACTAATCTGTGATGTAAATGAGTTCTATCTGCAGAAAAAGGCGACTTTCCGTTTTGAATTCTATTTTTAAAAACAACAAGCGCATCTAAAACGGGAAGGCTAATAATGATTAGAAAACCTGTAAGAAACATGTTGAAACTTCCTTCATATCTTCCTAAGTTTGTTGGTACACTTATGAGAAAAAAACAACAGATTAGTAAACTGCTTAGTGAAAGCGTGCCCGCATCACCAAGAAATATTTTATTATTTACGCTTAAATTAAAGAATAGAAATCCTATTAGCGATGCTGAAATAATTCCAGATATGGAACATAATGCGTATTGAAGATTTATACCTGCATAGATTGTTAACCATAAAAAAGCTATTAGAAATATCCCACCAGCTAATCCGTCTATTCCATCAATAAGATTAAAGGCATTAATTACTCCAACTATCAAAAATAGCAATAAAGCAAATTGCAGATAATATAATGGTTGAATATCATGATACATCAGATGATCAGCCATTCCAGCTTGAAGTATAAAAAATGCAATTGTTATTTGGAAAAAGAGTTTATACTTAGCACGCACATCAATCAAATCGTCAATCGCACCAACAACAAGTAAAACAGCACTTGCACTAAAAACTAATGGAATAAGTGCGTTATGTTGAGACAGATATGGTGTTGCTGAAACATAAGTGAAAGCAAGAACCGAGAAAATTACGATTCCACCAATTACTGGAACTGGAAAAGTGTGAATTTTTCTTTTATTCTTTGGTGAATCAATCAATGATATTTTATGAGCTAATTTTATGCCGAAAGGAATAGAGATCATCATAAAAACAAAGGCAAAAAGTGAAGATATTAGAATTAAAAAAGTCATGAATTTTAATTTTGAGATTCAAAAAAATATTGTGCGTGAAGTAAGTGGGATGCCTGAATTTCCTGAAGTTGAGAGAATGATGATTTTGGAGAGAGAGAAGAAAAAACTTGCTTTTCTTTTGTGTTAAATACTTCTTCGAATAAGAAGCGATATTTAGATGCAATCACAGACCATTTATATCTCCTTTTCGCGATGGACTTCATTTCATTTCCTAATTTCTTTAATTGAGAATAAGTCAATGTATTTATTACTTCAAGAAGATCATTTGATTGCTGAAAATATAGCGCCTTACCTTCAGTAGTTGTCACATTATATGAAACATTAAAGGCAATAATTGGTAAACCTAGATACATAGCTTCTACCAACGAAGGGTTTGTACCACCAGCACTATGGCCGTGAATATATAAGCTTGCATTTCCTCTTAAAAGATCTAAGTTTCTCTGATTGTAGATAGGATCAAGTAGTTGAACATTTGGATGTGATCCATATTTTTCTTTTAGTTCTTGACCGTATAAGCTGTTGTTCCAATTTCCTACCATAACCAGAGGCATTTTTTGCACTTTAGCAAAACAGTCTAAAATGATATGTACATTATTTTCAGGTTCTATTCTACATACTTTGAAGGCATAAGACTTTTCGAGGAAAGGATATTTAGCAATATCATCATAAGTAGGTTCTACTTCCAAGGTGTGATCCGCTCCATATTCTATTACATTACTCAAACTGCCATATCTCATAGCTGTATAATCTTGAATAGATTCATTGTCTGATATATCAATGTGAGAATATTTTACCGCTATACTTTCCGCCCACCATAAATACCATTTTGCTAAAGGAGACCATTTATCTCTTTTCCACTCTATACCATCTATAGAAATTATAATTTTCTTATTAGTAAAAAATCGAACAAAAGGTAAAATCCATGCACCAGACACTCCAAGTATCAGGAGTATATCAGCATAAAACAATGCATGGAGAATGGAAAGAGTATCGTAAAATATAGATTGAACTCCATTAGCATCTAAAGGGAGATGAAAAAGTTTTGCTCCTTTATATGATGATTTTCGATCTTCTTTAGCATATTTTTTAGAAGAACAATAAACTGATATATCATATGAATTGGAAAGATTTTCAACTATATGTTCAGCCAATGTTTCAAATCCTCCATAATTCGCTGGCAATCCTACAGTTCCAATTATGGACAACTTCTTTTTTTGTATTTCTTTCATATCGTAAAACTATTTGTCTTAGGATATGCCAAAAAGAGTCCAAAATATTAAACACTGTATTACAAATATTTACATATAAAATATAATATTATTTATTCCATTTTTTGGAATGTTTCCAATATGAAGATTGGAATTAATTCTGGTTAATTCAAGATTACAGGTATGAACTTACTCCCTAAATATATTTACGAATAATTTTAACTCGTCTTTCTTCACTCATACTGTAAAATTTCTTTTCACATAATACTTATAGAATCAATTAAGTATACATTAAAATAAAAAAATATGAATTTCAATGTAAAGTACTTTACACTTTGGCATGGTATATGCATTATACTAAGCATATCACGGAAACAAAGAAAAATGTCTTGTATAGTTTTAGCGTAGAGACTCTTGGTAAAAGATCAAGAGTCTTTTTTTTGTTTAAAACTTCTCATCTGTACTTTCATATAATTTCATATTCGCCTGTAGTATAACTTGAAAAATTAGATTTAATTTCGCAATGAAATTAATAAATCGAGATGGCATACAAACAACTAAAACTTTGGTTTGACAATGATCTTGCTGAACTCCTATGTGATAAGATCTTAAGCATTGAATCAAATTTTAATCACTTAGCCTTCAAAAAGAATGTGGACAACAAAATCCACACGTTAGAACTTAAGGACAGAATAGAGGTTTTTGCAGAAAATTTATTCCTTGCTTTTGACAAAGATTTTTTATTTGCTATCCAAACTCTAGTCAAAATTCTTGGACCTGAAAATGAAAATGAAACAGGCATGTTCAAACTGTATTATTGGATTCAGCCTATTGCAAAAATGGTAGAGAAATATGGACAATCAGAATTTAAAGCCTCTATGCAAGCAATAGAAGAAATTACTAAAAGAAGCACTGGTGAATATGCAATAAGACCATTTATCATCAACCAACAAGATGAAACTTTAAAACAAATGACTAATTGGTCTTTAGACAAAAATAGTCATGTAAGAAGACTAGCTAGCGAAGGCTTAAGACCAAGATTACCTTGGGCTACAAAACTTGATACATTCATTGATAACCCTAATCCAATAATCCCTATTCTTTCAAATCTAAAATCAGATAAATCTAAATACGTCCAAAAATCTGTTGCCAATTGTATCAATGATCTTTTAAAAGATAACTTAGACATAGGAAGAAATCTTATAGAAGAATGGATTACTACATCAACAACTTCACAAACTAAGTGGATAATTAAACATTCCATTAGAAATCTGTTAAAAACCAATGATAGCTGGGCAGCAGATATTAAAGCAAAACTTGAAAGTTAATTAGCTGAATATAAAATCAATAAATCACTTTTATAATACCATTATTTCTCAAAAACGACAAACTTTGATGCCTATGAAATCCAATATCATTTTAAATATCTTTATCTTGGAAATAAGAAAATGAACTCATATGAAAAATCTACTTTTCTTATTTTTGTTTCTCATAATAATTACAGCATGTCAAGAAGACAATCAAACCATGGAAGAAGTAACATGGTGCATGGTATGTGACTATTTCCCTGGTAATTATAAAACGGATGTAACATATGGCGATTGGTTTAATGAGTATGATAATAGTGGAGAATTTGTGCAAAAAGTATACAAAGATAGCCTTACGAGCGAAAATGAACTTGAAGTAATTTTAATAGATTACGACACTAAAAAATTTCAGCTAAACGGATTGTTTTTTAGCCGCTTTGTTGACATTCCTGCATCTTATAATGAAGAAACTAAAAAATTAGAATTTCAACATTATTTGGATTTTCGCGATTATTCTAATTATCTAGAATTAAGAGGAACTGCTGAAATTATTGGTGACGATATATATATAGAATCAATATATAAGCATAGAGCTTACTTCTTTGGCGGACCAAAATATTACGAATCCTTTATTACTGAGATAGGAGAAAAAGAATAGTGACGCATTAAAT
>CAZSKA010000125.1:0-11141 GCA_964607315.1 uncultured Saprospiraceae bacterium | reverse complement strand
AAAAATTAAGTATCAAAATTTTATACGACATTTTGAAATTAAATTGGTATAAATTCTTGAACTAAGTTTCTTAGCATAATCATACATTTATCCAGTTGATCCTTAGCGACAAACTCGTCTGTTCTATGTGCTTGCGCAATGTCTCCAGGTCCACAAATGATAGATTGAAAACCAGCTTCTGCGAATTGTCCAGCTTCGGCAGCATAGGATACTGCAGTTAGTTTTTCTTGTCCTGATAATTTACGAATTAGTGGTACTATATCTAATTTTTCAGGTGTATCTAATGCGGGTACATCAGGATGACTTTCAATGGTTGAAATTTTAAAGTCTGGAAAGCGCGTTCTATTTTTTTCTTCTAAGTTTCTACAATAGTTATTGAATTCTATCAGGATTTCAGTTGCTTTATCTTTAGGTATTACTCTTACATCCCAGTAGAATGAGCTTTCGTTCGCGATAACATTAGGTGCTATACCGCTTTTTTCTATAAGTCCACAATGAATGGTAGTATGAGGAGGAATAAATCTATCATCAATATGTCCAGCATCAATTAGACTATTCATTTTTGATTCTAGCCATAAGATTAATCTTGCGGCTTCATTAATAGCACTAACTTCTTGTCGTATTCTAGAACTGTGACCTTCCGAGCCATTAACTGTAGTTTTATAAATGACAATACCTTTTTGACCAACAGCCGGAATCATCATTGTTGCTTCACCTATTATGGCATACTTAGGATTTTCCTCGTAATAGTTCATAATATCAGCTGCAAGTTCTGGAGCTGAAAGACATCCTATTTCTTCATCATAACTAAAAGCAAAATATATAGGGCGGGCAAGATTAGCAGCATTAAACTCAGGAACCATAGCTAAACAACAGGCAATAAATCCTTTCATATCACAACTGCCTCTACCGTATAATTTTCCATCGCCTTTATCAGTTAACTCAAATGGATTAGAAGTCCAAGCTTGACCTTCAGTAGGTACTACATCCATGTGACCAGATAAAACAATACCGCCATCCACAGCAGGTCCTATTCTACAATGGATGGATCTTTTCGTTCCTTCTGGATTAGGTAGCGTTCTAAATTCTACTCCATGTTCAGTAAGATAATTCTCTATCCATTCTGCAATACTTATATTACTTTCACCGCCTAAGACAGGAAAGGAAACCAATTTTGATAATATTTCTACTGCATTCATGAAATTATATTTTGTTTTAATTATATCCTATTAAGACACTAATGACTAAAAACACCCAACAGACAACAAGTATGATAAAAGCTAATGGAGCTATAAATCTGAGCCATCTATCAAAAGGCATTCTCGCCATGCTTAACATTGCAATTAATCCACCTAATGTGGGATTCATTAAGTTCGTTACTCCATCACCAATCTGAAAGGCAAGTATAGTTACTTGTCTACTAATTCCCACTATATCTCCTATAGGAATCATAACAGGTAATGTAGCTAGTGCTTGTCCACTCCCTGATGGAATTATAAGATTCATGATGCATTGAGCAATGGACATAAGAATCGCTGATGCATAAATTGGCAATGAAAGTAGAACTTCAGAAAGATGATATGCAATTGTATCGCTGATGGTCCCTTTCTCTAAGATTACTTTAATAGTAGTTGCAATCCCTACCATAAAGGCTCCAGGAGCTACTAAAGATACGGATTTAAGGGTAGCCTCGCTAATCTCTTTGGGCGTAAGCCTAGCAACTATACCTGAACCTATTGCCATAATAATGAACATTGCTGAGATTTCTTTTAGATACCAACCGAAATTAAAAATTCCATATAACATGACTGTCATGCCGCCTAAAAATACCAATGCAACGAGCCAATTATTCAGACTCATACTGTAATCTTCTAACTTTTTAGAAAGAGTAAATCCTTCTGTATTCAGTCCTTTTCCAAGGCTTTTATCGGGATTCGCCTCTATTTTTTTAAAATAGCGAACGTTGTAATAAGCTAACATACCTATGGCAGAAAAACATAAGACAGACCTTAGTAATGCGCCTGAAAACATGGGTAATTCGGCAATTTTATGACCAGTACCTATAGTGTAAGGATTAATAGGTGAAAGACCAAAGCCTATGGTGATGGCTGCAACTGATATTCCTACAGCTAATACTAAATCTCCACCAATTGCCAATGCCAATATCGCACCTATAGGAACTAAAGCAATGTTGTTTTCATAACCAACTCCAACGCCCAGCATTCCAAATACAAAGGTCATTAGAATCACGATTATATACTTCCGTTTCAGGCCTAATTGTTTTACGATTGTTCCCACTGCATGCTCTATCATCTTCGATTTTTGTAAGACACCGAACATGATTCCACTAGTGAGAACTACCCAAATTATATCAGAAGCTGCTTTGAAGCCTTCGGCAAAAGCAACAAACATGTCGAGAAAACTAAGAGGTGACTGAGGTAAATACTTGAAGGTGCCTGGAATAACTCTTTGCCTTCCATCAACTAATTCTCTATCGAAACTTCCTGCCGGCAGTAAATAGCTCAATGCGGTAACAAGAACTATTATCCCAAATAACATCACTAAAGGATGAGGGATGTATTCGTTCCATTTTTTCTTTTGCTTGGCCATAGACTAAATTGACCTTAAATGTATCAACTTTCTTGATAAAATGGCATGATATATTTTTGAAGTTAGGGTTTTTATAAGCTGAATGTTTCTGTTGGCTTATTTTTTGGGTTAAACCCAAAGGGTTCTTAATAAGGTGAATAACAAAAAATTGATTCAATTATATTCTATATTCAAGTCCAAATGATATAGTTGATATTCTGAAGTTAGAATTAAATATGCTGAAATTATTTCTTGTGTCATTTTCCAGATCATTCCTTGTTCCAAAAATATATTCAAGTCCACCAAATCTGAACGTAGTTCTAAATTTGTCATTTAAGTTGTATATGAGACCTGATTGTATGCCAAGTTCAATAAAATTTGTTCTTTCTTGCTCTGAAATTTCGTTATTTCTCCGTTCTACTTCTGTTAAATATTGATATTCAAGATAAGGTTGAATGAATAATTTAAATTGGTTTTTAGGATTTATAATATGTCTTGTAAAAAGACCTATTCCATATTGATTCGTATTCTATTTAAAATAAGAGTATCAGCATTAAAGACAGAAGGTTCAGAAATAGAACGAAAACTAAAGTTTCTATAGATTAATTGAAATCCAACAAAACAATTAGGTTTGATTTCTTTACCAATTATACCAATTTAAGGCTAAAATAAGGTATATATTTGGATTGAAAACCCATTCTACTTCGTTAGAAATTGATTCCGTATCTAAGGATATGCAATAAATTTCTGCCTTGTAGAATGACTTTTCACTTTCCAAATCTATTACCTCATTCTAACCTTAAATTGGTATTAAAGGAGAAATTGAAAAAGAGATTAATCTAGTATCAAAAGTACCGTCTGAAAATACTGCTCCAGGTATAATTCCAATAGATGAAAAAGGAAGAGAATTTTTTTGTGTTTGAAAACTTATCGAACCTCCTAGAAAAAGCTATTTTTTGATTCAGTTTCTTGTGCGTAGATGAGGTGAAAAATGGAGAGTAATAGTGATGTTAAAAGTACTTTTTTCATAATTTGTTTTAAGTTTTTTTAATGGAATATTAATTAGATTTTTTAATCTATCCGACCAGTTCCGCCGCATGTTTTGCATGAATTCTTATCACCTCTTGTGCCTCTCCAATATCCTTGACCGTCACAATTAGTGCATTTATTATAAGAAGAGGAAGGTAAGACAAATTTCATAAATATGAATACGGCTACAACGATGCCAATCAGTAAAATTATTCTATACATTTTAGGATTATCTGAATTTCTGAAATATTATCAATTTAGAAATTGATGTGATTATATTAATATGAAAGCTGCAGTGGCAATAATAAGCAATATTATTATAGACATACATCCACCCGAAGAACTCTGTGGTTGTTTTGAGTTCTTATTAGGCATTTCAAAGCCCTTTGATTCGTAGACTTCCATTAATGCCATCATCTGTTTTAAACAATCAACATTTGTTCTTGCATTAGGAATTGATCCTATTCTATAGTATTCATTGTCTAATTCAGATTTAGAAAACGATTCATAATTCTTTACAAGATTTTCGTGTTCATTCGAATCATTATTCGTATTGTTTGTGTCATTAATGTCTTCTTTCATGTTGTTTTGTTTATTAGTGTGAGTAAATTTTATTTAAAAATAATAAAACTCTTATTAAAACTAAAATCAATAAAATAATAAATAAAGTCTATTAATCAGTATTTCAAATAAACAGTCATACCACCACCATCATTAATAGGATATATGCTTACATATTCTGCAAATGATTTCACAAGATTTTCTGTATCCATTTTAAGAGCTCCAGTACCTTTGCCATGAATTATATGGACTTTGTCGCATCTTAATGAGATCGCTTTATCCATGAATTCAGTAAGTTTTCTGAGTTGGAACTCAAGAATGGCAACTGGTGGATCGTGTTGTTTAGAAACTTGGAGTTTTTCGATGTGGAGGTCTATAGTGTTGTTGAAGGATTGTTTTTCGAGTATATATCTTTTGGTAGATCGGGAGGAGTGATTCAGTTCATTTTGGATAGCTTCAAGAGCGGGATTGGATTTAGATTCCGGAGCATGGTCGATATTGTCAGGAGACGTTAGGATAATTTTATCGTTGAGTTTTACTCGGATTTTTCCATTTTTCATTCCTTGGAAAAATCCGGTTCGTTTGCTTTTAAGTAGGAGTATTTTATCTCCTACCCAAAGATCTTTAGGGTTGATTTTTGACACGTCTAAAGAATTAAGAATCTTCTTGTGAATCTTGTTGCGGAACTACAACACGGATTGTTTCTATTTTCGTTTCACCTACTTTTTCTATAGTAAAGTGGACACCATCCAATTCTATTTCATCTCCTTGTTCAGGGATATTGCCTGCTGTCATTACAACGTAACCAGACAGGGTGTGATATTCTCCAGCAGGTAGGTTGATGTTTTCATATTTTTCATTGATATAGTCTAGTTCTAGACGACCAGAGAAAATATATTCATAAGGAGATATCTCAAATTCAAACAATTCTTCTTTATCGTGTTCATCTTCTATTTCCCCAAAAATTTCTTCAAGGATATCTTCTAAAGTAATGATACCTTCTGTCCCACCAAATTCATTTACGACACATGCCATATTAATATGGCCACGAACAAAATTTGACAATAAGTCTTGTGCATTCATAGCTTCAGGCACATAATCTATTTCCATTAAAATAGACTTTATTGATTTAGGGTTTTTCATTAATTGGAGATGATGAACATATCCAATAATATTTTCTATTCCTCCGTCAGCAACTAATAATCTGGAATGTTTTGCTTCTACAAATGCTTCTTTAAGCTCAGCAATAGTATCAGATTTTTCTATGAACATGATTTCATTCCGAGGAATCATGCAATCCCTTACTTTGATGTCTTTTAAGTTAAGTGCATTTTTAAATAGTTCGGTTTCTATTTCATCGTCTTCATCATTAATAGAAGAATCAATAAAATGCTCTAGGTCAAGTCTAGTAATAGGGTCGTTAACTTGTTCTACGGGTGCTCTCAAAATATACTTAAGTACAAGAGATGAAGTGACAGTCATAAACCATGTTGGAATACTAAGTATCACTTTAAATACCATCAATGGATAAGTCATCAAGTTGATGAAGTTATTGGCAAAAATTCGAGCGATTGTTTTAGGCAAGAATTCTCCAAAAATAAGGACAATGATAGTTATGATTAGCGTAGATAGCAGGAGGAGTAATATCTCATTTCCTAAAATAGGTTTTAGGAGTGGATACAATATAGTAGTCATTAAACTTGTAAAGATAACTAGAGCAATATTATTACCTACTAACATAGTTCCTAGAAAATTCCTATGGTTTTCGTAGAAGCCGGCAAGGATTTTTGACTTTCTAGAACCTTTCTTTTTCTGAATTTCAATAGCAAGTTTATTGGCAGAAATAAAAGCTATTTCAGATGCCGAGAACAATGCTGAGAGCAATAAAAATAATACAACCCAAAAAATCACAGAAATATATTTATTTACAAAAATAAGAATTCCCTACAATACAAAGTTACATGAGACAAAAAAGCCTTTATCGCACAGTTGCAATAAAGGCTTTTATTTTGATTAGCTAAGTACAATTACATGCCAAATTTCATTCTCTTATCTTTCACTGTTGCATTTTCTTTTAATGCACTCATAAGATTAGAGTTTACATTTTGACGTGATCTTATATTTTCACTTTGTTTTCCAAAAACACTGTTGGAAGTTGTGTTTGATATTTTATCAGAAACTTTGATTACATATACTCCTCCATTACCAATAATAGGCTCAGACATTTGTCCATCAGGAGTAGCAATTACAGCTGCTACTACTTTTGGTTCCAATCCTAAATCCTGTATAAAATTAGTTGAAGTCGTTACATTCTTTACCATTCCATAAGAAGAGCTTTCATTCATTTCAGAAACCTCATTTACAGATTTGCCTTTCACCATTTCTGCAAGTTTTTTCCCTTTTGCATATTCCATTACCTGAGGAGTAATACTAGCTTTTACATCAGATAATTTTGCCATTCCTTTCTTCGTTTTTGCCTGAAGTGCAGGAATAATCAAATTTGATTCGAAGTTAAACTGGGGATCTCTGAATGAAAACATATCAGCAGAAACATTTCCAACTTTTTCATCTTCATTAAAAGCCCAGATGATTATATCTCTTGCATCATCTCTAAACCCGAAACTTTCAAATTCATAATCACCCATCTTTAATACTTTAGATGTTGATACAGATGCTTCAGGGAAATCATTGATAGCGTTTCTAGCAGCCTCTAAGGTTCTATTTGAGCTAATGAATTCACTGGCTCTTGTTGTAATTGCTGCAATTGTTTCATTTGATGGCTCAATTGCTTCATTAATGAATGCCACCTTGTACTTAGGGTCTTGAGTTTCAAAAACTCTTTCATCTACTCTTATTAGATGAACACCATTAGGAGAAACAACTCTATACATTTTTCCAACTTCCCCTGAAAAGAAAGCTACTTGGTTTATTGACGGAAAGAATTGACCTTGAGTAATTTTTCCTAGGTCACCACCATTCGCAGCGTTAGCTTGATCCATACTATTTGCAATTGCCATAGAATCCCACTCAGCTCTTCCACTTTCAATTTCTATTTTTAAACTATCGATTAATTTGATTGCATTTTCTCTACCAACGATATCAGTAGCAGGAATATTTCTATAAATGTGACTAAGTCCTACAGAATCAGCTACTACTTTTTTATCTATTAATTTCATAGCAGAATAAAAGCGATCACTTTGCACAGGTTCTGTAACTTGTCCTATCTCTAAATTCGTAACTATTTCCTGGAATACCTCTGGCATATCTTCAGGTTTGAAGAAAATAGGAATATAATTTCCATTCTTTCTTAAAGCAAATGTAGAGTCGTTTTCTGCTGTTCTAAAATCTACAACGCTATTTGCTAATTTAGTTCTTATGTCAAGAGAATCTTTGGTAGAAGGAACTATAGGGAAGTTAAAATATTCTACTACTCTTCCTTCTTCTTTGCTATCAAACATTGCAGCATTATCACTCATATAAGCATTGTAATCTTTATCGCTTAATGTTATTTCTCCATCATTTAAAGAAGATAATGGAACTTTTGCATATTCTACAGTTGCAGAAATTTGATTTGTTTTTGCTAGTTCATCAGCCATCCAACTAGGAGTATAGATTCCTTTCTCTACCATTTTACCTAGTTTGTTTTGGATTTCTAAATTCACAACTTCCTTAACTTTTTGCTTCCACCCTGAGCTTTCAAGGTTTCTATCATCAGTTCTAAATTGCTGAAGTTGTTGGAAATCAACTTGACCAGTTCTAGGATCCCTAAATAATTGCTGGACGATAGGTGAAAGTTTAGAACCAAATAATAGATTCTCTAATTCTTCTTCACTTACATTTAAACCCAGTTTACTAGATTCTTCTTCTACAATAGTGCTTGTAAGAATGTCATCATATACTTTGCTTCTTAATGCATTACCTGTTAAACCACTTGATCCAGCAGAACTTTCTAAGATCTGAAATTCCTGTGCAGAAATATCTTTTCCATTTACTGAAAGTGCGGTAGTACCGCCACCTCCTCCTCCAGGTCCTTTAGAGTCCATAAACATAAAAGCTACAAGTGCTACTCCTAAAAGAATAAACACAAACCACATGTTTTTTCTTATCGTACCTATTAGTGCCATTTATAATTGTAATTAGTTATTATAATATAAAATGAGAGTCAAATTTCATGATCTTGTATTAATCTACTAAGCATCAGTTTATTGCTCCCAAAAAAAGATTGCAAAGGTAGCTTTCTTTCTCGAATTATCCACACTAATTTTGCTTATAATTATCTTATTGTAGGCAATTGTCACATGCACATTTCTAAATATCAGCTGAAATCGGATGTATTATGTAAATTATTAAATATTAAAAAACGTGGAATACAAGATGTTATATCTCCTTTTAGTCAAAGCAAAAGCACTATCTTCTTTGGGGTTAACCCCAAAAAAAAATAATATCAAAATTAATTTAGCAAAGACTTGATTCTATTATAATTTGCTTGATTTGTTGCAGTTCCACTACATCCTAATTCACGTTCAAATTTTGCCATATCTTCTACCCTATTATCAGGAGAAGGGTGCGTGCTTAAAAATACTGGAGGTGTTGGTTGATTGGCAAGTTTTACGAAAAAGCCTGCTGCTCCATCACTATTGTAATTTGTATTGCAAAGATATTTTACAGAATATTCATCTGCTTCACTTTCGTGTGATCTACTAAATTTAAGACCTGCAAGTTGACCTAAGATCTGTTCTACTGCACTCTGTTGACCTAATACAGCCTCCAAAAGAATAGAAAGACCTAAGGATTTTGTTAATTGTCTAGTACTATGACGTCTATCTGAATGCGCCATTTCATGACCCAGAACACCAATTAATTCATCTTCACTATCCAAAAACTTTATAAGACCTGTGTATATATAGATATAACCACCTGGAGTTGCGAATGCGTTAAGCGTTTTGTCATCATCTATTAATGTGATTTCCCATGCAAATTGGTCTTTGTATTTTAACTGACCTGAATTCATTATGGTAGTCTTTAAGCCTTCTATATAATTATATACTTCTCTGTTATTGCTTTTAGGTAAAATAGGGAACTCACTAGGGTTTCCTGCAATTTCTTTTTGAACTTGTTTACCTAACTCTATGTCCTGAGTGTAGGGAAAAACATTAACACTAGAGACAGCATCAGTACTTGTTTTATACGCCTTTTTAGTGAACTCACATGAAATCAATACAATGGCAATAGCAGCAACTAATAGAAAGGAATACTTTTTCATCTAATATATCTAATTTGGTTAACTTAACGTGGTAAAGGAGTCATGTAGTATACGTTTTCCTTTTCTTAAAAGTTCGCCTAAAACTAAATCTTCTTCCATAAAGGGAATAGATTCGCGAACCACATTATACGTTTTCAATAGAGATTTAGGTAATTTTTCTGGTCCTCGAAAATCTGCAGCTTGACAAGCAGTAACTAATTCTATTGCGAGTATCTGATATAAATTATTTACGACTTTATATAGCTTTCTTCCTGCATTTGCTGCCATACTAACATGATCTTCTTGACCTTTACTGGAGGTGATAGAATCTATAGAAGCAGGAGTACACAGTTGTTTGTTTTCACTTACTATTGCAGCAGCAGTGTACTGAGCAATCATAAATCCAGAGTTCAATCCAGAATTTTTAGACAGATAATTAGGTAAGTTGCGTTTTCCATCGATTAGATTATAAACACGCCTTTCCGAAATACTTCCTAGTTCTGCAAGTGCAATAGACAGAAAGTCGGATGCTAATGCAATAGGTTGTGCATGGAAATTACCACCGCTCAGCACCGCATCAGTCTCGCTAAAAACCAATGGATTGTCTGTTACAGCATTGATTTCATTTAGCATAATATTCTTTGTATACTGAATGGCATCGTAAGAAGCACCATGAACTTGTGGAACACATCGGAAGGCATAAGGATCCTGAACATATTCTTTATTTTGGGCTTTAAGCCCACTTCCATTTAGAAGGCGAAGAATTTCTTGAGCAGTATTGATTTGACCTTTTTGTCTTCTTATTCCATGAATTCTAGGATCTAAAGGGTCAAGTCCACAGTCATATGAGAAATAAGAAAGTGCTGTAGTGATATTTGCAATTTCATAGAGCCTTTCAGCGTGATAAACAGCATATGCAAGATAAGCAGTAGAGAATTGTGTTCCGTTTAATAGAGCTAATCCTTCCTTGCCACGAAGTTTAATAGGTTTAAGGTTGTTTTGGGTCAGGGCCCAAATGGCATCCCGCTTTTCGCCTTTCCATGTTGCTTCACCTTCTCCCATTAGGCAAAGTGCTAGGTGAGCCAGAGGGGCTAAATCTCCACTTGCACCTAAACTTCCCTGTTGATAAATCACAGGATAAATGCCGGCATTAAACACATTAGTCATATGTTCGATTAACTCAACTCGAATACCAGAATTTGCGAAGGAAAAGTTTTTAATTTTTAGAGCCTGTATCAAACGAATGATTTCAGGAGGAACTTCCTCTCCTGTTCCGCAAGCATGAGACCTTACAAGGTTAGACTGAAGTTGATGGATTGATTTTTGTGGAATGGCGACATCACATAATGAGCCGAATCCAGTGTTTATTCCATAAATAGGACCATCGCTTTCATTAACTTTTTTTTCTAGAAAAGCTCTGTTTTGTGCAATAGCAGTCTTGATTTGTGATGATATTTCAATTTCTGTGTTGTTTAGAATGGAATGAACGGTTTCTACATTCCAGTCTTTATCAGAAAGTGTGATCATAAGACGTATTTATTTGAAGCGCGAAGTTAATTTTTTGTGCATAAAAATCATGGTTTAGTTGCAGGTATAATTGTAAAAACCACATATAATGGGTGTAATATTGGCGATTAATTCAACTAATTTTTAGTTTTTAATTATAATAATCTAGTTAAACTATCGTTAAACATGCGAGTGAAAATAGACACAGAACTAT
>CAZSKA010000124.1:0-11313 GCA_964607315.1 uncultured Saprospiraceae bacterium | reverse complement strand
ACTACACCAGGTACAAGCTTCGTGAAACTTGTCCTATCTCTTTGTATCAAAATTAGAAAATTATTGTAGAATTAATTTGTTTTTTAAGATAGTACCTTAAAGCCCAAAACCAATAAAACTTTACTTTACATTTTTCACCCTTCCTTTTAAAATATTCCTTAATTTGCTAAAAAAACAAAAATGGCTACATCTATTGTCATTCGTGACGCCGTAAAAAAAGATCTCCCTTCTATTTATGAACTCGTTCGTGAATTAGCAATTTTCGAAGAAGCTGAGCACGAATTGAAAATAGGAATTGATGATTATGAAAAGGAATTTGAAAATGGTACTTTTCAGGCTTTAGTGGCGGAAGAAAATGGTGTGATTTTGGGCACATGTATATATTATAGTAGCTATAGTACCTGGAAAGGTAAGAGTATTTACCTGGAGGATTTCGTGGTTAAAGAAGCGTACAGAAAAAAAGGAATAGGTCAGCAATTATTCGATCATCTCATTCAAAAATCTAAAGATCTTGGTGCTAAATTGCTCAGATGGCAGGTACTGGACTGGAATCAACCTGGTCTGAATTTTTATGCTAAAAACAATGCGATAATAGAGAAAGAATGGTGGAACGGGAAAATTATATTTTAAGAAATTTTCTGCATTTTTATCGTATTTTCCCCTTGTTTCAGCGTAATCCATGATGCATTACAATCATGAATAAACTCAAATTCTTCTGTGGGATCAAAAGCATCGTTTCTTTCATATTTATGTTCAAAAGTCAAGGAATGATCAGCTCCATACTTTTTGATATGCAGGGAATCTTGCTTTACATCTTCCAATAAAATATACGCTTGATCTCCCACGCCACCTAGATAGGACCATTTTTTATTTGGGTTTAAACCCAAAAATTGCTTTTGCTTTTGCTCTTCCGTAATTGTATTATCTGAAGGTTTTGGTGCTTTTTTAAATAAATGCTTTAGTACAACTAGGAGTGACTTATTCTTTACTATAGAGTGACCTTTCGGTGTAAAAACATAGGAATCTTCCTTCGTTCCGTGAAACACATTACCTAGAGGAGAGGAAGTTAGCGGATTTTTACGTCTCAGTTTCTTACGTTCTTGGTCTGATGTCATTCCTGCTAATATGCTATCAAATACGAATCTAGAACAATTCGACCTCCCTTTACCAAAAGGATCATAAATCATGGATCCTCTTTTATTCATGGTCGTCATAAATTTATAGCAAGCGTCGAAATCCACATCTTGATTCAAGGAAACATACATAACATCACCACCATGTGTTCTTTCTGGGTGCTCAAAAATATGCTGAAATAAAGCGACCTTATCGACAATTTCTCCGTCTTTGAAAAGTACTTTGTATGTGAATTCAACGTCGGGATCAGTGGCTGCCATTCGTGTTCGGCCATATCCGAAAGATGTTATATATCTTCCAAAATCACCATAATGGATGTCACCAGTTTCTTTGTTAATTAATGCCATGGCGGCATGTCCGGCAGCTATTTTTCCGTGATTCACCATTCCTATCCATTCAAGGGGTTTCCTGTACCATGCAGGTATCATGGATACAAATTCTTCTGGATAAGCGAGTATTACTATTGCTCCCGTGTGAGGATTCATTAAGTATTTCTTTGAAGTAAATATGCACATAACTCAAGTAAAGGCTCGTACTTCTCTTTTTCTAATCCAAGTGCCTTCAAGTGAGAAATTCCTAAATTGTTATAAGCATCCATTAACTGATTAACATATTCAGGAATCACTAAGGTATTAAATATTTGTCTTACTTCTTCAACTTTTTCCTCGTCTGATAAATTATGCTCATCGTTATAAAGCTGTTCAAGTCGAGATTTCTGTTTATCTCCAGCTAATTCCAATGCCTTTAAGTAAAGGTATGTTTTCTTATTTTGAATGATATCTCCGCCTACTCGCTTACCGAATTTTTCAGGATCACCATAGGTATCAAGAAAGTCATCTTGGAGCTGGAATGCAATTCCTATATTCTCTCCAAACAATTGTAAATGCTTCTGTGCCTTTTCATCAGCACCAGCAACAGCAGCTCCCATGGACATAGAACACCCGAGTAAAACCGCCGTTTTCAGTCGGATCATCTCAATATATTCATCAATAGAAACATCATTTCTGGTTTCAAATTCGAGATCCATCTGCTGACCGTAACAAACACCTAAAGCATGCTTATTAAAGGTACTGTATAAACCCGGAATTAATGCTGCATTATCGACTTTGCTTATCCATTCATAAGATTCTATCATCATAGCATCACCCGATAAAATAGCTACATTAGTATTATATTTATAATGTACTGTCGGTTTTGCTCTTCTATGTGTAGCCTCATCAATGATATCATCATGCATCAAAGTGAAATTATGAAAAACTTCTATAGCCATAGCTATATTATAAGCGTTTTCATCAAGTTCATCAAAAAGCTCATGCGCCATTAATGCCATTGCTGGACGAGCTCGTTTCCCTCCTAATGAAATGAGGTAATTCATGGGGTCGTACAAAGACTGTGGGTTTTTGAAAAATAAGTTTTTCTCTAAAAATTTGGAAAACAATTGTCTGATGTCATTAAAAGAATGCGCCATTTAGGATTTCGTTTCTGTTGAATTTAAAAGAATTCGTAATTTGTGGATTAAAATGGCTAACAAGCCTCAAAATAAATAGTTTTACCACGTTTTTAATTTTTGGGCTCGAGCCCAAAAAAAAGCAAATATATTAAAATGAGAACAATCACTTTATTCGTCTTAGTCATCCTTTTATCTGCATGTCAATCGACTGAGTACGCAGACCTAATTATCAAAAATGCAAGCGTTTATACTTCGGAGGATGACGACAAAAAATACAGTGCTGTAGCGGTAAAAGACGGAAAAATAATGGCTTTAGGAAGCGATGAATTAGAGGAAAAGTTATCAAATGAAGAAACAGAAATCATTGATGCAAAAGGTCAATTTTTGATGCCGGGCTTTATAGAAGGGCATGCTCATTTTTCAAATTTGGGAAAAAGTCTACAAGAATTGAATTTATTAAAAACTAAGAGTTGGGATGAGATAGTGAGCCTGGTGGAAGAACGAGTAAAAACAGCAAAACCGGGAGAATGGATTACGGGAAGAGGTTGGCATCAAGAAAAATGGACAGCATATCCAGGCGAAACATTTTATGGATATCCGGACCATGAGAAGTTAAGTGAAATTAGCCCAGAAAATCCCGTTATGCTTATACATGCAAGTGGACACGGATTGTTTGCAAATTCAAAAGCGATGCAGATGGCTAATATCAATATAGAGAGTTTGGATCCGGCAGGAGGAGCTATCGTTCGAAACCCTAAAGGAGAAGCGATAGGTGTTTTTGAAGAAAGAGCTATGGAGATTATAAAGTCTTTGCATCAGGATTATCTGAACAGTAAAGATCCAGCGGAATTACATGAAAATTGGGAAGCATCTTTAGAATTAGCGATGGATGAATGTTTGAAAAAGGGGATTACAAGTTTTCAAGATGCAGGTTCATCGTTTGAGGAGATTGCGGATTATACGAAGATGGCAAAAAATGGTGAGTTGAGACTTAGGCTTTGGGCAATGATACGGAAGTCTAGCGAAGAGATGAAAGGGCGATTAGCTGGTATAAAGACGATAGATGCAGGAGGAGGATTCTTCACATGTAGAGCGATAAAGACGGAGATTGATGGTGCATTAGGTAGTTATGGAGCTTGGTTATTAGAGGAATATTCGGACAAAAAAGGATTTCTTGGGCAGAATACAACGGCATTAGAAGAGGTGAAAAAGATTGCCGAACTAGCTAAGAAAAATGATATGCAGTTATGTATACATGCAATTGGCGATAGAGGAAATAGAGAAATTTTGGATTTGATAGAGAAGGATTTTAGTGATCAGAAAGAAGGTAGATGGAGAATGGAACACAGTCAACATCTTCATCCGGATGACATTCCACGATTTAAAGAATTAGGCGTTATAGCGAGCATGCAGGCTATTCATTGCACGAGTGATTCTCCGTTTGTGATTGATCGATTAGGTGAAAAAAGAGCGAAGGAAGGGGCGTATCCTTGGAGAAGTTTGATGGATGCGGGTGTGGTTGTCACCAATGGTACAGATGCGCCAGTGGAAGATGTTGATCCATTGTTGAGTTTATACGCTTCGGTTTCTAGAAAGCGTCCAGATTTCGATTTGCCATTTTTCCCGGAACAATCTATGACGAGAGAGGAGGCATTAAAAAGTTATACGATAGTAAATGCATATGCGGCATTTGAGGAAGAATCGAAGGGAAGTTTGAAAGTGGGGAAATATGCAGATATGATCTTGGTAGATACTAATTTATTGACTTGTGTAAAGGAAGATATTTTGGATGCGAAGATATTATGGACGATGGTGGGAGGAGAGAAGGCTTTTGAGATGTAGGGTTTGATTTTCGTGCAAAAAATATTGCGGGAAGGCAATGATGTAAGCAGTTTCAGGATTTAGTAGTACTAAAAATTTTAGCCTTTTGACTTGTTTTCTTTTTGGGCTTAGGCCCAAAGGTTATTCTTATATAGATCTCTTGATTTGCGGATGAAATCTCGTAGTTTGTTTTGCTTTATACGTGCAAAAAATATTGCGGGAAGGTAGTGGTGTAGGCAGTTCCAGAATTTAGTAGCACTAAAATTTTATGCCTTTTCACTTCTTTCCTTTTTGGGCTTAAGCCCAAAGGTTATTTTATGTAAGTCTCTTAATTTGTGGATGAAATCTCGTAGTTCTTTTTACTTTATGCGTGCAAAAAATACTACGAAAAGGCAATGATATAGGGCATTACAGGATTTAATAGCATTAAAAATTTTAGCCAAAACAAATCCCCCACTTTGGGCCCCAGCCCCAAAAAAAAAAATGACTACACTCAATCGTATAGTCATTTTCTAATTTGCACTCGTTTTTCTTTATTGAATTATAAACTTCTTGAAATACACCTTGTCTCCGTCCGTTACTCGAACAAAATAAAATCCAGGGCGATAGTTTTGTACGTTTAATTCATGCGCTAAACCTAGCACATTATCTCTGTAAATCGTTTCTAATACTTGTCCACTATTTCCTATAATTTCAATTTTCGCTTGATTCAACATCTCCATATTAATCTTCAAATTAACAAGGTCTCTTGCTGGAATAGGATATACTTCTATTAGCTTATTTAGCTCAGCAATATCTTCCTGCTCTATCTCATCTACCTCTTCTTTTTCATCGCCGTCATGATCCAAACTTACTTGATTATCCGAAGTATTTGTCGTCCCGCTATTTTCATCTTCCTCCTCTTCTTCCTCGCCTTCTATACCATTAATTTCAGCGTAATCTTCTTCCTCTATAACTATACCATCATCTTTAACAAGTCCAACATCAATAGTCAAATTCTTTTGATTCGCACCTATGAAGAAAATTAGGCTTCGACCATCAGATTGGATATCACTGTCAGTTTCATCATCAAACGAATTATTAGATATAGTATATGAATAATCTTGAGGAGCAAGTGCCTCTACTCTGTAGAATCCATTTAACACATCATCAAATTGATATTCTCCTATGAAGTTAGATACAGTAGATTGAATCACATCACCATCCAAGTTCAAAAGATTAAGCGTTATGCCTTCTATACCTGGCTCTCCAGCATCCTGTATACCATTTTCATTTTCATCATTCCATACTAAGTCACCAATATCAGAAGGTTCATTACTCAACATAATAATACCTGCATCAATACTAAATTCTTGTTCACCTTCATCCAAAGTTATAACCCCTGTAGATCCTTTCACAAATTCTGACGTCACGTCACTATCTGTTGTACCATCAGGGGTAGAATTAGGAATAGTGAAATTATCAGGTGTATCAAATACAAGGATATAATCTCCTTCTGCTAAGTCCGTGAAATAATAAGATCCATCTTGTTGGTTGACTACATTATGAGATGAAACTGTTACATCCAAAAAGTTGAATGCTTCATCATAAAGGAAAACAGTAACTCCATTCAAACCTTTCTCGTTTCCATCTTGAACACCATTTCCATTATCATCAGCCCATATATAATTTCCTAATTGTATACTAAAGGAGACAACAGCTGCATCCACTGATAAATTATCTTGACCTAAGACAACAGTGAATGTAGGAGAAGTTCCAAAACCATTCGGACTAAGCGGTCCTGCTCCACCTTGATCATACTGCGTAAATCCACCAGTTATGTCCTGTATCTCGTACTGAAGATAATAGTCTCCAGGTATGTTTGTTTCAAAAAAGAATCTTCCTCGAGGTAGATCTGTTCCATCACCAGTAACCGTTGACATTACAACACCCTCGCCTACTCGTATTAAATTAACAGTTATTCCTTCTAAGCCGAACTCCATAAAATCTTCTTGTCCATTTCCGTTGTTATCACTGAAAACTAAGTCACCGATAACAGTATTTGGAGCTAAAAATCCAGCATCTATATCGTCTCTTACTTCTCCTGTACTAACTGTAAACAAGCTTGTAGTAAATGGCCCAAATTCACCTGTAATATCTGAATTCAAGTCTGTATTTGTTAAGTTTTCAATAGTAGGTGTGTCAAAATTATCTCTTGTGAATTCAAGATAATATGTACCTGGATCTAAACCTAAATTATATGCACCATTAGCATTAGTAGTTGTTTCATTAACTACATTTCCGTCTATATCAAAAGCTCTAACAGTAAAATCACTTAATCCAGAATCTCCATCATCAAATAAACCATCTTCATTTACATCTAAGAAAACGAAATTCCCAACATTTGCCTGTTGAATGCCAAATCCAATATTAATACCTTCTACCGATCCTCCAGGAGAAAGTGTAAACACTGGTGTTTCCAGGTCTCCATCTTCCGTCACATCAGAATCTATAAGTGGATCATTTCCTACTCGGAAAGAAACTACTTCGTTGAAAAAAGGATGAGAAAATCCTACGTAATAATCACCCGGGTCCACATTAAACTCATAAAAACCATCTTCATCAGTAACTGCAGAAGCTACTAATTGAACTGTAGAAGTCAAAAGAATTACTTCTACATTTTCTACAAGTTCGTCTACACCTTCAGTAAATACATCATTTTCATCTAAATCAATAAATGCTATTCCGTTTATTATGCCAGCTCCCATAACAAAACCTGCATCCCAATTATCTGCAACTACTCCATTTGTAATTTCTATAGGACCCATAACAAAACGGTCTACAACGAAAGTTATTTGGGAACCTAAGTCAGGATCTGCATTTGCAATTGTTTCTATTAATCCTTCCTCAGGAGAAACAGTAACAAGATAACTTCCTTCAGCTGGGCTTTCAAAACTGTAAAATCCATTTTCATCAGTCGTAGTTGTTGCCACTACCTCAGCTGTAGAGAAATTAATCAATTGAACTTCTACATTAGCTAACCCCGGTTCATCTGCACCTTGCAAGCCATCTCCATTCAGATCTTCCCACACAAAATCACCTATAAAAGAGAAAAAATCAGTTAACAAGAACGTAGCTTCCACAGAAGCTCCACATCCTGGAGTTCCTAAGTTTATCGTTAAACCATTTCCATTATTAGTTGACTCAATAGCTGAATTAGAAAGGAATAAGGTATCCGTATTCGCTATGTCTAGGAAATACTCTGTATTTAAAAGGCCTGAAAAACTGACCATTCCGTTCTCTATTAATGCTGTAAAATTCTGATTAGCATTTCTTAAAGTAACTTCAGAACCCTCTAATGCATCTTCGCCCATATCAAAATCACCATTATCATTTTCATCAAAGAATATAGAGAATGTGAAATCTACTACTTGTAAAATTGCAGCATCAACTTCCTCTCTATCCTCTCCTACTCCTAAATTTATAGTAGCTGATCCATCGGTATCAAAAACATTTGTACCAACCATTGGTGAGAAAGCATCGCCAATCACTAATATATCGAAATCTCCAGCAATTAGATCCTGAAATTCATAAACACCTTCTTCATTAGTCATAGTGGATGCAACAAGTGTATTATTACTAAAAAGACGTACTTCCACTCCTTCCAGTAATTCATCTTCATCATCAAAAACGCCGTTTCCATCACATTCAGTCCATACACTTCCTGTAATAGAAGATGCCTCAAATAAACCAGCATCTATATCAGTTTTAGCTTCTCCTCTTGTTAAGAAGAAAACTTCAGTTCGTCCATTCGCATTAAAATCTGAGTTTAAACTATCAACACCTGTCATTGGCGAAAGTGTAAAATCACCAGAATTTATTTCCACGAAATAAAAACCACTTTCTACATCGTTAAAGCTGTAAGAGCCATTAAAACCTGATGTGGTAGTTGCAATCAAATCACCAAAAGGATTAAATAAACTTAATTCAACTCCTGGAATTCCAGGCTCATCATCATCTTGGATGCCATCTTGATCCATATCGAACCATACAAAATCTCCTATTGAAGCAGGCACACAATTCTCTCTTAAAAAATAACGTGTACAAGTCATCGTATCAAAAGGCGTAAAAATTTCTATGTCCACACCTACAACACCAAACTCTGCTTCAGCAAAATCAAGGTTTGAAACTCTATCTATAGTATCGACATCATGGAAACCCACTCCATCATTTAGTATCCAGTTATAGTTAATTACATTAGGTACTTCATCGACATAAGCCACTATACATTCATCGCCACAAACAGTAGTTAAAGGCTCATAATAAACAGTGATCTGAGTATTTTCTATATAAATATCAAGAGAATCTGAATCAGAATCATTTTCTATCTGAATAGCAAATTCTAGCTCGTTACTATTTAATAATTGGAAAGTTGGGTCAATTCCCCAGTCAGAGAATTCGAAACCATAGTTCCACGAGTCAAGGCTATCTGGCCATATATTCGCTAATATCGATTTATCTGCCAGGTTATTACCAAGTGGGTTTCCACCCAAAAGGAATTGGATTTGTCTTTCATCTAATTCATCGAAGTTAGAAGAGGCTCCAGTAATCTCTAATTGGATTCCAGCAATTCTTGCACCCAAAGGGATATCAAAGAAAAAGTTGGAAAATATTAAGCGATCACTTCTTTCTCCTGGTGCAAGAGAAACGGTAGCTAATGAATCATCAGCGCCTGATGCAAATGCGGGATTCATCCATGGAATCAATCCTATCAAATCTGCATTCGCTACATCGACTGCTCTAAAGGTATTTTGCTGAATAGCTGGCTCTACTCCTGTGCGAATCAAGCAAGGATCTTGAGCGTGAGTAATTTGGGTTAAACCCAAAAATGCTAAAATAAAAATACACGTATGCCGTAATTGGTTAAAGTTAACTGTCATTATTCAATATAATTAAACGTATTAACTATTATCTTTTAGCAAAGGCTAGGATAAACAAGTTGGGTATTTATCGCATGAAACGATAAATCTAGGTCAAACAGAACTCAAATATATATTAAATATTTTAATAATATGTAATGAAGACTACTATTTAACCCAATCTTTACATTGGAATTTCAATGTTCGATTTGAAATGACGCTGAAATGGCAATGTAAAGATTAGGCATAGACCTAAATGCAGCATGAATGTATTAATTTTTTAACATATATACTATTATTTTGATTTAAACTTCAAAATAAGCGCGAAAACACGACTGATCAGGAAGATCAGAAGACCATAGATAGTGGTAATCAATGATACTTTTAATCCACCTGCTAGAATGGAAGGTGAAATTCCACCTTCTATAGATTCCATTACCACAAAGGCAGAGAATAAACCAATCAACTGACCTAAAATCCCTATCACAAGAGCTAACAACCCAATTGATTTTGCAATAGTGCTATTCTTATCATCAGAAAATGCACGAATAGAAAAAATGATAACTCCTACGAAAAGTAAGGTAAGTAATCCCATAAATACTGGACCTCCCTGAACAAAATAATTAATCATAATATTAAAATTTTTAATGAAAAAATAATTCAGTTCAAAGTTGAGACTGAATCACAATTCGTGCAATGTAGAATCCAGCAAAAAACCTGCATTCTACAGCAAAATAGGTATTCTTGCGATTCTTTGAGTTATTTTTGTTGGTGAAATGATAAATGAGAAAAACAGATTTGATATAATTTATTGGACGCTAATTAGTTTGATACTGATAGGAGTTTTTGTGGTGAGAGGTAGTTCATTTCCACAAATATTCTTTTTTACCAGTTCATTACTTCCTATAGCAATAGCAACGAGTTATTTCTTTAATAGGATTCTTATTCGAAAATTCCTTTTTGAACGAAAACACTTTTTGTTTTTCGTCTACACGATATATACCATCATCATCTCTCTTTATTTAGAAATTTTAGCCATCTACATTTCATTGATTGTATTTCAGCAATTCAATTTTGAAGGAAAGAACATGCTTAGCATTGATATCATGTCTTTGGCATTTCTGATTTACCTATCAGTAAGTATACGTGCATTTATTTCCATCTTTAAAAATTTCACGCAGCAGTCGAGGGAGATGCAGGAATTGCAGAAAGTAAAGGAGCAAGAAAGTCAGAAAGAAATTATTATTCGAGCAGATAGATCGAACAACAAGATCAGGTTAGACGAATTGGTTTATCTAGAATCATTAGGTGATCGATTGAAATACGTGACTATAGAAAAGGAGTTTAACAATAGAGATAAAATCAGTAAATTACAAGATCAATTACCTCAGAATTTTGTGCGCATACATCGTTCGTTTATTGTAAATAAGGATTATATAGAATCTTTCACTTCTGATAAAGTGCACATTCACGGCCTTTCATTACCAATAAGCAGGACGTATAAACAGAATGCAAAGGAGTTACTAGCGTAATAAAATGTTGGTTTTTTTTTAGGCTTACGCCCAAAGTGGTTCAATTTTTGTGGTTTATGATTATATGGCTTCTTATCATGTATATGTAATAGAATTATCAAAGCGTGTTTGGAACGATAGTGCTAAATTCCGTAATGCGAATCCACAGTATAATGGAGTAAGTGAATGCTTGTATGTGGGTATGACTAGTCTTACGCCGGAGCAAAGATTTAAGAAGCATAGAGAAGGAGCAAAGAGCAAACGTGGTTATAAAATTTCAGCTTATTTTGCTGAGAAATATGGATTATATCTACGTCCCAGCCTATATGAAAAGTTTAATTCTATTAAAACAAAGGCGGATGCTTACAAGATGGAAGATTGGTTGGCGAAGGAGTTGAAGAAGAAACGGTATGCGGTGTGGTGGAATTAGAAGAGTGAGGGGTGAAGGATTTCTAAAGTTGTTTGCCATTGTCCAAATATTCAGTTATAGTTAACATAG
>CAZSKA010000123.1:0-11384 GCA_964607315.1 uncultured Saprospiraceae bacterium | reverse complement strand
CCATAATGCCCCATATCTTTTTAAATAATTCCCATCTTTTTCGTTAAATACCTTTTCTAAGCATTCTAATCAGTCTTTCAAGAAACTAGATTAAGATAAACTAGTGCAAGAACTAATGTAAAATCAAACAATATTTTATAAATTGCAGATACTAACTGTTAGCTATGCGGAAAGTAATATCATTTCTTCTAATACTATCTCTAGCTTTTAATACTGGGAAGTCTCAATGTACGTTCATTACAGGCATTTCACAAGACATTATTATTTGTGAACCTGGATTTGTAGATTTATCAGCAACTGTAGCTGGAATACCTCTTGCAACAGAATGGAATGACGGAACCAATGTTGTCGGCACTGATTTGGATCTCAATGTGTTTGTTGAAGAAACTACAACATTTACTTTCTCCGCTTTTGGACCTTCATCCAACAGTACAAACTTAGTTCTAAATGGTGATTTTGAATTAGGAAACACTGGGTTCACAAGTGAATATTTGTTAGGTGATATATTTTGTCCTTTTCCTCAAGGACCTCTTTGGTGTGAGGGAATGTACACTGTAGATAACAACCCTAATAATACACATATAAATTTTGCTTCATGTGGAGATAACACTAGTGGAACTGGTAACATGTTTGTTGCAAATGGATCTAGCTCGTTTATTGATGTGTGGTGTCAAGATATTGCGGTTAATACTAATACAAACTATCAATTTTCTGCTTGGGCAACTTCAGTTGAATCAAGTTCTCCTGCAATTTTACAATTTACAATAAACGGATCTCCTATCGGCAACAATTTCAATGTTCCTCCTAACACATGCTTATGGAGTAATTTTACGGCGGTATGGAATTCAGATTCTGAAACTACTGCAACAATATGTATAGAAAATCAAAACCTTGCATCAAGTGGTAATGATTTTGCAATTGATGATATTTCATTCAGAGAATTATGTGAAGAACAAGAAACTGTTACCGTTACTCTTGAAGAGGTACAGGGAGATCTTCCCACAAGTCATACACTAGACTGTGACAACCCAACTATTGATTTAATCGTAACTCCTGATCTTCCAGGTTATACTTTTAATTGGGGCACCCAGTTTGGAGGAGAAATAATTGGAGCCACCGATAATTCTTCTGCAATAGCAAATAGTGCAGGTTTATACACCGTTACTGTGACAAGTGTGAATGGTTGTACAAAGGTGTTAAATACAACTATAAATGGTTCAACAGAAATTCCAGGAACAACCATATTAGGCGATTTCGTTTTAGATTGTGGAGAAAACTCCACAACTGTCTTTAGTACAAATAACGCTGGAAACTTAACCTATGAATGGGAAAACAACTCAAGTAACGGACCGATCGCTGACTACTCTGAACCAGGAGTCTACACCCTCACTATAACAAACCAATTTAATTGTTCGTCAACAACTCTGTTTGCAATAACTGAAGCTTCGCCTCCTGAAACGACTGTAGATGGAGATTTTATTTTAGAATGCGGAGATGAATTTACTACTGTTTTTAGTACGAATAATGCTGGTATCTTGTTGTATGAATGGCAAAATAACTCTAGTAATGGATCAAGTGCGGATTACAATGAAGCTGGAGTTTACACACTTATTATAACAAACCAAGCAAATTGTACAGATACAGTTCTTTTTGAGATAAGCCAAGGCACAGAGAATTTTGAGTATGAACTTGAAGTAAGCGATACTTTAAGTTGCATAGGTGACATCACTGAAATCATATACTCTTCTGCGGAAAATTATGAAATAGAATGGTTTGATCCGCAGGGAAATCACATAGGAAATTCTGATACAATATTGGTAAATGACATAGGTGACTATACTATTGAGATTACGGATGATACGGGTTGTTCGGCATCAGATTTCGTGACTGTTATAAGTGAAATTTCTCAATTGGATTATCTTTTGGGCGGAAGCCCTACCCTTACCTGCACAACTACTCAAGCTGAAATTAGCGTAACAGTGAACTCTCCTTTTACAGACATTACTTGGTTCAATCCAGATTCCTTAGGGAAGGGAGAAAGTATTATGATTTCATCTTCTGGAGATTATATTGTAGAAATAGAGGATATTAATGGCTGTATAACTAGAGATACGCTTACAGTATTAGAAAATATAACAGAACCCACTTTCACTACCTCATCAGTTGATATAGATTGTCAAAATGGTTTGGGATCTGTATTTATTATAACAGATTCTACTTTCTCTGTAAGTTGGCAGACTCCTGATGGAACAACGCTTATTGGAGATTCCATCGGTTCGAATTTACAAGGAGATTATTTTGTAGAAGTTACTAATTCTCTTGGTTGTTCTACTTTGGATACTGTGGAATTAATGGGCAATCAAGATTTCCCTCTAGTTTCTCTAAATTTTAATAATATAAACTGTGCTTCTCCTGAAGCAATTATAGAGGTTAATTCATCAATTGCGGGTACTGTTTTTTCTTGGGTGGGCCCAAATGGCTTTACTTCTTCAAATACAAACCTTTCTGTTGACATACCAGGCGATTACATTTATGAGGCAATTTCACCTGAGGGCTGTAGTGTTTTTGATACAGTAACTGTACAGGTAGA
This sequence comes from uncultured Saprospiraceae bacterium, assembly GCA_964607315.1. Lineage (GTDB taxonomy): Bacteria > Bacteroidota > Bacteroidia > Chitinophagales > Saprospiraceae > JAHDFB01. Next base: position 8,794 of record CAZSKA010000123.1, on the reverse strand, counting down.
TTTCCAAGAACCCAGCTTAGCTATTCTTGCATTAGATACATTTGATTGCAATACATCTTCTGTAGAAATCATTGTCTCCAGTAACAATACTTTCACCTTTGGTACCGTCCAAGGAGAGCTAGTTTCTATGGAAGATTCAAGTATAATAGTTAATCATAGTGATCAGATCGTTATCCAAATTATAGGACCTAATGGATGTACTCAAATTGATAGCATCAATTTAGAGTCAGATTTCGAAAAACCATTACCTCCACTTCTGGATAATTTCAATTTAGATTGTAATTCCCCTGATTCCACTTTAGTTCTTCCACCTAATTCAAACGAAACATATACATGGAGTAATGGAACAAATGAAGTAATCGGAGAATCCTTCTCTATTTCCGCAGAAGGAAACTACAGCTTACTTATAGAGAATTTAGGTAATGGCTGTGATACCATGATAAGTTTTGAGGTCATGGAAGATATGGAAGCTTTAATACCCGAAATCTCACATACTAACATAAACTGTGAAAATGACTTTGCTATTATTAATATATCCAGCTCACAAGACATTACGGACATCGCTTTTCCTGCTGATGTTAGCGAAACACCAAATTTCATTTTTGAATCTTCCACAGCAGGTATCAAGGATTTTATTGTAACTTATTCTAACGGATGTACAGCTGATATTTCAACAGAAGTAGAAATTGATACGATTTCGCCCATTTTATCCTCCAATGAGTACACCTTTGCTTGCATGAAAGAACCACTTGCAATCATCATAAATCACAATTTAGATTCCGCCGCATTCATGTGGGAAGGTCCTGTAGGAATAATGTCAAATGAAGAGTTTCTTTTTACAGCTATTGCTGGAACCTATAATGTAACTGTTACAAATACAATTAATGGATGTACTGCTGAGCATACGGTAGAGGTTAATGATAATACGACGATGATAGAGAGCGAGGTTAATGTAATGCAGGCATTATGTGATGGAGATGTGGCAGTTTTAGACATTGAACCAAGTGGTGGAGCTGAGCCATATATCATTCAGATTTTCAATGAGAATAATGTAGAAGTACTAGCAACAGATTTAACACCTGGTTCATTTAGAGTTGAGATAGAAGATTTATTTGGGTGCACTGTTACTGATTCATTTAATATTAATGAAGTATTACCTTTTGGTATTGATGCAGGCACTTCAGTTACTATTCCTCGAGGAATGGAATATCAATTAAATGCAGAGACAAATCTAGCAGAAGAAGATGTACTATCTATAAATTGGACGCCAGATGCTAATTTGAATTGTTCAGATTGTCTTAACCCGATTATCAATGGACTGAATGAAGATACCTGGTTTATTGTGGAGATTACTAATAATAATGGTTGTATAGAAAGGGATAGCATATTCATACGAGTAGTAGTAGAATTTAGACTATTTGTACCTAATGCTTTTACACCAAATAATGATGGACAAAATGATATTTTTAAGATATTTAGTAACTTCTCAGGAAATGAAGAAATTATCATATCTGAATTTGGAATTTATGATAGATGGGGAAATAGAGTGTATGAAGAATCATCATTTAACGTAGGCAATGGTACAGGCTGGGATGGCACATACAATGGAAATATGGTAAAACAGGGAATCTATGCCTATTATTTTTCAGCTATTTTTCCTGAAGGCGATGAAGAAATTTTTACTGGAACTATTACTTTGACACGTTAGTTCTTTGGATTAACCGCAATTTGCAAATTCTGTTTTAGTAATTAATTTAAAGAAATACTAGTACTAGAACATGGTAGAAAGCGCATTAATGTCCTTAGCTTTTGGTGTACTCCTAAACAAGGAATTGTGCTATCAAAATTTAAATTTAGTTTAATTTCAATGCTGAATTCTATTAACACCAATTAATATCTAAATTGTCGGATAAATTCTTATTAAAATACGTGATTTCTTCCTTAGAAAATATAGAAGCATCTAAAGCTATTCCTCTATTTTATAAGTCGAACTCACCTATTTGTAATTTGAATTTATTACCGAAATTCTAAATTTTAAATGGTATAATTCCCATAAAGAAAAAAAATACAGAGAACACAATTCTTAAACTTCTATTAAAGTTAGTTTACTAGGAATGAAGAAATCAAAAATTATTTAATTTTATAACAAAAAAAGAAATGAACAAGTTACTTGTACTATTATTAGGAATATTAACCTTTACTGCTTTTTCTTGTAAGGACTCAACAGGAAGTAGTGAATCGAACAAGGAAGTTAGCAATGCTTCAGTTAGTTCGAAAGTAAAAATAGACGCGCAATCAAGCAATAAATCAGTTAAAGTACAAACGCAAGCCAAAGGAGGTGAAATGCATTGGTATGGAATGGATGAAGTAGAGCAATTGGTTGCCGAAACTCCTAAAAAAATCATAGTAGATGTGTATACACAATGGTGTGGGCCATGTAAAATGATGGATAGAAACACGTTTACAAATTCAGAAGTTCAAGCAGCAATTAACGAGAAATTTTATCCAGTAAAATTTGATGCTGAAGGAGCTGACGATATAAATTTCAGAGGTCAAACATATAGTAACCCTAACCACGTAGCAGGTAAAAGAGGAAGAAATTCACCTCATCAGTTAGGTAAATTTTTCTCAGTTAGGGGTTATCCTACATTAGTTGTGCTTGATGAGAATTTTAACATACTTCATAAAATTGTAGGTTATAAGCAACCACAGCAGCTTCTTGATGAAATGAATGCAATATAAACGTATGATTTTCAGATAGATTAAAAGAAAATTAAAAAAGACCATTTCCCTTATGCAGAAATGGTCTTTTTTTGACAAACCCCGTCAATAATGGCAAGCAATACCAATTTGACACTAAAGTGGCATAATACTTAGCTAAAAGACATAAATTTAGCTTTGAGCTCGTAATCCTAATACTTCTTTATAAAGAATAGGATTTGGATATTCTTTGTTAAGTGTATACTTTAAAATATCGAAAGAAGTTACAATACCCTTCAGTTCACCTCTAAGATTCACAACAGGTAGCGCGTGAAATCTTTTATCCATTAATAATTCTGCTGCGGTACCAACTTTATCAAGTGGGCTAATTTTACAAACATTTCTATTCATTACCTCAGAGACATAGATATGTTGATAATTTTCTTCGGGTTGATTCAATTTCCATAAGTCGTAAGTAGTTATCAAACCTACTAGTTTAAGATCTTTAACAACTGGAATGTGATGTATTCTTTTGTTCCTGAATAATTTAGAAATATCGGTTAAGGTCGTCTCAGGTGAAACAGTAATGATTGACTTTGTCATTATGCTTCGGATTTGCTCATTCATCATAACTTATTGGTTTTATTGTTTAAATATAATATTAAAAAACGAATTATATACTACATATTGTGCACTTTTCAGTTAAATTATTTTATAATAAGAACTATTTTTAGTTAAAAACGCTGCTTTCTATGTAATATTCAGTTTAATATTTTGTGATTTAATATTAATTTGTTTGCTGTCAAAATGTCATACATACAAAATGATTTTTGTAATTTTGCAATCCGAAAAAATGGATTATGAGCTTATATAATGACAATCCCACACTTGCGGATTTGGCAAAGACAATAGACGATTCGAAACAAGGAGAGGTTCTGAAGATGGAAGAAAAAAATCCATTTGAAAAACACTTTTATATAGAGTCTTATGGTTGTCAAATGAATTTCAGCGATTCAGAAATAGTTGCAAGTATTCTTGCGAAAGAAGGTTTTGGTTCTACACGCAACATGGAAGAAGCCGACCTTATTCTAATCAACACATGTTCAATTCGTGAAAAGGCTGAGCTAACTGTAAGAAAAAGGCTTAAAGTATTTGATAAAATCAAACAAAAAAAGCAAGGTACATTAGTAGGTGTTTTGGGTTGCATGGCTGAAAGATTAAAGGCAAAATTGTTAGAAGAGGAAAAACTAGTTGACCTGGTTGTGGGGCCAGATGCTTATAGAGATTTACCTAATCTAATAAATGCAGCAGATGAAGGCGAGAAAGGAGTAAATGTTTTTCTCTCAAGAGAAGAAACATATGCAGACATTTCCCCATTAAGATTAGGCACAAATGGTATAACAGCCTTTATATCCATCATGAGAGGTTGTGATAACATGTGTTCTTTTTGTGTAGTACCTTTTACGAGAGGAAGAGAAAGAAGTAGAAATGCATTCACTATAGTTTCAGAAGCAAGAGACCTATACGATAAAGGATACAGAGAAGTTACTTTACTTGGTCAAAACGTAGATTCGTTTAAGTGGGAAAATCCAGAAACAAAAGAAGTAGTAAGTTTTGCAAAATTACTTGAAATGGTCGCTATGGTAGATCCATTATTAAGAATTAGATTCTCTACTTCTCATCCTAAAGACATAACAGCAGATGTACTTCATACAATGAAAAAATATAAGAACATCTGTAATTACATTCACCTTCCTGTACAATCTGGTAATAGCAGAATCCTTGATCTAATGAATAGGACTTATGATAGAGAATGGTATATGAAAAAGATTGATGAGATTTATTCCATCATTCCAGATTGTGCTATTTCTTCAGACATGATAGCTGGTTTTTGTACAGAAACAGAGGAGGAACACAAGGATACATTAAGCATTATGGAGTATGCGAAGTATTCCATGTCATACATGTTCTTTTATTCTGAAAGAGAAGGAACATTAGCACACAGGAAGTACGAAGACGACATTCCTCTAGAAGTAAAGAAGAAAAGGCTAAGTGAAATTATAGAACTTCAAAACAGAATCTCAAAAGAAGTTAATGCCAAAGATGTTGGTCAAACATTTGAGGTATTAATTGAAGGAAGATCTAAGAGATCTGATGATGATTTCAAAGGAAGAAACTCGCAAAATAAAATGGTCATTTTTCCAGTAAAAGAAGGTCTTAAAGCAGGTGATTATGTTCATGTAAAAGTAACAGAATCAAACAGTGCTACATTAAAAGGCCACATAGTTTAACACATGACAAAAGATCCACTTCAATCCATAAAAATGCGTTTCGGAATCATCGGACGATCCGAAGCATTGAATAGAGCGCTCTATACAGCGACTAAGGTTGCATCAACAGACCTTAGTGTTCTTATCAGTGGTGAAAGTGGTGTTGGAAAGGAAGTTTTTTCGAAAGTGATACATTATCTGAGTACCAGAAAGCATGAAGATTTAATTCCAATAAACTGTGGAGCGATTCCTACAGGCACTTTAACCAGCGAGTTATTTGGACATGAGAAAGGAGCATTTACAGGAGCAAGTAGTGATAGAAAAGGATATTTTGAAACGACTAATGGTGGAACGATATTTTTGGATGAGATAGGAGAAATGCCACTTGAAACACAAGCTTATTTGCTTAGGGTTCTAGAGACAGGTGAATTTATTAGAGTTGGCTCATCAAAGGTACTCAAAACAGATGTACGGATTATTGCTGCAACAAATGTAAATCTGGAGGATAGCATCAAGAAAGGAAAATTTAGAGAAGATCTATATTATAGACTAAATACTGTGCCTATTAAGGTTCCTGCTCTACATGAAAGAAGGGATGACATCTATCTTTTGTTACGAAGGTTTGCTGTTAACTTTGCAGAAAAATACAATTCCCCAGCAATAAATTTCGATGATGATGCAAGGATGGTCCTTGAGAATTATTCTTGGCCAGGAAACGTAAGGGAACTCAAAAATATAGTAGAGCAACTATCTGTTTTGACTGAAGAAAGAGATATTGATGGACTTTCATTACTAGAGATTGCCCCTCACCTTAGGAACAGAAACTTACCAAGCATTTCAGAAGACAAGAGAAAAACTTCCGGATCGCTTAATGACAATTACGAAAGGGAAATTTTATATAAGTTATTGTTTGACATGAAGAACGATGTAACGGATATGAAAAAACTGATTTTTGAGATGATTCGAATGAACAACCTTAATGTTCCTGAAAATCTAAGCAGAACAAATTCTTCTAATTTCAATGACATGCCAGCTACGAATTTGGATCGTTATTTTCAAACTGAAAACACTGCACAGGATTTAGACACGAGATACGAGTCGGACAATCTTCAACCTATTATCATTTCAAAGGACCAATATGATGAGTCAGAGGTCATGGAAGAAGATCTTTCATTAGAGAAAATGGAAAATCATATGATTAAAAAGGCATTAGAAAAATATAATGGTAGAAGGAAAGATGCGGCTGAGGAGTTAGGCATTTCAGAAAGAACATTATATAGAAAGATTAAACAATACGGGATAGAAGCATAGAATTCCATTTTTTCAACTATGCCATCAACTTTATATATTTAGAATAAATAGGGTTAAAATTTTAATAAGAATCTTTAATTTTAGCACAAAGAATATAATCCAAGCGTTCTTTTAAAGAAGAAATATAAAATGAGAGCATTCGTAATATTGAGTTTAGTTATTTTTCAGAGTTGTTATAGCTTTAAAGGAATATCTATTCCTGACAATATAGAAACTTACAGTGTTCCTTTTATTGAAATGACTACACCAGACGCACCGCCTTCCATTAATACATTACTTCAAGACAAATTAATACTTAGAATAAATCAGGAAAGTAGGCTAACAAACAATGAGGCCAATCCCGACATTCTTATCAAAACAACTCTTAATAGATATAGAGTACAGAGTGTGGGAGCAAATGCAGATAATACAGTAGAAGCAAACCAATTAACTATTTCAGTAAAAGTAGAATATACTGATTATAAGAACGAAGAAAATTCATGGTCGAAAGACTTCTCAAACAACAGAGACTTTCCAACTGGAACAAGCTTATTATCCGTTCAAGACCAATTAGTAGATGAAATCTTTGACGACATAGTAGAAGATATTTTTAATAAAGCATTCACAAATTGGTAGCATGACTGGAAAACATTTTGTTGAACTATTAAGCCGACCCGAAAAGGTATACGAAATGCCTTTAAGCCAGCTAGAGCAATTACTAAAAAAACACCCCTACAGTAAAAACGTCCAATTACTTTATCTTAAAAAATTGAATTCTTTGGGTTCAACCCAAAACGAAAACGAATTCAAGAAATATGCCATGCAACATCAGCATCCTATGATGTTCAGTCAGTTTATTTCCGAGAATAACCAGGAGGAAGAACACGAAGAAATAAACAAGTTATATCAAGACATTTTCGACTCTATTCATCTAGACAAAGCAGAAAACACTGAATCTTCAGAAAGAGCGGAAACTAAATTAATGGAGAATGAGGAAGCCGTAATTCTTGACACACACCAATCGGCTCTTCATGTGGAACAGGAAGAAGAAGAGAAGGTATTTGAAGAGAAATACGAGATAAAAGAGGAGATGGTAGTAAATAAGGGCGACTCAACATTTGTCGATGAAACATTACTACAAGGTGAATATGAAGTTCCTGAATCAATTGATGATGAGATTAATAATTTAAGCGACAACGACCATATTCGTTACATTCTAGTGAAAGATGATTCATCGAAAAAAATAAAAGAAGAGAAGAAGAAAAAAGAGAAAAAAGATAAGCACGTAAAGAAAAAAGCAAAAAGACTGAAAGTTAAAAAAGTAAAAGCCGATCAAGTTAACACAAAAGAAATTAAGACAAAAGAGGATAAAACGATAAAAGAAAAAGCAAAAAAACCGGCAAAAAAATTGACCTATGTAGATTGGCTAGACGGCTTAAAATCTACGGCTGAAGTAGTAAAGAGTGAAATCGTAAAAGGAAGCAAAAAGAAAGGTAAAAAGAAGAAAAAGAAGAAAAAGGGCGATAAGTTACAGTCGAAAATAAACAAGAGTCTTGTTCGTAATACGAAAATCTATACTGAAACACTTGCACAACTATTAGAGAAACAAGGACATAAAAAAGAAGCAATAGAGATATATCGTCAATTAATGCATAATAATCCAGAAAAAAGTGATTACTTTGCGGGTCGAATAGATAAATTAAAATAGTTATGCTGAACTTCTTAGTAATCTTGATTGCGATCGTATGTGTTTTATTATCACTAATTATTCTTATTCAGAATCCTAAAGGAGGAGGAGTTGATTCTACTTTTGGTGGACAGAGTGCTAATCAGATTTTTGGTGCAGCAAAGTCAACTGATTTTGTTGAAAAATTGACTTGGGGATTTGCAGGAGCGCTATTCGTTCTTTGCATAGTAGCAGTATTGGTTGTAAATCTTACTTAATACTTTTACAATTCTGATTTGCTTTAAAAATTTAGCAATTAGATGTATAAATAGCATAAATCTTATTGGGCTTTAAGCCCAAAATTATCCGTATACTTTTTACTGTATTTTGGCATTAACTGTAAAGTTCAGACTTTACTCTTTCTGTTCGTTAAATACTAATTGACAGTTTGACATATATAAATATTAATATGTCAGTTTAACAATATTGTTTTGACGAGAAATTGCAAATATGTCAGCAAGTTATTGCTTGGCACAATTTATGACTAAAATTAATCGACAATAAATTTAAAAACAAAAACATTTTTAATGAAACCTATAAATGATCGTGTAGTAGTTAAGCCAGCTTCAGCTGACGAAAAAACAGCTGGAGGAATAATTATCCCTGACACTGCAAAAGAAAAACCTCAAAAAGGAGAAATTGTAGCTGTAGGACCAGGAAAAGATGGAATTAAGCCTACTGTAAAAAAAGGAGATACTGTATTGTATGGTAAGTATGCAGGGCAAGAATTGAATTATGAGGGCGTGGATTATTTAATCATGAGAGAAGACGACATCCTCGTCATTCTCAAGTAATCTCATCGTAATAA
>CAZSKA010000122.1:0-11403 GCA_964607315.1 uncultured Saprospiraceae bacterium | reverse complement strand
TTTATATATCATACTATTGTTTTTTAGTTTGTCTCAAAACGTATTCGGTCAAGGATACTTTGAGCTTGGTGGTGTATTGGGTCTTTCGAATTATTCAGGAGATTTATCTTCCACAAATGTTGGACCTGTAATTGCACAATCGCATTTTTCTGCAGGAGCTTATGCTAGGTATAATATTAATGAAAGTTTTTCGTTCAGAGGCTCGTTTAATTATGCTACAGTTTCAGGCACAGATGCTTTAAGTGGTTCTGCAGTTCTAGAAAGAAGGAATTTAAGTTTCTCAACTAACATTGTTGAGGGTTCTTTGATGCTAGAACTAAATTTACTTAAATATCATGCAACTATTTCTGAATATCATTTCGCTCCATACGTAGTTGGAGGAATTGGCATTTTTAGATTTGATCCTACAGCTGATCTGGATGGTACAAGAGTAAGATTACAACCTTTAGGTACTGAAGGGCAAGGTACTTCATTCGCACCTAATAATCCGAAATATAATTTAGTTCAGGCAAATATTCCATTTGGTGGAGGTGTAAAAGTGAAATTAGCTGAAGGTATTACTGCTCACTTAGAATTAGTATTTAGATGGACTTTTACTGATTATTTAGACGATCTTAGTACAGTTTACCCAGGAGATGAGGTTCTCCTTTCGGAAGGGGCTGGTGAACTAGCTGTTTTACTTTCTAATAGGACGGGAGAACCAGTTGCACCAGGTCAAGTTAGAGGTGGACCAAATGTAAATGATTATTATGCAACAGGTGTCGTGGGTGTATCTTATGCCTTTACAACCTTGCAAAGAAATAACGGTAATAAGAGCTATCAAAGTGGAAGAAGAAAAAATGTAAGGTGTCCAAAGTTCAAGTAAGACAGTTATTCCTTTCAACTACTTATCTTTACCAAAAACAAAGTAAATCCTGTCTAACAAGTATTCAATATTAAAGCAGTATTGGGGTTATGATACTTTTCGTGAACCCCAGGAATTAATCGTTGATCATATTATTGATGGTCATGATTGTATAGCTCTCTTGCCAACTGGAGCAGGTAAATCTCTTTGTTTTCAATTATCTGGACTTATACATAAAGGAATTACCATGGTAGTTTCACCCCTTATTGCCTTAATGATTGATCAGGTTGAAAACCTTAAAAAAAAGGGAATAGATGCAATTTGTTTGCATAGCGGGATGCATAGGAATGAGATAGATAGAGAACTTGATAATGCTATTTATGGTAAATATGATTTTCTTTACATATCTCCTGAACGTTTACAAACCGAGTTTTTTCAAGCTCGAAAAGAAAGACTTAATCCAGGTCTGATTGCGATTGACGAAGCTCATTGTATTTCGCAGTGGGGACATGATTTCAGACCATCTTATCTTTTACTTGAAAACCTTAAAGATTGGTTTCCAAATACACCTATAGCTGCTTTCACAGCAACTGCTAATGAAAACACACTTAGCGATATACAGAAATATTTAAGACTCAAAGAAGCAAAAGTATTTAGGAAATCTTTTGTGAAAGAGAATTTATCTTATTCTGTATTAAAGTCTACTGAGAAAAAAGTTGAATTGCAATTTATACTTAAAAGACTGAAGGGATCAGGCATTATATATGCGAGAAATAGAAGAAAGTGTGAAGAAATAGCTTCTTTCCTCGCAAAAAATAACTTTAATGTAGACTACTATCATGCAGGTCTGGATTATCAATTACGTAGTGATAAACAAGAGAAATGGACATCAGGAGAAACGCAGATAATCGTTAGTACAAATGCTTTTGGAATGGGAATTGATAAATCCGACGTAAGATGGGTTATTCATTTTGATATTCCTCCTAGCATAGAAGAATATTATCAAGAGGCCGGCAGGGCAGGACGTGATGGTAATAAGTGCTATGCTATATTACTATATGATGATAAAGATTTAGAAGATGGGATTAGTAATTTAAATCTTTCGTATGTTGATCATAAAATATTGAATGACATCTATGAAAAACTCTATTTAACGTATAATATTCCCATTGGAGGAGGAGAAGATGAAAGTTTTGATTTCGATCTGAATGATTTTGCACGCAAACATAAGATACCTGTTTTACAGGTGCTTAGCACGTTGAAGTCGCTAGTTGATAATAATTTAATTTATATTTCAGATTCTTTTTTTAGTCCTAGCACATTATATTTTCATATCTCTCGTGAAACGTTGATTAGAGAACATTCTAATAAGTCTTTCTATTCCTTTTTGCTAGTCCTTCTTAGAAATTATGAAGGATTATTTAATTATCCAGTGAAGATTAGTGAAGAGAAGATAATGCGATTAACTAATTCTAATTATAAGACAGTTATTGATAAGCTGCATAAAATTAATGAACTTGAGTTAGGCAAATATGAAGCTCGTAAAACAACACCTCTACTTCGATTTTTACAAGCAAGGTATGAAGCGAAGTCTCTTCCCGTTGACTACGCAAAACTAAAAATGCTTAATAAAAATAGGAAGGATAAGCTTGATGCTATGTATCAATTTATTCTGGGAAAGCAATGCAGAGAGCAATTTATTTTAGCATACTTTAATGAAAAGTCAAAGATAAAATGTAGAAGATGTGACTTTTGTTTAAGTGCTAATTATCAGGATTTTACCAGAAAAGACTTACTTGAATTTGATGAATATTTGAAGGGTAAATTGAAAGATCCTGTAAATTTCACAGAGCTTTTACATTGGTGGCCTTTAAATAAACGTAAAATGGTACTAGCAATGATTAAATTGTTAGAAAATGAAGGGAAAGTGAAATTAGAAAACCGTAAAATTTCTTATTTGTGAAAAAGCTAACAATTACGGTGACTAATAATATCAGCTATGATCAGCGAATGCAGAAGATAGCTAATCATCTAGCTGAACGATTTGATGTTACAATTATAGGTTCATCAATGAGGAATCCTCCTGAATTAAATGAGGAATCATATCAGCAGAAAAGACTTAGAACTTTTTTTACAAAAGGTTTTCTTTTTTACGCGGAATTTAATGTGCGATTATTCTTTTATCTCTTGACAAAGAAAACAGACATCTTATATTCAGTTGATTTAGATACTCTTTTCGTAGCGTATTGTTTGAACAAGATTAGGGGGCAGAAATACATTTATGATTCGCATGAATATTTTACAGAGTTGCCTGAATTAGTGGGGCGGACTTACGTCCAAATGGTTTGGCGATACATTGAGAAGAGCGGTGTGCCTAGGGCAATTGCTAGGATTACGGTAAATGATGAGTTGGCTCGTATTTTTGAAGAAAAATATAAAGTAAAATTTGATGTTGTTCAGAATACACCAGTGTTAAACAATCCTAAAATGAGTAGAAAAGAGAATGTATTCCTGTATCAAGGAGCATTAAATGAGGGGAGAGGAATAGAGGAATTGATTCAAGTTATGAAATATTTTCCTGATTATACCTTGGAAATTGCTGGAGGTGGACCTTTGGAGGATAAACTGAAAAAGCTGAAAGAAGACGAAAAAGCAGATAATGTTATTTTTCATGGAATGCTTAGGCCTGAACAATTAAAGGAAATAGGCACAAGAGCGAAGATAGGATTCAATTTACTTTTGGGCGTAAGCCTAAACTATTACTACTCCTTAGCAAATAAGTTTTTTGATTATGTAATGCTTGAAATTCCAGTAATAACAATGAAATTTCCTGTGTATGAAAGATTAATGAATACATTCAAAGTAGGGGAGATGTTGGATGAATTAAGTGTGGAAGAATTAAAAATAACTATTGAGAAAATTCTAAATGATGAAGGGAATTATCATGAAATAATCGCTAATTGCCAAGAAGCAAAGAAGAAGTGGAATTGGAAAAATGAGCTGGAAATATTAGATAGAATTATTTAACGAATCTTCATTTTTTAGAATGGTGAGAACGCCATAAGTCGAAATGGCTGTCGTTAAAACAGGAGCGATAAATAAGCCTAGTATAGGAAGAACAAGGATTCCTAAAAATATAGCACCATAAATTGTAGACATTATTTTATGGTGACGTATAAATTTTGAACTACCTTTTATCTGATAAAATCTTTCCAAGGTTAAATCCATATTTCCGGCACCGGCAAAATAAGATTGCACAATAAATAACAAAGGGATTGTCAGGAGATTAACTACAGGTATAATTCCAAGTAAGCTAATGATAAGTGTGCATAATAACTCAAAAAATAAGCTTCTCAATGAAAATTTGACTCCTCTATAAAGAGATTGCGAAAAATTTAGTCCAAGATGCTCAAGGTTTGGTGCATATATTTTTTCAATTTTCTCACTTACTTTACTCATTAGAGGACCAGTAGTGATCAGTAGAACATATTTGAAAAGTATAATTCCTAATCCAAAACTAAGCAGTCTACCTGCCCATTTTCCTGTGGAACCATCTCTTTCTCCAATCCAAGGAATTAAGTTTACTAGTGAGTCTCCGATGAAACCACCTAAGAACCAACTAAATATACCGATAAAAATGAAAGCCAAAAGAGCAATTAAACCAGAAAGGAAAATATAACGAAAGAAGTTATATTTTCCTATTCCTGTTATACCTTGACTTAGTGATTTTAAGGTAATATTTAGTTGATTCATATGTGGGTGTTTTTACTCTTATATTACGATCTTACTTCTTGAATTAATGCTAAAGATTCTTTTACTTTTTCAGTAATTTCAGCATATTTTCCTGAACTAACTAAATCTTTAGACAATAATTTTGATCCCATACCTACACAAATTGCTCCAGCTGAAAACCATCCATCAAGATTCTCTTTTGTAGGAGAAACTCCACCAGTTGGCATTACTTTAGTCCAAGGTTGTGGGCCTCTAATTGACTTAATGAAATTTGGACCATATGTACTACCAGGGAATAATTTTACTACCTCACAGCCTAATTCTTCCGCTTGACAAATTTCAGTCAATGAGCCACATCCAGGCATCCATGCAATCTTTCGTCTGTTACAAACTAATGCAATGTCCTTTCTAAATGCTGGTGTCACAACAAAAGCTGCACCATTCATCATATAAATAGAAGCTGCTGCTGCATCAGTGATAGACCCAACACCTAAATACATGCCGGGTAGTTCTTTTCTGCAATATTTGCTTAATTCAGCGAATATCTCGTGGGCGAAAACGCCTCTGTTTGTAAATTCTAGAAGTCTAGCTCCACCATCATAGCAAGCTTTAACTACATTTTTACATACTTCAATATCTGAATGAAAAAACAAAGGGACTAGCCCTTGTTCTTCCATTTTGTTTATTACTTTAATTCTATCCATTACTCTTATCTTGAAACTCTTCCACTTTTATCTCCACTCATCAGCTTCTCTACTTCTTCCACTGTTACAAGGTTTGCATCACCTTTTATAGTATGCTTTAAACAAGAAGCTGCAACAGCGAAATTTAGAGCGTCTAAATCATTGTCATAAGTCATTAAACCATAAATCAAACCTGCCATAAAACTATCACCACCACCGACACGGTCAACGATATGAGTTATGTCATAAGATTCTGCTTCAAAAAGTTCTTTCCCATCATATAAAACCCCAGTCCAAGTATTATGTGAGGCAGAAATAGAACCACGTAGAGTTGTAATTACCTTTTTAGCACGAGGGAACATTTCCATTAATTGTTGGAGTACGGAAAGGTATGCTTTACCATCAACTGAATCGCCATGTGTAACGTCAACATTTTTTGGGTGGAGCCCAAAATGTTTTTCTGCATCTTCTTCATTTCCTAGAATGATATCACAGCCTTCAACTAAAGCCGGCATTACTTCGCCTGGTGCCTTGCCGTATTTCCAAAGCTTTTTACGATAATTTAGATCTGTAGAAACAGTAACACCCATCTTATTGGCTGTTTTAATAGCTTCTAAGCATGCATCAGCTGCGCCTTGAGAAAGGGCAGGAGTGATACCTGTCCAATGGAACCAATCGGCATCTTTGAAAATTTCTTCCCAATTAATCATTCCTGCTTGGATAGTTGACATTGCAGAATGTGCTCTATCATATATTACTTTACTTCCTCTAGAAACTGCACCAGTTTCAAGAAAGTATATTCCTAATCGTTCACCTTCTCTAAGAATGTTTTCTGTATGGACACCTCTTTTTCTTAATTCCATTACAGCACATTGTCCTATATCATTTTGTGGAATTCTTGAAATAAAGTGACTATTCATGCCATAATTAGCAAGTGATACAGCCACATTACTTTCACCTCCTCCATATACAACATCGAATGAGTAAGTTTGTGAAAATCTTTTAAATCCAGGTGGACTCAGCCTAAGCATGATTTCACCGAATGTAACTATTTTCTTCATTTAGATTTTATTTAATGATTTAATGATTTTTCTTGTTTCTAAATATAAATCCGATTAGGTAAGGATTGGTCAAAAATGACTTATATATATAGATTACAAATTCATTAGACCTGCATAATGCGGGTTTAATTATTCTATCATAAAATAATAATCATTTTTTTTAATGATTATATAATTTCAATTTTATTAGAGCGTAAATTAAATACATACTTCTAAAAGTATGCATTTAACTTAGCTAAATCTAATATAATTAAAATTACTAATTCTCTAAAATTATAGGTTACACCGTTAATTCAGTGCTAAATTTAGGATTAAATACCTAAAGCTTGACCACCACCAATCTGAATAGTCTCAGCAGTTATAAATCCAGCATCTTCACTTGCTAAAAATGCTACAACAGCTGCAACATCTTCAGGTTGTCCTAATCTACCTAACATAATATTGTTAGCCCAAGATTTGAAAACTTCAGGTTTAGTAGACTTAATTTGCTTATGGAAATCTGTGTCAATAGTACCAGGAGATACAGCATTTACTCGAATGCCATATTCAGCTAAATCTTTAGCTAATGCTCTTGTTATAGCATGTACACCTGCTTTTGAAGTACCATAGATTCCAGCACCTGGTCCACCAGCATTCCAACCAGCATTTGATGTGAAGTTGATGATAGTAGGATGGCTTCCTTTCTTTAAGTAAGGTATAGCAGCTCTAGAAGCGAAGAAAACAGAATCTAGATTTAATGCCATTACGTTTCTATAAAATTCAGTTGTCATAACCTCAAATCTAGAACGACCACCTAAACCTCCGGCGTTGTTTATAAGGATATCAATTTTACCATATTTTTCACCGATAGCCTTAATATTTTCAGCTACAAGTGCTTCATTAGTAACGTCAAAGCCGTGATATTCAGCTTCTACTCCCATGTCCTTCAATTCTTGGCATCTTGCTGCACCTTTTTCATCATCAATACCATTAATGATTACTGTTGCACCTTGTTGACCTAGGTGACAAGCAACTTGAAAACCAATTCCTCCAGTAGCACCTGTTACAATTGCAGTTTTACCTTGTAATTTCATTTTATTATAATTTTTATAGTTTATTTAATTTGGTTTAATTCTTTCGACTTTTGGGATTAATACCCAAATTGCAAATAACGCAATAATAGTCAATACTGCGCCAACAATGAATGCTGGAGCATAATTTTCTCCTGTTGTTAATTTTGGAATTAGTAATGTTAATGCAAAAGCACCTAATTTGGCTCCCATTCCAGCTATTCCTGAAAGTGTTCCTACTGTCTTTTTATTAAAAAGATCACTTGGTAAAGTTTGAACATTTCCTATTGCAGTTTGGAACCCAAATAGAATTACAGCCATAATAATAACTGCTGCAGTTGGAGAACCAGGACTAATTAATAGGAAGAATGAAGGAAACATTATCAAACAACCAATAGTAATCACCCATTTTCTAGTCTTATTGACATTCCATCCAGAATTTAATAGGAATGTCGCTAATAGACCTCCAAACCAAGCACCAATGGCAGCACCCATATAAGGGACCCACCCATAAATGCCTATTTGTTTTACATCCATACCATAAACACCATTAAGGTAAATAGGAATCCAAACAATAAATAACCACCATATTGGATCAATTACTGTAGATGCTAAAATTACTCCCCAGCTTTCTTTATGACCTAAAAGTTGTCCTGTATTTGGATTATATTCTCCAGCTCCATCTACCTCTTCTTCATCAGACTCTTGTCCACTTAGAATATATTTTTTCTCAGCTTCTGTTATATTAGGGTGGTACTTAGGTGGTGCTTTGACTATTAGGAACCAAGGTATTAACCAAAGTAAACCAATTAGTCCTACACAAATAAAGATTAATTGCCAACTTAAATATACTGACATAAATGCGATAGCTGGAAGAGCTATGATTCCACCAATGGCAGCACCTGAATTAAATAATCCCTGAGCAAACGCTCTTTCCTTTGTTGGAAACCATTCTGCATTTCCTTTTGCAGCACCAGGCCAGTTTCCTGCTTCAGCAAAACCTAATATAGATCTGAATATTGCAAAAGCCCATGATCCTTTTGCAACAGCATGTAAAGCCGTTGCTATAGACCATACACCAATAGATAAGGCAAATCCTAATCTTGTACCAATCCAATCAAATATTTTTCCAAATAAAGCTTGTCCACCCGCATAGAAAAAGATAAAACTACCAGTAATCCAACTGTATATTTCTTTTCTACCGTCTTCCGTTTCATTTGGATATAAATCTTGGGCGATATCTGGCCATAATACACTTAATGCTTGTCTATCAATATAATTAATGATTGTTGCTAAGGCAATTAAACCAATAACCCACCATCTTAGACCAGCTACTTTTTTCCTTATTGCTTCGGCCATGTCTCAAGATCTAGTTGGTCATGCCCTAAGAAGTCCTCTCTTGCTGGGCTAAATACGTCTACTAATATGCCGGGTTTTCTGCATACACAACCATGCATTTCATGTGGGGGAATATAATATGAATCTCCAGCTTTGATGATTCTGATGTCATCTCCAATCGTCATTTCAAATTCACCACTTTCCACATAAGTAACTTGAGAATGATAATGCTTATGTAAAGTTCCTACAGCACCAGTTTCAAATTTTGCTTTTACAAGCATGATTTTATTATCATATCCCATGATCTGTCTCTGTAACCCTTCAGCTACATCCTCCCAAGGTGTATCCTCACTTATCCAATATGGCTTTGTTGCTTTAATGTTTTCGTGTAATGCCATTGTTTATATTTTATTTTTTGTTATTAAATGAGTTCCTTCCCATTCGTAAGTTTTATTAGAATGATTAACTCTGTGATTTTTATTTGTATCTGAGTCTGAAGTACACAAAAGTAATGTAAATTCATGTTTTGAATTTTCAAATGAGGCAATTATATAGTCAGAATCGTAATAAATTATTTCTAAGTTAGATATGGTTTTGAATGGAGTGTCTGGTATCTCGCTTGAACGGTTATATTTTCCATGAGTTTCAATAATGTTAAAATACAATGCATTATCAACATTTGTTTTTTTATGTATAAACACAGGATCTGGTCTTAAATTGTAATTAGAATCAGATGCACCAGCTCTTCCTCTTACTAATTGATCCCCTTTGGAGGAAACTCCAGAAATAGAATAGAATCTATTATTGTTGAACCAATTGAAAAAGTAATTTTCATCTGTCATTGTGCAACTCGATTCTTTCCATATATGCTGATATCCAAATTCATTCCCCATAGCAACTATGTTGTCTGATTGTTTTGGACAATCTGTATTAGATGACATGAATTGTCCTTTGAACCAGAATGGTAATTCATAAGTCGAATTAGAGTTTCCTGCTATAGAAAAAATATCTATAACAAATGGTGTAGAATATGTCTCGTCTTTATATAGGATTAATGATCTATGCTGTTGAATATTATCAAAAGCTTTATCTTCTTTAGCACTTACTATTTTTAAATTTGGATCACTGAAATCATAAAAAAATAATTCAGGACTACTTTTTTCAGCTTCTTTAATTTTTGCCTCAAATTGGGATTTCTGATTTATTGTTACTGTATTATGTGCTATGGTTTGTTTGCCGAAAGTTTTATTTTCAGGAAGATATCTACCACCTCCTTTTTGTTCTACATTAACCCATCTAACAGCTCCGTAATCTTGAAGAATTTCACCAGTATCATCATATAAAGAAAAAGAAAGTCTATCATAATGTCCATGACCCATACCGTGTGAAGAAAACTTGAATAGTAAATCTAAATCATCAATTCTCATTATAGCTATACCACCTTCATCTCCCTTAACTCCATCACCAAAAAAAATAGACTCTTTAGCAATCTCATTTGTCTTTATATATTCTAAATCTTTGGCAACATCAAATCCAGCTTCATTGAATGAGACTTTGTCTTGCTTTTTAGCCCAATCTAGTAATTCTTTTTGATCTGGATTTAAGTGATACATTAAATCTAGTGCAGTAACAACTTCAAATGCTCTATAAGTCATTCCTTTTTGAGAATCATTAATTGGAAAAAACTGACCTTTTGAATCTGTTAGTTGCAACATTGAAGTAGTAGCTTTGCTTAGAATCTTATTTCTATATTCAAAAATTTTCAGATCTGGTCTTTTATTTTCTAAAGCCTGACTAAACATGATAAACGGGAAAATAGCATATCTCTGATAATATGGACCCTCTGTGAAATATCCATCTGGAGTAAATGCATTATCTAATTGTGCAATAAATCCTGCTTTTTGCCCTTGTTTTTTAATGAAACCATCGTCATTATCTATTTCGTTTGGTTTAATGTTATCTTTTCTAAGTCCATAAAGTGCTTTTTCAAGCAACGTATCATTATCCATTGCAAGAGCCATCATTCCTACTGCTGCATTTGCCCAAGTGCTATGATTATGAATTCTATTAAAAAACCTAGGATTTTCTTCTGATAGAAAATTAGCAAACGGTACAAATAGATTAGTTTCTAGGTAATTTCTTTCGTCTTCTGAAAGGTATGAATAGATGCAATCATATGTTTGACTTGTGTAGACTAACCAATTTGCATCATTCAGGCATTGCCAGAAAATTTTTCCAGTTGCATAAGATCTATTTGTAGGATGTAATGGCAGGCTAGGATACATTTTAGCGTAAAGGAACAACATGTCCTTTACGTATTTTGCGTATTTTTCTTGTTCAGTAAATTGATACAATTTACTTGCTTTCAACATTGATTTGTAATTTCTTTTATGTTGTTCATGAGAATATCCACCAGCCATATCAACAGGTAAAGGAACATCTATTCCTTTTAGAATCTCGGCATCTATTTCTTCAACAACACTTTGGAAAAGTTTATCAAAAATAGGTGTCTGCCCCAAACCATCTTTAATTTTCTGAACGCCTTTTTTAGTTAGCGTTAGTCCAGGACGTTGAGCAAATATTAAAAGACTAAAAACTGAAAATATTAATGTTAAAATTATTTTCTGCATCAAATTTCTTTCATACCACCTAAATATAATTATATATGATAAAGTGTTCGACTCCATCTTTCTACA
>CAZSKA010000121.1:0-11403 GCA_964607315.1 uncultured Saprospiraceae bacterium | reverse complement strand
AATTGAAAGATTAAGTAAAAAGAAATGCGACATTATGGAGTTAAATTGGTATAATTCCATTCCGATGATTTATACAATTTCACGTACTACGTAATCTCGAAAGCCCCGCCAAATATGCCTTTCAACAAATTTTTCTTCTCACTAAAAAAAATCAAACACCTTATTCAATCCCTTTATCCCTAACAACACACTCACCAATCCTATTCCACATGCTAATACATTCTGCCAAATTCCATTCTCCCGCCCCTTCATTATACTTTTCTGATTTACTAAATAAATCAAGACAATAACTATCACCGGCAATAATATACCATTCGCCACCTGTGCAAACTGAATTATAGTCGTCGGACTATACCCCGTACTACATATCACTAATCCAATCAATAATATACTTCCCCAAACCAATCTGAATTTGATATTCTTTGTATCACTTGGCCACGAAAAACTATCCCGCGCAACATAGGCCGCAGCTAAAGGCGCAGTAACCGCCGAACTTAATCCAGCAGCTAATAATCCTATACCCAAAAATATTATCGAAAAATCTCCCAGCAAAGGTTCTAGTCCTCTAGATAACTCTGAAAATTCTAAGGCAACCCCTTCTTTTTGACTCACCGCTGCACCACAAATAATAATGCACATAGAAATCACTCCTCCTAATAACACAGATATATATAAATCCTTTTTGGCGGAAGCCAATCCTTCCACCCCATTCCATTTTTCATTGACCAAATTCGAATGTAGGAAAATGTTATATGGAACTACAGTTGTCCCTATCAATCCTAAAATTGTAAACAAAGATTCATCTGGAAAACGTGGAATAAACAACCCTTTCACCAATAACCCTACTTCCGGTTGACTCATCACCGCACTCGCTATAAACGCCATACTCATTATAACCACACATGCAATCAACAAACGCTCCACTAACTTATAACTCCCCACTACCAAAAATAGAAAGGCTATCCCGCCTGGAATCAATGCAAGTAAATATCTTGATTCCCATGCTCCCCCTCCTATTAACTCTAACCCGCCTATTGCTCCACTTAAATTCCCAGCCTCATACGCCGCATTCCCCACTACTATCGCCGAAAAGATCAATACAATCATCATCCATTTTAAAAAAGGATGATTCCCTAATGACTCTTTCACAACTTGTGGCAATCCCTTTCCTGTCGTCATTGAAATCCGAATAGCAAGCTCTTGAATAACTATAGTAGCGACTACCGACAAAATCATCGCCCACATCAATTGATATCCATACTTTATCCCCGCAACCGAACACACAGTTATCGTCCCAGGTCCTATAAATGCCGCAGTAACTAATGTCGCTGGCCCTATATTCTTAAATATCCCTCCTTTCAATGTTTTGATAATTTTGAACTGTGAAGATACACTTCTTTTACATAATCTTTATAGAGATATCAACTCATATACACATTCCCTTAACTACAGCATCTATCAAAAGAAAAACAACATTAATCAGCGCAAAATCTACCCAGGTTACTGAGCGCCGGTTGCTGAGCGCCGGTTGCTGAGCGCAGCCGAAGCACCGGTTGCTGAGCAAGATCTACCCCGGTTACTGAGCGAAGCCGAAGTACCGGTTGCTGAGCAAGATCTACCCCGGTTGCTGAGCGAAGCCGAAGCACCGAAGCAAGATCTACCGGTTACTGAGCGAAGTCGAAGTGACCGTAAACGAAGCACTACCTCTCATAAACATCCCCATAATTCAACACCTTATCCGGATGATCTTTCACCATATCATACCACTTATTATTGTGTATGGAAACCCATCTTTGAACAGTATGCTGTTTTATAGGACTATCTGATGTTATTACAGCTCTTGGACTTATTCTGTGACTATCCAAATCGACTTGATCGTCTAAAAAGATGAATGTCAAACTAGATTTTTCAACACCTTGTGCCTTCAATCTTCTCATCATCTCTATGTGAAACTCCTCATACTTTCGTTTATTCTCTTTCACATCTGGAGCCGTAACCAATACTAAAGTCTGGAATTCAGCTTCTGAAAATATCTTCTCTTGTAATTCTTCTAAATCTAGATTCGACGAATTTAATTCTAACCTGTCAGCTCTACCATCCATTAATTTCGAATACATAACAAAAGGAATATCGCCTCCTTCCGCTTCTATATTCTTATCCGATATCTCACACGTTAATTCACCAGGATAGGTATCAAACTCAACTCTTATTTCTTTATCATCATAAAACTTTAAGCTTGCTTTACGAATGCCAATATCATCAGTTGTAAAATTGGCAATATAAGGATACTCCTTAGCTCCAAAATTAGCTGCATTCCTCTGCATTGAAATTGTTAATTCCTGTACTTTTATATTATGTGTGCTTTCTAGATAATCTAGAACCTTTTCTTCAATTGATGTTTTATTCAACATTGTACTTTTTGGTTGACATGAAATTAAGAATCCACAAATTACTAATAAAAAGGAAAACTGAATGCGTTTATAATTGCTATTTACCAAAACCATCTCCATCTACCGTCTGTAAAATCATACTTATTTGAAACAGCTCTATCTTCTCTTCCTTGGAGTTTTTTTAGAACTATTTCTAATCCTTCATCATAATCTCCATCTCCTAAAATAGTTAATGCTTCGTTTCCTACAACTCCGTGGATTAACACATCAGATATAATTTTCTCTTGAGTATTATCTCCTATTCCTAGAAATCCTCCATCCAGATTATTTTCTATTTCATTTGCAGCTTGATCTGGACTCAACTGGGAGAAATAACCTCCTGATTTAGTCAATTCACTTCGCGTTCTTTCAAAAACGTCTGAACCAAAGAAGTCATTTACGATGGTATCCATTTTTGAATAAAACAATGTAGCACCTCCTATTCCTTGAACTAAATCTTTTTGATCGGTAGAATATAGAAGCATTTTAAGTGCAGCTTCTTGTGTTTCATTGACATCATTTGATAAGGCAAAATAAGAATATGCTAACCCTCCAAATACTCCTGCAATTGGTGCTGCGATATATCTTCCTTGTCCTAATACAGGTATTAAATCTAATATTCTATCAACCCCTGAACCTAAAGCACCTCCTGCCATTGCCCCTCCAGCAGTAACTGCTGCAGTAGCGGCCCCATTATCACTTCCATGTTCAGAAAATGCCATAAATCCACCACCTAACATTCCCAGAACAGTTCCCGGTGCAGCAATCAAGGCAGCAATACCCATTCCTACTCCTGCTCCTTTCGTTAAACTTTCTATAACTCCTGGGCCATTTAGTAGGCTCTGTAAAATTTGAATTCTACCTCCTAATGGCATACTTGGTATTCGCCCTGGGAAATCATTGATAAACCTTGAATGTGGATTAAACATTTCAGCTATCAATGCATCTCTTGCTGCTTCTATTCCTATATGATAATTATTATTTGTATTCCTTGCTGGATTATCAATAGCCATTGCCTCTACTCCTGTTCTAGATCCTCTTCCTGACGAATATAATTCATCTGTCGTACCAGAATACGAAGAATCTAAAGCGCTCATCTCTCTATGCAGATCAGCATGAATATCAGCATATTCTTGACTACTTGTTAGGTTAGCTGTATGAGCTCCTCCCGGTTGCAAACCAGTAAAACCAGATGGATCATGAAGTATTCTTCTAGAATTTGCTCCAGGTACTCTTCCATCTCCAGCATAATTCACAATATCTCCTTCCGCCATATGCGCCTCAAAAATGATATCATCGAATCCATGTGAATCTACATCTTCTAATCCTTTTGAAAGAAGTGTTGCTCTATCTTCTTCTGACATTTGTTCACCATTTATATTTCCTTGATCATGCAAATGTTCTTCCAGATAAGCTTGTTGTTCTGCACTAATTCCAGGAGCTTGATAAGTGTAACAATTAGAAATCAAATGAGGAAAATGAAGAGCAGCCTGTTTAGCTAATGATCCTCCTAATGAATGTCCTGTCACAGCAACTCTACTTCCCGTCGCTTCCACACCAGCTATTAACATAGAATGAATAGTTTTATAATTAGACATAAATGCTGTAAATCCTACAGCAATAGGATCCATATCATTATTAATCCAATCTAAGGTAAACTCTCCTAAATTATTTGATTCAGACCCTCTAAAAGCTAATACTGCATCAATAGTAGATTCCGAAGATACTGGTCCATCCAGAGAAAACTTTTCTTCACTTACATTGGAACTTGCTGGTAATAACAAGCCTGCAAAAAATCCAGTTTTAGAATTCTCGGCAGCTCCATTATCTTCAGTCGTCTGACTCCATTGATTTTGAAATCCCATCGCTTTAGCTAAAGTAGACTGTGTTCCATGTAAAATATTTGAATAAGCAAAACCTTGAGCTATTAGATTATACTCTACTGCCAACCTACGATTATCAGCATCTCCTAATACCGGATTTGTTTGCTGTTGACCCTGTAATTGATAAGATGGTGCCGCGATGGAAACTCCAGTATTTTCAGCACGTACTGGTGCAGCAGCAGACCTAACTTGTTGGTTTTGATTTTCATTTTGGAATTCTGACATAATCTAATTTTGGGCCATAGGGCTAAGGTAAAGTTTAAATACCAAAAAATCAAGGTCTAAAAATAATTTTATTACTCTAAATTACTCGATTTATCCAAAGCATAAAGCGCAAATGATCCTAACCAATGACCGCCTTCATAACTATCGCCCACTACACTTCCTAAAGAAGCTTCCACATGCTTGTTCGCCACATTAATTAAGGCTGCTTTATTACTTTCTAATCTCCCTGAGATCTCATATAAATTCCAAGCTCGACTAAAATTCACACCATCTAAATGCACCAACTTTCCATCGGATCGATCTCCTACTTTTGCCACATCCATGTTGAATTCTGCATCAAACAATAATGGCATAAACTCCTTCAACCATTCTTCTCGCTCCTTTCCTTCTAATATCTTTGACATCAATGCCGCTTCTTCTAGACAAGGAGATAAAAAATCAAATCCTCCAGGTTCCCATGAAAATGGACATTCTGAATCGGACTGATAAAAATCCATTGCTCTTTGTATTATCATTGCCTCAAAATCTTTCCTTCCTTTTGTCCGCGCATAATCCAATGCAAATGAAAGCCCAAATGCTGTATTCGGATGTTCTCCTACTCGAATAGGATAAACTAGCTTCGGTAAAAAATCCATAAACCGTTCTTCAAGAAGTAATGTCATTGGCTCTAGATTTGCTGACAATTCCACTGAAATAGGATCATCCCAAATATGTAGAATTTCATCCAGCTTCATCAACCAAGCCCAGCCATACGTTCGCTCCCAAGACTTATTATGCTTACCATGAAAATATTCTATTTCTTTAGCAATATTCTCCTTTGTAATATGCTCCTTGAGGATTTTTTTCATCTCTTCTGCCTGCTTAATATCGGGAAAATGATGCAATAAATAAACCATAGACCAATGCCCATGAACAGCACTATGCCAATCAAAACAACCATAAAATGCCGGATGAAGATCTGATGGTTCTGCTAAATCGCTTGCTTCACCAAGTACATCATTTAATTTATTTGGATATTCTTTTTGGGCGCAAGCCAAAGGTAAACTAGCTAAATTTTCTGCTTGCTTCAGATTTAAAACTGGAAGCTCAAAAGATACATTAGAATGTGTTTCAGACTGGGCTTTTTCTTCTGTGGGTTTACACCCAAAGGCCATTAGGACGATAATACTAAATAAAATAATTCTCATGAGTTAAAGGTAATAAAAGATGTTAAATAAAATCAACCCGTTATTTATTTTATCCAATTATCTAAAGCACATCTGGAAAATAGTAGTAATAATTTGAGCCAAACAAAGTCCCAAAATTTTGCGAAATTCACTCCGTACTATTAAATAGCGATTTAAAAAATATAGAATTTATTAATACTTTAAACCTAAAAAAACTTAATCAATGAAACAAAAAGATAAAACACACGTTGTTAATTACGTACTTAATTAGTAACTTTGAAGCATGAAGGTAATAAACTACACTGAGCTAAGATTAAACCTAAAACACTGGTTAAACTCCGTCATTGATGATGTAGAGGAAGTTATCATAAAACGCAAGGATCAAAAAGATTTGGTACTTATATCATTGGAAGAATACAACTCCTTAGTAGAAACAAATTATTTATTGTCTGGCAAAAATCGAGATGTTTTATTAAAATCGATTAAAGATGTGAAGAAAGGAAATAAAAAGTATAAAGAATTAAAAGAAGAATGAAATGTGCTTGGTCTATTGGAGCTTGGAATGACTATCTATATTGGCAGAAAAATGATAAGAAAAAGCTAAAAAGAATTAATTCTCTTATAAAAGACACTCTTAGAAATCCATTTGAAGGAATCGGAAATCCTGAACCATTGAAGCACGAATTACAGGGCTTCTGGTCAAAACGAATTGATAAAGAACACCGCTTGGTCTACAGTTACACAGACGAAGAATTATTAATTGTTGCTTGTAGATATCATTATTAACCTGAGTTCTGGATTACTAGCTAGCAATTAAATGGCATTAAATACATTAAATGTCAATAGATTGATTTTATCAGAGCATAAGCCACTATAAAAATTTAACTTTCTTTATACGATTTTAAGGGAAATCAAAGAATTCCACCTTCTTCTGCGTTGTTTTATTTCAATGTGGCCCGCCACATTTTCAACAAAACGCCTAAAATAAGGTGTTTTCTTAGATTTTTGCCGACGCAATTAATCCCTAACTCAGGTTATTAATATAATCCTTATCCCCTCCACAACTTTTCTTTTCCGCTTTCCTTTATATATTTGCACATACAATTAATTTTACGGATGCTCTCAAAAACAAATATGAAAAAAGGGTTCTCGCTGATGGCTCAAGCCAAAGCAATGACAGAACTCTATGAAGAAAATTTTAATATCGTTTCGAAATATGTTCACGCAACATCTCGAGGACATGAAGCGATTCAGGTAGCGCTTGGAATGCAACTGCTTCCTCAAGACTATGTAGCACCGTATTACCGCGATGATGCCATGCTCCTTTCTTTGGGCATGAAGCCCTATGACCTTATGCTCCAACTACTTGCGAAAAAAGATGATCCTTTTTCAGGTGGTCGTGCTTATTATGCTCACCCCTCTCTTAAGGATGATGATAAAGCGAAAATTCCGCATCAATCTTCAGCAACAGGTATGCAAGCTATTCCTACAACAGGCGTAGCACTAGGTATTCGATACAAAGAAATATATAATGTTGACGGAGCTGCAGAAGAAAAGAAAAAACCTGTAGTTGTGTGTTCATTCGGAGATGCTAGTGTGACGGAAGGAGAGGTTAGTGAAGCGTTTCAGATGGCAGCATTGAAGCAGCTTCCTATTTGTTTCTTGGTCCAAGATAATGAATGGGATATTAGTGCTTTCAAAGACGAAGTAAGATCAATGGATGCCTATGAATACATCAAAGGTTTTCCTGGAATTGAGGCCTATACAATTGATGGTTCTAACTTTAAAGAAAGCTATGAAACTATAGAAAAAGTTTTTAAAACTATTCGAAAAGAGCGTCGTCCTTTCCTTATCCATGCCAAGGTCCCTTTGTTGAATCACCATACATCAGGAGTACGAATGGAATGGTATAGAGATGATCTCGACGAGCATAAAAAGCGTGATCCATATCCGAAATTAAAGTCATTATTGAAAAAAAATGGTGTAAGTGCTAAAGATATTGAGAAGTTAGAGGCGGAAGCAAAAGCTATTGTTGCTAGTGACTTTGAACTTGCACAAGTTCAAGAAGATCCTACTCCAGCTGATTTGTTTACACATGATTTTGCGCCGACTCCTATTACGGAAGAAGTAGGGGCTCGTAGGCCCAAAGATGGGGAAGAGAAGGTAATGGTTGATTGTGCTTTATTCGCGTACAAAGAGTTGTTAGAGAAAGATGAAAAGTGCTTGATTTATGGACAAGATGTAGGTAAAAGATTAGGTGGTGTATTCAGAGAAGCGGCAACATTAGCTGGAAAGTTTGGAGACGAACGTGTGTTTAATACACCTATCCAAGAAGCATTTATTGTTGGTTCTACAGTTGGTATGAGTGCCGTTGGCCTCAAACCCGTTGTGGAAGTCCAATTTGCCGATTATATATGGCCAGGTCTGAATCAATTATTTACCGAAGTATCTCGCTCATGTTATTTGAGTAACGGGAAATATCCAGTGAGCATGATTTTACGAGTTCCTATAGGAGCTTACGGAAGTGGCGGACCTTACCACAGTTCAAGCGTAGAATCAATCGTTGCTAATATCCGAGGTGTAAAAATCGCTTATCCTAGTAATGGCGCTGATATGAAAGGCCTTATAAAAGCAGCTTATCACGACCCGAATCCCGTAGTGTTTTTTGAGCATAAAGGATTATACTGGAGTAAAGTAAAAGGAACGTCTTCAGCAAAAACCATTATGCCAGGGGAAGATTACATCTTACCTTTTGGGAAAGCAGCTATTACACAAGAAGCAAGTGAAGAACATATCGAAGCAGGAACATCGATGACCATCATCACATATGGCATGGGTGTTCATTGGGCACTGAATGCATCCAAAGCATTCCCAGAACAAATTGAAATCGTTGATCTAAGAACCCTTCATCCGCTTGACGAAGCCACTATTTTCGAGTCAGTTCGTAAACATAGCCGCTGTCTTGTTGTAACGGAAGAACCAAGCAACAATGGTTTCGCACAAGCTTTATCAGGACGTATCTCAGCAGAATGTTTTGAATCATTAGACGCACCCGTACGTATGATTGGTGCCGAAAATATGCCAGCAATTCCGCTGAATGAAGTATTAGAGAAAACAATGATTCCATCTGCAGAAAAAGTAGAAGAAGCAATCCGTAATTTACTGGAATATTAATCTTACATACTACAACTTAAACATTTCCCCCGCTGGCGGGGGCTAGGGGGTGGAAAAAACATCCATCAAAAAATCTGCACTAATAGCAGAGTTCTATAACTTTATTAATTACCGTTAAATATTGGAAACGTTCTTGATTCCGCTGGCGGTGGCTAAGAGGTGGAAAACATCCATCAACAACTCTGCACTAATAGCAGGGTTCTCTCACTATATTTTACTGCCGTTAAAATATTGGAAACTTTCGTACATTTCGTTAGCGGGAGCCAGGATGTGAAATTTTAAGAATTGCTTCTTATTCCTACTTTTTAACACATCTCCATTTTTATCCAATTAGTGAAAATTTCTTCTAACATTTACCTTAAAATAGAATTGAAGTACATTAAATTTTAACACCACTAGATTAATCACTTTATGACCTATTCCATTTTTTCAAAAATCATCAAATCATTTGTTGCATTCAGAATGTATAGCTTATCATTTAGTAATTGGTACATATCATTTATTAAAGAAAAATCTGGATCAGTATAAAGCCTTTCTATTTCGAATGTCATTTTATTAACTGCACATAAAACTACATGATCATCTTTTGGGCCTAATTTAACACCTTCGCCTATTGTTAATAAATTATCTTTCGTTTCTATAATAACACCTTGGTTACGAAATACTCTTATTTTATTTTTATTCAATGTTTCAGTTAAATCTTCTACAAAGACTTCATTAGTTTGCAAGTCAATTTTGACATAATACTTATCATTAAATTTATGTAGATATTTTTCATTATCACTTTTCTTAAAGTGCTCACTTCCTCCTACTATATTAGCATTTTCATCTAAATAATCTTTTGTTGAATTTTTCATAAAATGCCACCTTCTTGTTTCTTCTCCCGTAGCAATATCAAGAACTAACAGCATACATCTATCAATGGAAACAAACAATTCATTTCCGATCACATAAAGAAACCGTCGCAGTTTATAAAATTTTTTATCATCACTATTATATTTATTATACTTGCCTAATTGACTTAATTCAAATTCCCATAATGATTTTGCTTCTGGAAATGAATAGGCCTCTATTTTTTTCTTATCATTACTTCTTTTACAATAGATATTATTATGCTTAATAAAAACCAATGAACAAGTATCAATCTCACCACAAACCTCATTTGTTTTATAATTTAGAATTAAGGTTTTATTCCCTTCTTTTTCGTTTTGCAATCTTCTAATCAAAATATCTTTTTCAAGATATAATAATGAATAATCAAATTGTTGAACATTCATTTCACAGATATGAAAACTACCTGGATAAATTCCATTAATAAAAATGCTATTACTGTAATTAATAAAATCTGTTAACCAAACATCTGAAATTAATATCTTATTAGTATAGTATTCTATTACCTTTTTAGAGGTTAAATTTAAATATAAATAATCTCCATCAAGCGCAAAAGATCTTACATTTTCTATTTTCTCTATTAATTTAAACATGCTATTGTTCTGTTTTTATGAAGCCATTTTCTGAAATACTTATCATACTTGTTTCATTATTAACTTATGCCTTATTCTGTTTTTTCAAAAATCAATAGGTCCTCTCCACTCAATATATAAAGCTTATCATTTACCAATTCTACATAATCCCATTTCACATAAAAATCTTCCGCCCAATACAACCAATCAATATCACATGTTTGTTTATTTATCGCAATAAATCCCCCATAATTTTCATCGAGTCCCATTTTATCTCCATCTACTCTTACAAATATAAAGTAATGACTTTCTGTTTCTATCGTTTTTGAAGAACCTTCTATGTGCCTTATTTTATGCTTATCCAATGATACTGAAAGATCTTTTTCAATGAATTCATTGTTTTTTAGATCAATTCTTACAATTGATTTTGAACGAAAAGCAATTAAATAGTTTTTATTTCTACTAATGAAATAACGATTCATTACTTTAGCTCCAATATTCATGACATGTGGCAATTTCACTATATTCCGATCATCAAATGACTGCCACCTCCTCATATGTTTTCCTGTATGGATATTCAATGCTAAAATTATATTTCCAGAACAATCTATAAATATTTCATCTCCTATTATTCCTATAAACCCATTAACCTTATAATAAAATTCTTCATTAGTATAAGGCTTATAAGTTCCTAGTTCAATTAGATTATATTCCCATAATAGTTTTGCTTCTGGAAAAGAATATAATTCTACCTTTGTCTTATCATTACTTCTTTTGCAAAACAAGTTATTATTCTTAAAAAATACCAAAGAACAAGAATCAATCTCACCACAAATTTCATTCGTATTATAATTTAGAATTAAGGTTCTATTTCCTTCTTTTTCATTTTTTATTCTTTTTATCAATATATCTTTTTCAAGATACATTAATGAGAAATCAAATTGTTGAACATTCATTTCATGGATATGAAAGCTTCCTTCATATATTCCATTAATAAAAATGCTATTGCTGTAATTAATAAAATCTGTTAACCAAACATCTGAAACTAATGTCTGATTAGTAT
>CAZSKA010000120.1:1233-11408 GCA_964607315.1 uncultured Saprospiraceae bacterium | reverse complement strand
GAAAAATTAAGTATCAAAATTTTATACGACATTTTGAAATTAAATTGGTATAAAGCGTTCTTCAATAATCTATGAGAATATTTTCAGAATGGCATTATACCCAATAATATGCCTTATAATTAAAAAAGCCAGAGCAAAATAACTCTGGCTTCTATATTTCATCATCTTTGGGCGTAAGCCCAAAAAATATATATAATTAAATTCTAAGACTCAAAATCTTCCGCATATTCTTCAATAGGAGGACATGTACAAATCAAGTTCCTGTCTCCATGTGCATTATCTACTCTACCAACACTCGCCCAAAACTTATTTCCCTGTCTTAAATATCCTATAGGATAAGCGGCCTTCTCTCTTGAGTATGGTCTATCCCAATCATCAGAGGTAATTGATTCAAGCGGATGCGGAGCATTATGTAAAACATTATTTTCTTTATCTGCCTGCCCAGAAGCAATTTCATCAATCTCATCATGAATAGATAACATCGCATCGCAAAAACGATCTAGCTCATCTTTATCTTCACTTTCGGTAGGTTCTATCATCAAGGTACCAGCTACTGGAAAAGATAAGGTCGGTGAGTGGAATCCATAATCAATAAGACGTTTTGCTATATCTTCTGCTGAAACATCTAATGCTTTAAATTTTCTAAGATCTACAATTAATTCATGAGCTGCTCTACCCTTTTCACCTGTATATAAAACATCGTACTTACCTTCAAGACGAGCTTTCATATAGTTTGCATTTAGAATGGCATATTTCGTTGCATTCAACATACCTTCAGCTCCTAACATTCTGATATATCCATAAGAAATTAGCAAAATAGATGCAGAGCCATAAGGAGCAGCTGAAACTGCCCCAGCTCTTACTCCGTCCAAATTCCCTAAGACATTATGTCCAGGTAAATAAGGTGCTAATTTTTCATTTACACAAATGGGTCCCATTCCAGGTCCACCTCCTCCATGAGGAATAGCAAAAGTCTTATGCAAATTTAAGTGACATACATCCGCATGAATGTGTCCCGGACTAGTCAAACCTACTTGTGCATTCATATTTGCACCATCCATATATACAAGTCCACCATTCTCATGCACCGTATCACATATTTCCTTGATTTTCGTCTCGAATACTCCGTGAGTTGATGGATAAGTCACCATTAAGCCCGACAAAGTATCCTTATGTAATTCACTTTTCTCCTTCAAGTCATCGAAATCGATATTCCCTTCATCATCACATTTCACAAGAACTACCTTCATTCCCGCCATCACAGCAGAAGCAGGATTAGTTCCATGCGCCGAAGTAGGAATTAATACTTTATCTCTGTGAGCACCTCCATTGTCATTATGATAAGCTGCAATCGTCAAAAGTCCTGCATATTCTCCTTGCGCACCTGAGTTTGGTTGTAAAGAACAATCTGCAAATCCTGTAATATCACTTAGATACTCACTTAATTCCCTGATCATTTGGGTATATCCTTCTACCTGATCCAAAGGAGCAAATGGGTGAATATCTGCAAATTCAGACCAAGAAACTGGCATCAATTCCGCAGCTGCGTTCAGTTTCATTGTACAACTACCAAGAGCAATCATAGAATGCATTAAAGAAAGATCTTTATTCTCTAGACTCTTGATATATCTCATCATTTTACTTTCCGTATGATAAGAATTGAAAACAGGATGTGTTAGGAATTCAGATTTTCTCTCTAGTGAGATATTCGCAGTTTTTGCTGTTAGGCTTACGCCCAAAATTTCTGCGAGCTCGTTCATATCATTGTTGCTAACCGTTTCGTCTAGAGAAATCGAAAATCCATGATCTGTATAATAAAAATTAATCCCTTTGCCTACAGATTTTGCTTTGATATCGCTAATTTTACTACTATCAGCTTGAACAGAAATAGTATCAAATATTTCTCCTTCATTCACTTTATAACCTGCATCAGACATTGCATCACGTAGATTTGATGCTTTGTTTTGGATAGAGGCTGCAATAGACTTTATTCCTGTAGGTCCGTGATAAACTGCATACATTCCTGCCATTATCGCTAAAAGAGCTTGAGCAGTACAAATATTACTTGTTGCTTTTTCTCTTCTGATGTGCTGTTCTCTAGTTTGTAGAGCCATTCTTAAAGCTCTTCTTCCTCTAGAGTCAACAGAAACACCTATTATTCTACCAGGAATTATCCTTTTGAAATCTTCTAATGTCGCAAAATAAGCTGCGTGCGGTCCACCATATCCTAAAGGAACTCCAAATCGTTGTGTATTTCCTACTACTGCATGTGCTCCTATTTCACCTGGAGCTGTAAATAATGCAAGGCTTAATAAATCAGCCGCAACTGTAATATATACTCCTTTATCATTTAAGCTTTGGAAGTATTCTTTATAGTCATTCACAGAACCTGAGGCAGATGGAAATTGTACTAATACACCGTAATACTCATCAGTTATTTCATGTGAAGCCCAATCTCCTCTTACAATCTCTATTCCTAATGGCAATGCTCTAGTTTCTAATACAGAAACTGTATGTGCATACACATCATTATCCACAAAAAACTTAGTAATAGGATCTTTTTTATTTCGCTTATTCTTCAGTGCATAAAACATAGACATTGCCTCAGCTGCAGCTGTCGCTTCATCAAGAAGTGAAGCGTTTGCAATAGGAAGTCCAGTAAGATCACTGACCATGGTTTGGAAATTCAGTAATGCTTCTAATCTTCCTTGAGCAATCTCTGCTTGATAAGGAGTATACTGCGTGTACCACCCAGGGTTCTGAAAAATATTTCTAGCAATAACTGCAGGAGTTATCGTCCCGTTATATCCTTGCCCAATATATGATCTGAAAATTTTATTTTTTGATGCTATCATCTTAAGCATTCTGTGATATTCATATTCACTTAATGCATCAGGCACTTTCATCTCAGTTTCTCTCTTGATATTTGTTGGAATTGTTTCATCCATTAAATGATCAAGTGAATTAACTCCTATTTCTTTTAGCATTTGGTCTCTTTCCTCAGGGGAAATACCAATATGCCTTTGTTCAAAATTATACATGTATCAAGTACAGTTTAGATTAAAGTAATAAGTTCCATCCGAATCCTTATATCCGGATTAAAAGTTAGTTGATTGTTTTAAATCAATATCAATAGAAATTGATACTCTCTAAGCTCTAATTCAAAGAACCAAAATACAAATTAATTGCACAAACAAGTAAGATAAATTGGTCTTAAATACTAAACGATAAATGGGACAATTAGTTAACTAATTTGGAATACTTTTTTAATATCGTCCACTCTATTCAATTCTTCCCATGGAAATAACTTCACTTCCATTTCTTTTACCTCTCCTGCAATATTCTTAAATGATACTTTTTTCATCTCAGTTTGTCTTCCCATATGTCCATATGCTGCTGAAGCCGAGTAAATAGGGTTTCTTAAACCTAGTGAAGTCTCTATAAAGTATGGACGCAAATCGAAAAGCTCCAATATCTTATCTGCTATTTCATTATCCTTCATATCTACATTAGCAGAACCGTAGGTTTGAACGTAGATATTTGTTGGGTGTGCAACACCTATAGCATAAGAAACTTGAACTAACACTTCGTCACAGACTCCTGCAGCTACAAGATTTTTTGCTATATGTCTTGTTGCATATGCTGCTGATCTATCCACTTTTGAAGGATCTTTTCCAGAGAATGCACCACCACCGTGAGCACCCTTTCCTCCATATGTATCAACAATTATCTTTCTTCCTGTTAATCCTGCATCACCATGCGGTCCACCTATTACAAACTTCCCTGTAGGGTTTACGTGATAAGTGATTTCATCATTAAAAAGACTTTGAATACCTGGTGACATTTGTTGACGAACTGAAGGCACGACAATATTTATCATATCTGTCTTAATTCGCTCTAACATGGCATTATCTTCAGCGAAATCATCGTGTTGCGTAGAAACAACTATCGTATCGATACGCTGTGGTTTTCCTGAATCACTATATTCTAGTGTAACCTGTGCTTTAGCATCAGGTCTTAGATAAGTCATCACTTTTCCTTCTTTTCTAACCTTAGCTAATTCTAGAAGAATCTTATGCGAAATATCTAAAGCCAATGGCATATAGTTATCCGTTTCGTTAGTGGCATATCCGAACATCATTCCTTGATCTCCTGCACCTTGATCTTCTGGATTACTTCTTTCTACCCCTTGATTAATATCAGGAGATTGACCGTGAATAGCTGATAAAATTCCACAAGAATTTGCATCAAACATGTATTCAGACTTCGTGTATCCTACTCGTTCAATTACATCACGTGCAACTTGTTGTACATCAATTAGAGATTTCGTTTTTACTTCACCTGCCAAAACAACTTGACCAGTAGTCACCATTGTTTCACATGCAATTTTACTGGAAGGATCAAATGCTAAATAATGATCTACTAATGCATCAGAAATTTGATCTGCTAATTTATCTGGATGTCCTTCTGACACCGATTCAGAGGTAAATAGATATGCCATATTATTTTTTTATTATAAGGTGGCAAAGGTAACTAATACATTAGAATTTATTTAATGTTCCTTTGTATATTCAGTAAACATATATGAATTTTCCTCTTTACTAATATTCCCTTTTATCTTAGAAAACCACTATTTTCTTTGTAACTATTTGATCGTCAAGGAAACATTTTATCCAGTATACTCCTGGAATCAATTCTGAATTAAAGATATAAGTGTCTTGTAGACCAACATTTATCTTTTGCACTGACCTTCCTTCTATATCCAATACTTCTATTTCTCTTAAATAAGACCCCTGAAAATCAATGGTGAAAACGCCATCGCTCGGATTAGGAAACAGCTTAATAGCGCTTATTCTTTGGGGCTCGACCCCACTAATCACAATAGAAAACTCTACGTTCTCAGAATCAAAACAATCTCCATTGGAACATTGCAAACTAAGGTTATAGCTACCTTGTGGAAGAATCAAGAACGTATCTTGCGCATTGTTTATAACAATATCGTCAAGGACATATGAACAATCAAATCCACCTTCTGTGAGGTTCATCAAGAACAAGGTGTCTTGTACAATTTCAAAATCTAATTGAACTTCAGGTACAGCTAGTACATCAACAAAGAACTCAAAACTATCTGCACACATTATATCATCCGTAACAGTAACAGTATGGGTTCCCCCAAAGCTTATTTCATCAGGTTCGGTATTTCCGGAATTCCATGCATAGTTATACTGCGAATCCAAAGGCATTATGAGCGTAGAATCTCCATCACAAATACTGAAATCAAAGGAGAACACTGGGTCTGGTAATTCTCTACCATTCACTTCAAAATCAAACTCATCAAAACAATCAAAATCATTACTAACTGTTACAGCATATGTTCCAGGTATAGCTTCTATTGTTGAACCATTTGCTCCTGTAGACCATACAAATTTCAAATTCGGATTAGAAGATATAATTTCAGTAGTATCGTTCACACAAATCAAGGTATCAAAATCAAAAGTAGTCTCCGCATCAGGATAGACTTCTAAAAAGAACATATCCTCTGTCAAGCAAGATATATCTCCATCTTCAAAACCAGCTACATAGGAATAAACGCCTTCCGTTGATGTAGTAAATCCAGAAGTATCCAATGTCCCAATTGGCGTTTCCCAAGTAACCGCATAAATATCCGGAGTAACCGAAGAACTCACTATTACTTCTTCATACGAACAGATACCAACAGTATCTAATAAACCTTCAACTGTCACCACAGGTACCTCGTAAATCGTCAATGAATCTTCTATTGCAAAAGGGCAATCTTCTATAGAATTTACAAAAAATCTAAAGGTGTTCACACCAGCATCAAATCCATCTGCAGGGACAGAAATATTATTGGTAAAAAGGGTGTCACCTTTGGGCGTAAGCCAATATAATTCATCAATCAAATTAGTAGAAATACTCGCACTAAGCAGGATTTCATCTGTAGAACAAAATTTCTCCTCTATATTCGATTCCAGCTGAATGTTCGGTACAAAAACGCTAAATGAATCTGCATATGTACATCCTCGCACCCCTGTAATTTCAAAAGGAACAACCATCGATTCCTGTATGATAGTAGAGGCAAATGGATCATCAGGAATACCTTCAAACTCCCAATCAACCGTGAAAGAATCTTCTATAATTTCTGTTAGTGGTAGCACTGCATTAAAGTCAAGTAACTCTCCTGCGCACAAAGTAACATCAGTTACAAATTCTTCCACAACAACATCTTCTACATCGATAATAAAAGTATCTTGGAAAGTACAGTTAGCCTGAGAAATCACAGAATATACTATCGTATCATCAGCAATTCCCGTCCAAAAAGCATCAGGTTGATTCGCGACATTAGGTGAATTCCAATCTATCGTAAAAGATCCCAATATAAATTGATCTACATCTATGATTTCATTCATTTGAACACTATCATAAAGACAAACCGTAGTCAGAGAAGGACGAGGAATTTGGATGTTAGGATAAACAGCTATTGTTAAATTAATATTTCTTAATAAGCAGCCCGTGTTATTATATTCTTGGATAATATAATCTACTGTTGCTATAGTATCTGTAAGATTTTCTAGAGTTACCTCCAAAGATGTTCCACTACCAGACGTATTGTTTTCAATAGCTTGGTTTTCTTGTGTTAACCAAAAATATCGGTTTGCTCCATCTTCAAAAACAGAAGTAGTCAATTCGTTACAAGTCTCTATAAATAAGCTAGTATCAACTGGATTTATGTCACAGTCTACAAAGTATTTTTGATGTTCCGGAAGGTCATTTAGACAAAAATCATTGACGAAATTAGCATTTGCTATTAGACCATCAGCAAAAGTAAACATGCTAACTTCCAGATCAGGACTATCCGTAGCTATCAAGTCGAAACAAACTTGCCAAGGACCTTGGGAGCTCGTGCAAGATATGCCATCACCACCAGATTGTTCTGGGTGATTTCCGTTTTGGAAAGAAAACCATCCAGCAGGAAGTACATCACCATCGACAAGAGGCGAACCATTGCAATCAGCCTGAGAAGAATGGCAAAGATCCAACATTGCGCGTTGATTAAATCCTAAAAAGATATTTTCATTATCAACATTCGCATTGACATCATTAAACCAATCCCATGATGTATTATCATTAACAGAATTTATTATCGATGTTTGGATAGGCATTCCAAGTGAGTCGAAAGAGTTTTCACTCCAGCCCATTCCGAAAGACGGAACAATACCTTGTATCCATTGACAATCACTTAAAGCACCAGGTTGATAAGCTGGCAAATCATAACAGAAAGTAATAAGCTCCTGATTTTGAAAAGGACCAGCTAAGGGTGAACCCAAAGAGGTATTTACAACACGGATTTGATCATCTGTTGCACATGGGCTATCGGCTTCTTGATTCAAGCAGATATTAACAA
This sequence comes from uncultured Saprospiraceae bacterium, assembly GCA_964607315.1. GTDB lineage: Bacteria > Bacteroidota > Bacteroidia > Chitinophagales > Saprospiraceae > JAHDFB01. Next base: position 3,985 of record CAZSKA010000120.1, on the reverse strand, counting down.
AACCACCTCCTCTTTGCACTGAACTTACAATCAAATAGAACGTACCACTACTCGGAACATTATATCTTAAAAAGCTTTCTTCATCAACAAATGCATACTTTATATCATGAACTACAAAATTGTCACAGTCATCTGAAGATGCTAAAGTGATATAATATCTAGCATCAAGAGCTTCACCAAACGTCAAGTTTATAGTAGATTCTTGATCGACTTCAAAAGAATACCACACGGAAGGTAATTCATTCAATAATGGAATAAACGTATTCTCCTGTGTTGCATTATAACTGCATGCTTCAAAGCACGTTTCAGCTTGCGTTGATAGAGGACCTAATGGAATTGCTTCATGACAAAAATCATTTATCCCACATAATTCTGGTGCATCTTCAAAGTCAATACACAACTTAAAATTCCTTGTTATATCATCTTCAAAAATAGCTGCCATATATACAAATTCAATAGAATCTGGTATACTCATCTCCTGACTAAATCCATCATCAGCTGCACATATCTCATCTAAAATAATGAATTCATTCGTACATCCTCTAGGGAAATATCCTATAGAAAACTGATAATTTTCAGTTGGTAAATAATTATCGAAAAGTACTTCCGGATTCGTAAAATTGCTATTTCTTATTCTGTACCAATTTTCGGTTTGCACATCAACTACCTCACAAGATAAATTTCCTGGATTTGTTCCTCCTACTGCTGAAGTTCCGCCAATGCAAGATTGCCCAGGCAATAACTCATATGCTGTGCAAGGAGAAGCATTAAAGAAAGGATTCGGATAATTACCATTGATAGTCAATTCAAATCTATCAGTAAAATTGGCATTAGTACCTACTATGATGATATATTCTCTATCAGTAACCAAGTTATTTATTTCAAGTATGGCATTGCTCACATCGCCACAGAATGATTCCTGTAAGTTAAAAGCCTGTAAACAAGTATTATTATCATGATATCCAAAACCAAGGTAAACCTCAGACTGATCACCTAAAGAATCCAACCTTATTTCCACCGAACCTAATTCTGAATCTGCAACAAATTGGTAATATTTCAATTTATTGCTGAAATCACAGCCTGGCAGATCACTACTAAATAACGTGTAGAATAAATCGACTTCGGTAGGCTCGCCATTTACATCAACATCTTGAGGAAAGCAGATTAAGGTATTCTGATCTGCAATCAATTGATTAATACATAATTCAAAATCTGGAGCATCATCATTTTTTGATGAAATAGCGATATAGTAATCAATATTTGGTTCTAAGCTTGTACTTTGGATAGCGTATCCATCATCAGATGAACAATCAAAAGCTCTAGTCACATAAGTTGACGAACAAGTATCAAACGTAAATTGCACTAGTTTAAGCTGAAATTCGGCTGTATCTATAACAGGCGTCAAGATTATATCCGCACCAAAGGCAAGATTATCATCCAATTGAAAAGTATACCATATATCTTGGTCGAAATCTGTTCCACAAGGAAATGAATCTTGATGCGTTTCTGCAAATTTTGTTGAACCGCTAATACAAAAATCATCTAGACCTAAACTAATCGCATTACAAGGTCTATCATTAATTGGAGGAGGCGTATCATGAGAATTATTCAAACATATTTCAGCATTTCCTCCCACATTGTTTTCCACTTCAAAAATGATATAATATTGAATGCCTTCTTCTAGTAGATTTATTTCATCTAAGGTATTTTCAGCACAAGCGATCTCTACAAATTTGTTTTCATCGCAGGCTACTGTTGTGAACTGGATGATAGAAAAGTAGATATTTTGCCCATTTTCATGTATTGCTTCTATATTAATATTAGCACCATCCGCATTAAATGAAAACCAAAGGTTTTCAGGATTTGTAAAGGGATTACATGTAGAGGAAGGCAATGAAAAGCTTGCATTATCGAAAGTGAAATTATTGCAAAATAATTGTGGATTTTCGATTGTATATGCTAATTCACATACTTGCTGAGCATGTCCAACTAAGCTAAAAACCAGAAAGCAAAAGATTGATAACAATCTATTCATAATACAAATTTGAGTTAGACGAATAGAAAAGAATGGATGAAAATCAAGTATCCTTTTCACAATCAACTAGCCACACACGGGAATGTCCTATGTGAGGGAATAGTTGGGATTCATCTTGGTTAAATACTATTTGCACTTAAAAGAAGGCGGAAATTTTCAGCCCTTTTATAATGTAAATAGTATGTCTCGAATTATGCATAGAAAATCTAGTTCAATAGAAGGGATGATCCTTTGATCATTATCTTCCATGAAATAGTGACTTTTGCTTATTCATTATTACTAATATCGCCTAAAGCGATAGTGACAACAATGATTAAGCATCATAAACAGCTATTTTGTCGGCTGTTTATCAAGCATTTAGATAATCTAGCACGAATTCCAAGTTCAATTTGGAGAACAATTCATTACACATTATAATTTTTTACCATATGAATGAATTCACTCGTATAAGTATAAGAGCATAAACCGTACCAAAAAATGAGAATGTCGGGAAAAGAGGATTAGGACGGTGGAGAAAATAGAAGATGTAGGATTTACTCTTGTCATGACAAGGGGCTAAAGCCACCTTGGAGCTCTGCTGAATGGAGATTATTCATTGGTACAAAATTATCAATTAATAGAGGTTATAGGTATTTAGAATTGCAGATAGATGATTATGTGATTGGAGAAAATAGAAGATGTAGGATTTACTCTTGTCATGACAAGGGGCTAAAGCCA
>CAZSKA010000120.1:0-1133 GCA_964607315.1 uncultured Saprospiraceae bacterium | reverse complement strand
CCTTGGAGCTCTGCTGAATGGAGATTATTCATTGGTACAAAATCTATAATAAATTGGCAAAAGAATTAATTTGTATATACATCTTTTCAATTACTTTATACCTTTACAGGTGAACAAAAACAAGTCAAATGAAAATATTCTGTATCGGTCGAAATTACGCGAATCACGCGAAAGAAATGAATAGTCCAGTTCCAAAACAGCCTATGGTTTTCATAAAACCACCCACGGCCTTGTTAAAGAATAATGATAATTTCTATTATCCTGATTTTACGGAGAATTTGCATTATGAGGTGGAAGTTGTGCTGAAGATAGCGAAGAATGGCAAGCGAGTAGATGCGCCATTTGCTGGATCATATATAGAATCGGTGGGATTAGGGATTGATTTTACGGCAAGGGACATACAGGCGAAGTGTAAGGAGAAGGGACATCCATGGGAGATTGCAAAGGGATTTGACAATAGTGCGGTGATTTCTTCATTTTTGGATATGAGTGAGGTGTTGAACGAGAGTGGGAATATAGAATTCAAATTGGAGAAAAATGGCGAGATTGTTCAGCGTGGCAATACGTCTAATATGATATTTGATTTTGAGACATTGATTGTTCATATATCGAAGTTTTTCAGTTTACAGAAGGGCGATTTATTGTATACTGGTACGCCTGCGGGAGTGGGGCCGGTTGTTGTTGGCGACGTGTTAGTTGGCTACATTGGGGAGAGGGAGATGTTTCGGTGTGAGGTGAAGTGATTTTTGTTTTTTGGGTAAGTCTACAATGTGTATTTCATTTTGAACGCTGAATTATATTTTCATTCAATTTCAATGTAGAAAACATTGAAATTGGTATACATTATTTAGATAATGAAGGATATAATTTCTAAATTAATAAGAATGTAAATTTTACTAAAAAATTTAAGAAGAATTAAGAAGAAGAAGAGATGAAAATTAAATTTTGGATTATAGGTTATGTATGTGTTTTATTATTCAGTTGTAGAGCTAATTCATTAATTTTTAAAACAAAAATTAAGTTAGATGAAAACACTGACGATTATTATACCCAATGTACTGGATTTTTGATATTCAAAAACAATTCTAATGATACTTTAAGAATTCCAAAAAAATTAAACATTTATCCTAAGG
>CAZSKA010000119.1:0-11443 GCA_964607315.1 uncultured Saprospiraceae bacterium | reverse complement strand
GTTGTAAGGGGAATATTCTTCTTTCAAGATTTCGAAGGAGGCGTAAGACCTTTATGGATTAATCTTGTAACAGGATTTGCTTTTACTTTATTTGTAATCAAGTTTTTCTTAGCAACTCTTTTCATTCTATATGATAGTTCAAGGATTCTCACAGGAGCTAGTAAATATATAGCTTCATTATTTGGTACTTATAATCCTGAAGATTTCATCCCTACTAGAAGAAAAGCAGTTACAGGGCTTATTGCTGGTGTAGCAGCAGTTCCTTTTTTTGGCTTTATATATGGTATCACTCGTGGGAAATACAATTATAAGGTGAATAAACTAAGTTTAAACTTTCCAGATCTTCCTGATGCCTTTGACGGTTTTAGGATTGTACAAATTTCTGATATACATTCTGGTAGTTATGATAGTGTGGATCAAGTCCAAAAGGGCGTTGATATGATTAATGGGCTGAATCCGGACATGGTTGTTTTTACGGGTGATCTGGTAAATTCAAATAAAGACGAAATTGATCCCTTTAAAGAAACATTCAAAAAAATCCAGTCAAAATTCGGTAATTACAGCATTACAGGAAATCACGACTACTATGGAAATAGAAGATCCAATGATGAAGCAAGTCGGAAAGCCTATTGGGATGATTTCCAAAAAAAGCATTCTGATATGGAATTCAAACTCCTACTAAATGAGAATCTAGAAATAAAAAAGGATAATGATTCCATTCGCTTAGTTGGCGTTGAAAACTGGGGGAAAGGCCCATTTCCAAGACATGGTGATTTAGACGTAGCCTTAAAAGATGTTGATTCTGAAGAATTTTGTGTTCTACTTTCGCATGATCCCACCCACTGGGACGAAAAAACATTAAGTCATGAAAAGAAAATACATCTTACATTATCTGGTCACACACATGGAATGCAGTTTGGAGTAAGTGCTTTAGGTGTCAAATGGTCTCCTATTAAGTATAGGTATAAAAAATGGGCCGGCTTATACGAAGAGAAGGACCAATATCTATATATTAATAAAGGTTTTGGATTCCTTGGTTTTCCAGGAAGAGTTGGGATGTGGCCTGAAATCACTGAGTTTACTTTGAGAAAAGCTTAAACAAACGTTTTTTTGGGGTTTAAACCCCAAAAGAATGGGAAATTTATAAGCCAAATACTAATCAAACTATCTCATTTATTCATTGTACTAGTTGTTTTACTAACTGAGAGCGTCTATTCACTTGATTCTCATACATTTTATATTTAACTTTGCACTTTAAAAATATAATTTGTAAACATGAAATCATTTGTTTCCTTAATCTTGCTTTGTTTCTTTATCATTCCTTCTAGTAATGCCCAAATATTTGGGAAAATCTCGAAATCAATTGATAACGCTATTGACAATGCGGTGAATGACGCTGTTGACAAGACAGTAGGAAGTCTTGCTGAGAAAATGATGGAAAAAGTAATTGAGAAAATTTTCTCAGGCGAAGCTGTATCTCAAGATTCATTCCCAGGAGTTATGGATGCTGGTTCTTCATCGGATAGTACATCATCTTCTAATCCTTCTTTTGACTTAGGTTCTATTTTTGGTGGAGGTGTCGATAAAACTAAAGTCTACGACTTTTCTCATAAAATGAAAATGGAAATCAAATCTAATGATGAGGAACCTCAGATTTTTGATTATTATTTTAATACGTCTAGTAATTCTATAGGAATGGAAATTCAGTCCATGTTTGTTATTCTTGATATAGATAATGATAAAACATATGCAATTACGAATGGCTCCCTAATTTCCATGAATCTTAAGAGCATTGTTGATAAAATGACTCCTGAAGGAACATCAGATGAAGGCATGACTATTACAAAAACAGGTCGCTCAGAAACCATCCATGGTTTTTTATGTGAAGAGTATACTTTTGAATCGGAAGATGGTAATGGTGATATGTGGGTAACACAAGAATTTGTTAATCAGTCAATCCAAAAAACTGCCTTCATTCAGGATTATGTAGACAAACAAAATAATGTATTAGTTACTGGTGCTTTCCTAAAATATAAGTTTATTGCAAAAGATAATGGTGATATAGTAACTATGGATGTTATCGATTTCAGAGCTGAAAACAAAACAATAGACTTTAGCGATTATTAAGTCACCATTTTAACGCAACTTTTCAATTTCTTTTAATACTTCTTCAGCTTCCGCTGTTTTAGCGTCACTTGCAGTCCTATCTGTTTTTGAAAGGTCAAATGCTTCTTGTAGAAGTTGCTTATACTTTTTCTCTAGTGCTTTCTTCGGATCTTTTTTGAATATCCCAAACATATTATTTTCTTAGTTTGTGATATAACATAGGAATATGAGCCTTGTTCATAAATTGAAGCAATAAGACTTTGGACTTAAATTGGAATGAAAGGTTCCTACATAAGAAAAGCCCAAATTTGCAAGCAAATTTAGGCTCTTTCGACTAAGGTCTCAAAATAAGAAAACTACTTCTTTTAGGTGATTACCTCTATATTTTAATGTACTTAATGCACATACCGTGCCAAAAGTACTTTTTATCATCTCTTATTGCAAATATAAACATATTTATTAAATTGTAATGAATATTTTGCCTTTACATACATTTTAACGTTATAAAATGCTGTATCGTTCTTAAATATATATGTTTTTTTATAATATTTTATGTTGCTTTATTTAAATAGCTAACTGTCAGTCAATTAGTTCTCCTCCTACTCCTGCATTCTCTAAGTAAAATGTATCAATAAATGAAACATAACCTACTGATTTTGAAGATTCTTCAACAAATATACCTTGCCAATCTCTATCACAATCATTCTTAATTGTGGCGTTATTAAGTACTAATTTTCCTCCTCCTTTTATCAAAATTTTAGACTTTTCTGGCATATTAATAAAACAGTTGCTCATCAACAAACCATTTTCTTCTATTATAATATCTCCACATATATCTACTCCTCTACTCCATATTTGGGTATCTCTTACTACAACTGTTTTCTCCTTCTTATATGTGCACCAATCTTTTATAACTAAATTTCTTTTGGAAGATTTCTCATTCATCATAAGATTATAAGTCTTTGCTATTTGACAAGGAGAATATGCTACTTGGGTAGAATTATAATCCATCACATTATTAGAAATGGTTCCATCACAAGGTGAAGGACCTTTATTCCAACAATTAGGATGCGGTGGAGTGTCATCACAGCCATCGTTTCTAATCCAGGAATGATGTAAACTTAGAACGTGTCCTATCTCATGATTTAACAATCCTGCATGAGTCCATGGATTTACTTTCTTACTTCCATTTATACCTAATTTCACACTATGTCCCAAAGCTATTCCTGCGGCAGTAGATTTATATTTTTTACTCTTTACGCTATCAGGATGATGAACCATGTAAAAGATATTCAAGATGGAATCACTTCCTATAGCTAATTCATTTATCAGAGTCCTGTCGTAATTGTTTGAATTTTTACCGCTATTTACGAAAAAAGGATCATCCAAATAATGAAAATAAATTGCCTTATTTTCAGGTCCCTTTTCATCATCCATCAACTTATATCTAAAAGGAATAGGATGAACGGGTGTGTCATTACCCTCAGGTAATTTCATCTTTGGATTCTCTCTTAATTTCCCATTTGCATAATAAACGAGTTGCTGGGCATACTTGACTCCCTTGTCTGGATTAAAATTATGCGTACTATCTTTTGAATTTACAAAATGGAAGTTTACTCGGATTGTCTTCTTCTCATGTAAGAAAGGATATTCTTCATTATAGAAAAAGTTATCAACCTTACGGCATTCTCCTCTCAGCAATCTTTTAGTAAACTTCGATGTATCCTTTACAAAACCAACATCATAAAAACTCGTACTTTGGGCGTAAGCCCGCTTAACATAGACTTGATCATTATTCTTCGATGAAAAACAAGAATGTAACCCTACTCCTATAAAAAGTAGTAATAATATTACATATTCATTCCTCCGCATACACTTAATACTTGTCCTGTTACATAGGTCGACATATCTGAACCGAGAAATATTGCAGCATTCGATACATCAGCACCCTTTCCTAGACTCTTCAATGGAATATTCGCCATAAAAGTTTCTTTTGTTTTCTCGTCTAAAACATGCGTCATATCTGTTTCTATAAACCCTGGTGCAATTACATTCGAACGAATTCCTCTTGATCCTATTTCTTTTGCTAATGATTTACTAAATCCTACTACTCCAGCTTTTGACGCCGCATAGTTCGCTTGACCAGCATTTCCAAAAACACCAACTACCGAACTAATATGAATGATAGATCCACTTCTTGCTCTCAACATCGGACGCATAGCATGTTTACTTAGATTAAAAACAGATTTCAAGTTCACATTGATCACTTTATCCCACTCTTCTTCACCCATACGTAACAGAAGATTATCACTAGTTATTCCAGCATTATTTACCAAAATATCAATTTTACCAAAATCAGTCATAACCTGTTTTACAAATTCTTCCGCAGCCGTGTACGATGAGGCATCTGATTGATAAGCAATAACTTTTTGTTCGTCACTGTTCAATGAAGCTGCAATAGCATTTGCTTCATCTGCTGATGATCTATAAGTAAAAGCTACTTGTGCGCCTTGTGCTACAAAATCCTCTACCATAGATTTTCCAATTCCTCTTGATCCTCCTGTTATTATAGCTACTTTGTCCTTTAATAATTGCATGTTCTTCGTTTTAGAGGTAAAGATGTAATTTTTTTTCTAGCCATCAAGCAAATAATCCCACTTTCCATATTCATGTAATATATGTTTCTTCGTTGCAACATTCTTATTGAAAATTGAATCATAATAAGACGAAAACAAATTTTTAACTTTACTTTTTAATTATCATTTATGTTTTTTCAAACACATTGCTGGTAATTTACGTTAAATTGACAAACAGAAGCTAATGAAATTAATTTTTAGTCTGGTTTTGCTTACGTTTTCTTTTTCGGCTTTCGCCCAAATAGAATTTTCAGAATGTAGCGATGCCTTTTTTATTCCTAATCCTACTAACTGGTGTTCCGAGAATGCCCAGTTTAATAATATAGGTGTAGGTGCTTCGGGTTTCGGTCCTGCTTCTTGCTGGATTAATTCAGATAATGATGTATGGTTAGAATTTACGGCTTTTGCTTTGGCTGTGAATATTTTAGTAGATGGAGCATCGGGTGCCAATGATATTATTGCAAGTCAATTAGCATTATATACAGGAGATTGTAGTGGAACAATAAATGAATTAAACTGTGTTACAGGAACTAATAATGTTAATATGTTTGAAACCGGACTAGTTATTGGTCAAACCTATTATATAAGAATAAATGGTCTAGCAAATCAGCAGGGAAGATTTAGTTTATGTATAAATAATTTTAATCCCCCAGTAGAGCCGGGACAGGATTGTAATACGGCCGCTGTGTTATGTGATAAATCACCCTTTGTTGTGCAAACTTTATCTGGAGCAGGAGATAGACCAGATGAAGCAAACGGAACTTGTCTTGGACCTAATGGCTCTTTAAGTGAAAATCAGTCTACATGGTATAAATGGACCGCAGCTAACAATGGTACCTTAACCTTTACAATTTCTCCATTAGCAAATGATGATATTGATTTCGCTATTTTTGCAATACCTAATGTTGCATCATGTGAATTAGAACTTTTAAGATGTATGGCAACTTCTTGTCCCGGTCCTACAGGTCTTGATTTAGAGAGTGAAGATTTAGAAGAGGATTTCAATTGTGAACCAAATGAAGATGGATTTGTGAGATTTATTGATATGGTGGAAGGTCAATCTTATGCCTTATTGATAAATAATTTTACCTCGTCAAGCATTGGTTTTGGAATAGAATTCGGTGGGACAGGAGAATTTTTAGGTCCTACGGCAGATTTTATGGTTGTCCCTGAATCAGGTTTAGCATGTGATCAAGATTTTCAAGTTATAAACACTAGTACTGTTCCTTCTCCATTTACAATACAAAATTACTTTTGGAGCTTTGGTGAAAGAGCTATTCCTTTGACCTCAACACTCGAAAACCCTCCTCCAATTACTTACGAAAAATTTGGAGAGAAATTTATAACCCTTGTTATTGAATCGAATCAAGGGTGTATTGTAACGCATACTGTTCCTATTTTCGCAGAACCGTGTTGTGAAGACCTTGAAGATATAGGTATTAATCTCCTAAATACTACAGATGCTACCTGTCCCGGATTTAATGATGGAGCTTTTAATATAGAAGGTTTTGGGGGTACACCCGAATATGAATTTGCCCTGAATAACTCAAATGATTTTAATCAACAAGTTGACTTTGACAACCTATTAGCCGGTGTGTACCAAGTCAACATACAAGATATAAAAGGTTGCATGGATTCCATCACCGTAGTAGTAGGTGAACCTGATCCTGTATTAGCTGATGCTGGACCAGATCAAGAAACAACTCTAGGATTCGAAGCCAATCTTGATGGTGGATTTGATCCTCCAGGTGCTAATGCTACTATACTTTGGACATCAGTCCCTAATGACGCAAATATGTCATGTATTGATTGCCCAGACCCTGAAGTTATTCCTCCTGGAACTACTGTGTACACTATTCAAGTTACTACTCCTGATGGTTGTGTGACTTTTGACGATGTTACAGTAAGAGTAAAATTAGAAAGACCCGTTTTCGAACCTAATATCTTTACGCCTAATAATGATGGTAGAAATGACATCTTCACTATCTTCACTAATAGAGCTGCAACAAGCCTTGATTTACTTCAAGTTTATGACCGATGGGGAAACAGAGTATATGAAGGAACTGGTCTAGAAATTAATAACCCTACCCAAGGTTGGGATGGGAGATTTAATGGTAGACCAGCAATCCAAGGTGTTTATGCTTGGTATGCAGAAATCACTTTCATCGATAATGTTACTGTAGATTTCAAAGGTTCCATAACTTTAAGTCGATGATTCGCTTAATTGCCTTTATTACTCTTTTGATCTGCTTCTCCTGTGTTACGAAAGAAAAAGACATAGAAGAACTTTTTCCAGACGAAGAAGCTATAGCTGAATTCGCTTTCGACGGCTATCTATTATATAGTGACTCTGCCAAAGTACGTGTTCGCCTTAATTATCCAATCCTCAAAAAATTCAGAGAAGATGTTGATGACATGACCGAATTTCCTGAAGGTATGAACGTTGAATTTTTTGATAATAACCAAAGGCCTTCTAGTTGGCTTATTGCAAAATATGCATTAAGAAATGATCGAAAAGCAAATATGGTTGCAAGAGATAGTGTCGTTTTATACAACGCTGATGGTGACAAATTAGAGACGAGCGAATTATGGTGGGACGAGAAAGCCAAAGAAATATATACAGATAAATTCGTACGAATTACACAACCTTCCAAACAAGATACTAGTTACGGTTATGGATTCCGTGCTGAACAAGACTTTACCGAATTTGAAATTGGTAAATTCAGTGGACAAGGCACCCTTCCTATTGATAATTAATTTTATCTTCTCTTCTAAATCAATGAAATGGAAAATATAGTTTTTGAAATAAAAGATGGCCTTGCTGTCATTCAACTTAATAGACCTGACAAATTCAATAGTTTCATCAGACAAATGGCATTAGATTTCCAGACATGTCTTGATGATTGTCAATCTGATGAAGTACGTGCAGTTCTTATCACAGGGTCTGGGAAAGCATTCTGTGCTGGTCAAGATCTAAAAGAAGCCATGTCAGCTCCCACTGACGGATTGAAAAAAATTGTTGGGGAACATTATAATCCCATCATTCGTAAAATCAGATCATTAGAAAAACCAGTAATTGCTGCTGTAAATGGTGTAGCTGCTGGAGCTGGTGCGAATATCGCATTTGCATGTGACATTGTTTTAGCACATGAAAAAGTTTCCTTTATTCAGGCTTTTAGCAAAATCGGCTTAATTCCAGATAGCGGTGGAACTTATACCTTGCCAAGGCTCTTGGGTTATCATAAAGCATTAGCATTGATGTTAACTGGTGATAAATTAAGCGCTCAGGAAGGAAAAGATTTAGGAATCGTTTATAAAATTCTTCCTCTGGAAAGTTTTTTAAATGATGCTAGGGCTTTCGCCCAAAATTTAGCAAATATGCCAACTTACGCTTTGGGTAAAACTAAAATGATGTTACAACAATCCATGCATAATACAATGGATCAACAACTAGAAATAGAACGTGAAGAACAATTCAAAGCAAGCCAGACCTATGATTATAACGAAGGGGTAAACGCATTCATTGAAAAACGAAAACCAAACTTTAAAGGAAAATAAAATGATGAAAATTGGTATCGTAGGTGCTGGTTCTATGGGAAGGGGAATTGCCCAACATGCAGCAACACATGGACACGAAGTTATTCTGTTCGACATCAATCAGGAAACCCTGAACATTGCCTTTGGATTCATCCAAAAAATGATAAACCGACTTGCTGAAAAAGGAAAAATTAGTGACCTTGAAGCCAAAGAATCTATATCTCGAATATTCTGCGTAAATGAAATGTCTGCTTTCGAATCTTGTGGTTTAGTAATAGAAGCTGTGATAGAAAATCTCGATTTAAAAAAGAAAATATTTCAGCAATTAGAGTATATAGTAAACGAAGATGCTATGTTAGCATCAAATACATCTTCCCTATCCATCAGTGCAATTGCTAGCGCTATTAAGAAACCGGAAAGAATGTTGGGAATTCATTTTTTCAATCCTGTTCCCTTAATGAAATTAGTGGAGATTATTCCAGCTTTACAGACAGATGAAAAACATGTAATATATTGCACTCAACTAATGGAAAATTGGTTGAAAATCCCTGTTGTTGCAAAGAACACCCCAGGCTTTATCGTTAATAAAATTGCTCGTCCATTCTACAGTGAAGCACTTAGAATGTATGAAGAAGGAATAGCACAACCTGAAGATATCGATAAAGCAATGACAGAAATTGGAGGATTTAGAATGGGCCCTTTTACCTTGATGGACTTCATCGGTCACGATGTAAATTATGCCGTTACAGAATCTGTATTCGAAGCCTTCTATTACGACCCAAGATATAAACCTTCTCACACCCAAAAATCTCTAGTAGAAGCTGGTTGGCTAGGAAGAAAATCGGGAAAAGGGTTCTATACTTATGAAGGAAAGGAAAAGATCGCACCTGAAAGCAATAAATCAACAGCTTTTTATCAAAGAATTTTCGATAGAATCTTGATGATGCTTATCAATGAATCTGCGGATACTTTGTTCCAGCAAATTGCAAGCAAAGAAGACATAGATAAAGCTGCCAAGTTCGGTGTTAATTATCCGAAAGGAATGTTAGAGTGGGCAGATGAAATAGGCATGAACAAGATTGTATACTCCTTAGATTCACTATACGATTACTATAGAGAAGATCGATACAGATGTTGCCCTATATTAAGAGATATGGCCAAAAAAGAAAAAAAGTTTCACTATGCTTAAAGGAGAAAAAATAATCCATGAAATGCTCGAAAATGATGCTTTTTCTCGATGGATGGGAATAGAATTAATATCTTATGAAGAAAATGAGGTATTAATAAAAATGACTGTTAATGAAGATATGAATAATGGATTTCATATAACTCACGGTGGCATTGTCTATTCTTTTGCAGATTCCGCATTTGCGTTTTTGAGTAATAGCTATGGGAGGCACGCTGTTTCTATAGAAAGCTCCATAAGTCATATCGCAAAAACCCAAACAGGTGATCAACTTTGGGCCCGAGCCCAAAAAATAAATGCTGGCAATAGAATCGCTAATTATACAGTGGTAGTAACAAATCAAAACGAAGTTACAGTAGCTCACTTTAAAGGTACAGTCTATATTTCTTCAAAAGAGTGGGAGGTTTAAAACCCACATTATGCACCTTATTTATCATTTTCTTTGGGCTTTAAGCCCAAAAGGGAACAGATTTTCATTTTTTTGAGTTGAAAAGTATTGAGACATAGGAAATCTATGTTATCTTTCATTTTGATACATATAAATTAATCAAAATCAAAACAAATGACTGAAGAAACAACTGATAAAAGAGTGTTTGATTTCCGGATGGATCCACAAAGTTGGTTTATGATTGCTGGAATCTTTGTCGCGTTCTTGATGGTTTTATTACCTGCATCATTTGGGGCAATGAAGAGTGATCTTTCAACAATTAAAATGATTCTTTATTCTTTAGTTCTCACTTTCGGACTAATCTGTATATCATGTATTCCTATTGTATTGATATGTCTACTAATAAAGAGAATTCCAGATATAGATTACGCGATATGGTTTTCCACAATCGTTATGATTTTATCTTTAATCAGCATCTCACTTTAACTTATAAAAAAATAATTAATGGCTACAAGAAGGTATTACGGAGGAACAGGAAATCCATACAGTAGAAGAGGAAGAGGTGGTGGAACAGGAAGATTTAAATTATTCCTAATTATAGGTCTGTGTATGGCAGGATATCAAGCATTCAAGTATTTTACGAATGTACAAGAAAATCCCATCACAGGAGAAACCCAACGTGTTCAATATACTGTTGATCAAGAAGTTCAACTTGGTTTACAGAGTAGAGATCCTATGATTAGTCAATATGGTGGACTACATCCAGATCAACGTGCTCAGCAGTTTGTTGATAACATTGGGTATCGATTAGTCAATAGCATCAATGATGTTGCTAATAGCGAATATAAATTCGATTTCCATTTACTTGCTGATAGCAAAACGGTAAATGCTTTTGCACTTCCAGGAGGACAGGTATTTATTACTCAAGCATTGTTCCAAAGACTTGATAGTGAAGATCAAGTTGCGGGAGTTATAGGACATGAAATAGGTCATGTTATCTATAGACATGGTGCAGTAAGAATGGCAAAATCAGGATTTATCCAAGGTTTGATTCAAAGTGTTATGATTGGTTCTGGTGGTGATCATTCTATGGCTCAAATTGCAAATGTTATTGGTAATTACACAAACATGAAGTACGGTAGAGACCAAGAATTAGAGAGCGATGATTATGGGGTTTTGATGATGATAGAATCTGGATATAACCCAGAAGAATTGATAAAAGTGATGGATGTACTAGAGGAATCAAGTGGTGGAAGAAATGTACCAGAATTCCAAAGTTCGCATCCTAGTCCTGAAAATAGACGTGAAAAAATTAGAGAATCAATCAAAAAATATTCTCGCTAATCGATTTTTTACTCACCTTTATAGTAATGAATCGTATTATAGAGTATTATTAAAACACAAATAGAAAGGAATCCATGAATTTACTGTATAATTTAAAAAAAGAACAATTAATATAATAGAAAAATATAATAATCCTATATTCAATGAACAAAAGATAAAAACACAAACAAGAACAAATTCCCATACCGGAAATGACTACAAGACAAAAGAAGGAACAATAAATAAAGCAACACAATTATCTGGGAT
>CAZSKA010000118.1:0-11450 GCA_964607315.1 uncultured Saprospiraceae bacterium | reverse complement strand
AGATAATACATCTTCGATTCTTTCTATAAATTTGAAATCCATACTTAAATTGAGATAAAATTATAAAGTGGGCTATTTGTGTCATTTATCATTGAACTATAGACATCAAAATGGGCATTTGAATTAGGTCCAAATAAGCTTTGCCTTAGGTCAGGTGTAATTGAATCAAATATCTCTTGTTTTTTAGTTGTATTAGATAATAAATTCTTAAAAGCAGTTTTCACTTGACTTTCTGTTGCTTTCGCACTGTTGAAAACGTACTTTAAATTGTCTAAACTATTTGTGTTTTGCAGGTAACTTAAAAATTGCTGATAAGAATTTCCTGATCCGCCAAAGAAAGCATTCCATGTACTTCCACCGTTAGACCAACTTTTCATTTCATACTTAATGTTACCTATAAGAACATCAGTCCGATTTAATAAATCGTCATTAAAACGAAACTCAAATCTTGTTAAATTTTGAACATGCATTTTCGCAAGCGAACTTAGCACACTTATTTAACATAAACAAGTCTTAATTCAAATAAACCTTTATTGCTATGCAAACGTTGTATTTGCTATACTTATCCGCTAATTTTACATGCAAATTCACCGCTAAATGCTAATAATATGAGCTTTGCAAGCAGATTATAAGAGTTAAGGAAGACGAAAGGACTATCTCAAAATGAGCTATCCAATTTGATCGATGTTCACTTCGCACAAGTGAGTAGATATGAACACTGTGAGACAAAAACTAATGCTGAGGCTATGACCAAAATGGCTAAAGCTCTCGACACTATGGTTGATTTCTTAATGAATGAATCTACTGATGATGCTGTCCAAGACTCTGGAATCTATAAGGAACTAATTGCAAGATTTCAACAAGTGAGAAACATGTCTGCCGAAGAAAAGAAAACAGTCCTCTCACCTTTTGATGCTTATTTAGCTAAAATTAAATTACAGTCTATGTTAAAGGTGGAGTGAATTTATTTGACTATTAGGTTTCTATAGATAAACTATTATATTCCAAAATATTCAATGTATCTCCAAAATCTAAAACATAGATCTTATCTCCTTTGACATCAATTTTTTTTACATCTTTATATTGAGAACCCTTACTAAGTAAAATTTTATTAAATTTTAAATTCTCAATATCTACAATTGCTAAATAACATAGAGCTTCAACGGACTCTTCTTTTTCAGGGTAAGTTTGAATAGTTATTGAAAAAATTACAGTTTTATAATCCATTAGTACATATTCAGCATTCTCTCTGATAAAAAAACTATCTCCAAATGTATTGGATAAAAAATCGTAAACCCCTGTATCTTCAACACAACCATCACTTGTAACAATGAAATAAGGATGTATTAATCTGCCTTGATCAATTTTCAATCCCATTAGAACTGATAAATTCGCACTAAAATCCCCCCACTTGTAATCTTCAAAACTTGTTTTCCAGTTCTTCACTCCCGCTTTCTCTTCTAGAGATAGAATTGAATTATCATCTAGTAAAAGAAATATATCCCCTTCGCTTTCTCCAATTATTTTTATAATCTCTAAAAAATTACTCGTCTTAAAAATCCAATTATAGGTTTGATTATAAATCAAATTTCCACCTTTCGAAATTATAATATTATTCCCTATAAACTCGGGTATTACTTCAACGTACTCTAAAGTCTGATCTTTAAACGAATAATAGAAATGTGTCCATTCATTATTCAATTTCTTAGACATATAGAAACCTCCTTTTGCAAGAGTTTTTGTAGTGCTACTGTAACCGTTAAAAGATAATTCAATGTTATCCTTCGAAATGATGTATACAAAAACACTAGGTGAGTTAGTTACGAATAAAATTTTGTCATCTAGAACATTAAAATCAACTACTCCAGAATAGATTTCTTTATTGTTGACAAATAGCCCTCTATTACTAATTCTGGCTTTATCTAAATAGCATAAGTTGCTTTCTGATATTTTAAAATCTCTTACTTTTTCTATTTTCTCAACCATCACTCAACTTTTATACTCTTAAATATATCATTGTCCAATTGATTAATTTTATTTGAAAATAAATCTTTAGCAACATTATAGTCAGAAGTATTTTGAAACAGAGACTGCCTCAATGTTTGATTATCCCATACTTCATCAAAAATATCATCAATGTTATTTTGAAAAACGGTTTGCATCTTCTGCTTTGCATGATTTGCAATGCCTACTATATCATTAGGATCAAATCCATTCTTATAAGCAATTATTTTTTTATCAAAAATTAGATCATAATTATCGAAGCTACTTATACTCTGAAGGTAACCCCTCAGTTGATCAAAGTCATTCGAGGGAAAATTAGGATCAAATTTATTAACAATATTGACAGTACTTTTGAACTCTACATGTTTTAAATCGTCAACATAGTCAGCTATCTTGCCATTAGGAAGAATCTTACCTAAATTTGCATTAGGATTGTTTCTTAATAAAATTCGCTGCATTTCATATACAGTTCCTCTCCTTGAAGCTATACCTCCTCCTTTAAGTCTGCCAATAATAGTATTAACAAATGAGTTACTTGGATATAGACTGTGAATATCGTCTAGGTTTTGAAGTACATCTTCAATGTTTGAGAGCCAAGGGCTATTGCATGGTGGGGACGGACAACCTGAATACGGTAAATTACTGTTTTTATCTAGTATTTTCTTTAATGCCTCTATACCATCAGAATCATTGGCACCTTTTAATCTTGCAAGCAATGAAGGATTATTACTAATGTCACTAATCTTTGTTAACAAAGGTATATGAGTCTGCCATGCATCAAGTTTTGTAGGTAGAGTATAAACTATTTCCCACGCTTTAACCCGCTTAGCCCTTTCCGCTGCATCACCTCCACCACTTATGTAATTAAAAAATGGACTTGGCGGATTGGTGCCACCTTTCATTAAATCATCACCTAAAGCGTTTCTTATGTTTGTTATTTCCTCAGCTGAATATGGATTTCCCACAGGAAATATAGCTTCAAATTCAGCATCTGAAATTCCCGCTTTTCTAACACCGCAATGATTATGCACAAGGACCTCATCATCTCCTACAAAATAGTTGTGATGATTCTCTACCTCAAAGTTATAGGCTGTATATGCTGAATCTGCGAATGCTACACTATCAAGACTCATTAATCCTACTGCAAGAGTCAAAACTTTAACTCCTTTCATAAGACTGTCAGCAACCATATACTTTCCTTTTTCTGGCAACCAAAATTTATGACCTGGAGTACAACTTATTCTATTGTCGCCAAAAAACAAGTGTATGATCTTGTTCCATTCCGATTTAAATGTTTGTTTCACTTTTGCAAATGTAACTTTTTCTTCATTATGGTCATATGCTTTAACTAAATCGTCTACTTCTATTTCTTCTATATTTTTCTTTTGATTTTGCAACGAAACCAGTGTGCCAGCTGGGAAACATCTATTCATAAAGCTACAATCTCCACTTAAACATCCAATTGCCATATTACCATTTCTTGAGACCTCTGTAACATCATCACCTTTTGCAAAATCATTGATATTATAATTATCTAAATTAATCTGATTAGGTGTTACTTCATCTAATAAATCTGTCTGAGAAGGATTATAGAATTTAATTACACTTCCTTCCCTTATCATATCCACACTTCCATTTGAATAAAGATTTATTAATTCATTAATTCTATTTTTATATACAATATCATCTGAGGCATTATATAAATCTAAAAGATATTTCATTGGCTGTCCTTCAAATACCTTATCCATTATTTTAATTGCATCCTTTATTTCTTGAGCTTCTTCTAACTCATCTAAATCAGTCAACCATTTTTAAACTTCAAAATTCTTCCATATCTAGGTTGAACTGACTGACTTTGTCCTTCTTGTGATAATTTATGAATCCAATCTAGCTTGTGAGTCTTCCTATTTAGTGCTCCAAGTGTTTGGTTATTCTTATCTGTAAAATAAATATTGTCAGAATCGAATGGTATATATGAATAATTCTCCAGAGTTGAGGACTTCATAGCCTCTATTGGAGTCTGACTAACCTCTGATGAAGTTAAGTCAATTTCAATCAAATCTTGCTTTGCTAACTGAACTAAACTATTATTCTCAACATCCAATTCAATACTATTGCCAAAAGTGTTATAATTTGAATCTTTGTCATTTTCAAGAACACATATCTTTTTGCCGGATTCAATATCCAAAAGCAATATTTTACCACTATTTAAATAAAGATAAACTTTACCTTTATAACTTCCTAAAAGCTTTTCTACTTGAATTTTCTTTTCGGTTCCATCGTAATCTATCCACTTGCCTAGTCTCGAAATTTCAAATGTCCAAATTAATAAACCATTGTATAGATCATAGCCATAAAGAACCCCATCATCCAAGTACTTAGAATTGACTAAAATATTCTGTTCTAGCAATATATGTTTGCCCTTTTTTAATGGAATTTTCCATTCTGTTGACTGATTCATTAATCGAGAAATAAGGTAGCGTTGTCTTTCTTCTTTCTCTGATGCAATAATTCTATTTCCTTTTACAATTTCTACTTTACAAGAAATTTTCAAACTATTATAAGAATTTATATCAATGACTCTTGAAGTAAATCCTTCGTTTAGGAATAACTCATTTCCGGAATAGAAACAAAGCCCTGAAAACATTCCTTCAATGTTTGTATAATTTCCTTTATTGTGATTCTTATAAATTAAACAATTCCCATCCGTTGTTATAATAGAAATAAAATCATTTATTACTTCAAAAGAATGTCCAACTCTGTCAATAGCTAATACCTTTCTGAACATTTTATTCAATTTTAATAAAGTCATATAGAGGACTGTTCGGAAAACTTCAGAAGTTATATAAATAATTAAATTATATACATCTTTTTAAGCCCCTAAATATCTAAATTTTGCATCAAGATTAGAAAGTATGTATTAGAATGTTTGAAAAAGACTATAAACATGGATGCTTTTTAGACTGCATTTAGATTTTGAAGAAAATACGTGTCAATATTTTCTAAGCTATACAACAAAGCGTCTATTGTCTTATTTGATGGTAGTGAACTAAGTTTTGTTTTATACATTTCAAATTTATCTGCCTTACCTGGATTATCGACAATATTCATCAATACAATTTTTTTAAGAGGAGATATACCTGATAAATATAACCCAAGGTTATAATTGTCTAGTTTGTCAGTTAAAACATCCAAAGATTCTAAATTATTAATACTTGAGAAAAAAGGATTTGCACTAACCTCAAAATACTTATCTAAGTAGCTTAAGTACATTTCAGGACTGGTTATCTTTTCTATGGCCGCCTCTTTAGAATATTCAGTAAGAGAATATCCTTTAAAACGACTACTAATCACACCTTCTGGAGATTCCATTTTCGTATTTGCAATAATCGTGGAATTTTCATATTGCTCTTTAATCCAATTATTTTTTGGCTTTTGGGTTTTATCTCTTAAGATCGCAGGATAACATAAATCCGTATAAATCTTTTGCAATTCCTTAAATACAATAGAAGATCCAGCACTCCGAAAAGTGCCAGAGTTAATTCTATATCCTGGCCAAATAATTTGATTAATTTGATCAGTTTCTTTCATGTAAAATAAATTTTTGTCGCTATCGATTTTTTTGTTAAATCCGATTTTACTAAAAAAATCATCTACTATAACTTGTATTTTTTTTTCTTCCATTAAACTAAAAAACTTTAGAAGTTGACAAATATGTTCCTGACTTATCAAGTGTACCTATCGATTTGTAAACATCTGTTTTATAAATTCTAATTATTCTACCTGGTATCAATCCATTAGCTTCATCAATCATAGTCCTTAATTCTAAATCAATAAAACTTGCTCCATCTTCAAACTTCTTTATTATTTCGTTGTATTGATTCGTAGTCCAATTTACATCTTGATGTAGTTTTGTATCATGTAAAATAGCTCTATTATATGGAATTCCTGTATCAGGGTCTATTTCTGAAACTGTATTATAAATAAAATCATCTGGACGAGTTTTTTTCGTGCCCTTTAACGTTACTTGTGTTGCTTTTATATATCCTTCTGGAATTTCAATGTAATCATCGATATTAGCACTAACAGCTGTTTCAAGAATCTCTGCGTTATCCAATATTTGTTTCCTAAATTTACCAAGAGCCCATTTATATAAAGGTGAAGAACTTGGAATTGTACCTATTTGAGCCAGTTCTCTATAGTTTTCAGGATGACGCAGGACCTCATCAAAAAATTCAAATTGATCAGGATATGTTATTAGTTCTTGAGCTACTTTAGTAGGGTACTTTTGCAATCTATGTATTACTTCATCAAAATGCTTATCATTTACATGAGCTTCTTGCAGTCTATCAAGAATTTTATTTGCATCTATTTCATTTGCAGAATCTAAAATCTGCCCAAATTGTTGTTTTAATGCTAAATCAAATTTTTCCACTGGAATATTTCCAGAATTTCTAATTGCGTCTATCTTACCTAAAATAGTTGAATTCAACCTAACTACATCTCCTAAGTGCTCTACGCTCTCCCACGCCTTAACCACTTTCCTACCTACCGCACTTTTTTCAACGACCTTTTCAACTCCTACTCCCTCAATATCTATCCCATAACTCGGCTGTATCGCTCCAAAAAATAAAGCAATAGAAAACACAAACTGAAGACAATATTTAGATGTCATTTTCATCAGTTTGCAAGATACTCAATCATTTTCTTTTTCAATTGAAAAAAATAAGTTCATAAGCAAAATAGAACTGCACATAATTCTGCATCATCTCGTCATATTCCTTGCGTCATACGACGGATATGCGCCTGGACATTATGTGCAATTCCAATGACTTCCATGCTTGGTATATGGTCATCACCTCAACGCAAAAATAGGCTAACGCCACACAGTGCTTATGAGGTGATAACCATGTGGTTTGTGCTGCATCAGGTTTTATGTTTGAGCGTTTGGAGAAGAGCAGAGCGCAGCCAAAAACAGCACCGATAAGCACCATTTGAGAGTGGCATTACAACCATGGAGGAGCTGAAGAGCAATGAGCGCAGCCAGAGCTCCATGGATGTAATATTGCGTAGATAGATTTGCTGATAGGTGATGTTTTATGTGGGTAGGAAGATTGGGCGGACGGACGCGGACACGAACGAGGTAGCTGATGGGAGGCGTTAGCCGTAGTCAGCTGGACGGGGCAAACGACGAACATCGGAACGGCAAGCAGACGACGAGGAACGAGGAGACTGATGAAGTGACAGAGAGAGGAGGCGAAGAGCTTTGAGCGGAGCAAGGAGGATAACTTACAGATAAGATTTCATTAAATGCTTACACCTTTTTTTTCAATTGAAAAAATAAAAAGATTGGTCTTTTATCCTCCGCAGCCGAGTGAGTCGAGCAGTCCGCCACTACAGTACATCAGCGATAGATGCGAAGATTTACGACCATCGGGAGTAATGCAGAGCAGATAGTAAAGCTGATGGTGAGGAGCTGACCGCAGGCGCAAACACTGTGACAAAGATGGTGAGGTACGAACCTTCTGTTACTCGACCACCGGGAGAGTATGGCGGAGTGATTGCAACAAGGGAAGTTCGACGAACGCCGCTCTTCTGCTCACCGTGATGTAGATCTATTTATTCTTTTTTGAGATTGCAAGCGAGTGTGGAGTTTAAATATCGAAGTTAATCGATAAATTACCGCCTAATCCTTGGGCTATTTTCTGTAAAGTTGAGATTCTTACATCTGTTTCTGCTCTTTCGATTCTTGATATATGAGGCCTTTTTAGATCTACCTTTTGGGCTAATTCTTCTTGAGTCAATTTCGCTTTCTTTCTTGCTTCCTTTACTAATTCTGCAACCATATAAGCCTGTGCTTTTTGCTTAAACTCAATTCTACTTTTCGTTCCACTTTTTCCATATTTATCATCTAAGTAATCGTTTATAGTCTTAGGATTTTTCTTTGTCATCGTAATACTTTTTTCTAAGTTTCTTCGCTTTTTCGATTTCTTTTCTTGGTAATTTCTGGCTCTTCTTTTGGAACCCATGCAATAGTATAACCAATTTACCATCATCAAAAAAACTAAATATCCGATAGATATTTCCATCTCTTTCTATCCGGATTTCATAGATACCATCATCTACATGCTTAAAGAACTTCTTTGGTATTCGATCTACTGATATGATGATTTCCAATACATATTCAATCTTCTCCTGTACCTCTTTAGGTTGTTCATTGAAGAACTCCCAAAAATATTCTCTGTAGATTTCTAGCACTCTATTCATAAAACACAAATGTAACGTATAAGTTCCATTATTTAAACGGATGATGTAATTTAATCTGCTCTTTCAAGTCAGTAAGGTCAGCTTTTCTATATCGCTCTGCACTCAACACTCTTCTAAAACCTGCTAAGTATTGTCCTTTTCTTAGACCTTCATTTTTAACCCAGAGACTAACTCTTGATTGTCTTAGATGATTTAGTTTTTGGATAGTAATGTTAAGTTTGGTTTTCGCTTCTTCTTTTAGATGTTTACTGAGCTTCTTAAACTGCCAATGTAGCTGATTATAGTCGTCTGCTTGTGGTGATAAAAACTTCTCTGAGTCTTGATTTCTGTACTGTAAAATATAGCTGTGGATTGGTAATATTTGCTTGGATTCTAATTTAATGGTTCTGCTTCTTCTTTGTCCTCTTTCTGGTATATAAACACTTCCTTTTTCTAAGTCGATATCTTTTAATTCTAAGGTCATAAAGTCGCCCATTTCCATTCCCTGATAAATCATCAAGCCTAAAATCATCTTATCACTCTCTTTAAAATAGTTGGTTGATTTGGATTCGAAGACTTCATAAATTTCATCTAATTCTTCTACTGTTAATGGCTTGATATTCGCTTTATTAATCGTTCCTTTTACTCTTGTGGTGAGTGCTACATTTGGTAAGTCTTTGAACTGATAATAATGACTGATTGTCTGTAAACTTCTATTGATGTGGTGAGTAGATTTTTCTTGTTTCTGAAGATGCCCGATAAAGTCTAAGAGTAACTTGTAACTACTATCTTCTGCTTCTACTGGTAACCATTCTAACCAAGATTTGAGTAAATTAACCATTCTTGTTATGTTCTTCTCTACGATCTCTTTTTGTTCCAAGTACTTTCTAAAGTCATCCATTTTCATTAATAATTCTTGTATAAACTTGTGTCGCCTCTAATCCTACATGACCTAAGAACTGAGCTATCTTTTCCAACTCCATTCCACTTTCTAAAAGATGGGTCGCTATGCTATGACGCAAGCAATGTAATGTGATATTCTTATTTATATCAGCTTTCTCACAGAGTAGTTTGAGCCTTTTGTTTAGCGGTCCACTTTTTGTTACTTTCCCTCTGCTATTTGGGATTAAGATATTTGTCTTTTCTCCTGCAAACCATCTCTGCCCATCATTGACCCATTGCAATAATGCTGCCTTTACCCCTTCACTAATCGGTACATATCTTTCTCTATAGTTTTTGCCTTTTCTGACGTGTAATAAGTCACTACTAAAATCTATATCTCTAAGTTCTAATCTCGTTCCTTCTGTACATCTAACACCACAACCGTAATAAATCGCTATGATAATTCTATCTCTTATTCCCCAAGGATCATTCTCACAAGCTTCATACAGTTGGTTGATTTCTGCTTTGCTCAGTATGGTTCTTTCTCGCTTGGCTTCTTTGGTTACTGTTAATCTGGTTTTGATGATCGGAGCTTCACCATAGTTTTCTAAGTATTCATTGACCAACTTTAAGACACTGATATAGCCTTCTATTGTCCTTGATTTGATAGGTCTTTTATGTAGAGCTTCGTTGTAGTCTTCTAAGTCTTTTTGCTCGATTTGTGATAGCTGATTAAATCCTCGTTCCTCGATCCATTCCAGGAATATTCTGAGTTGTCTGCTTCTGCCTCTGATGCTTTCTTTCGCATAGTTTAATCTGGTGAGCCACTCGGTAAAGCCTTCTAATAATTGTAGGTAATACTTGTTTTTCATAAGCCCCCCTTGTGCATTTTACTGGACTACTGGGCCACGCCATCTAACTCGTTGATTACTTGCTCTTTGTGTAGCCCACCAATCTTACT
Source organism: uncultured Saprospiraceae bacterium (assembly GCA_964607315.1). GTDB lineage: Bacteria > Bacteroidota > Bacteroidia > Chitinophagales > Saprospiraceae > JAHDFB01. The sequence goes on along the minus strand of CAZSKA010000118.1, from coordinate 1,357 downwards.
GGGCCACTCTTGGGCCACTGGGCCACGATGATGTTCTTTTATTCGCTCTAAGGCTTCATCAAAAGCGGTTTGCAATCTACTTTCGAGTCTTGTCATTTCTCCTATCTCTTCAAGTTCATACTCATAACCTTTACTTTTACTGCCACTCACTACCTTGATATATCCGTACTTTCTCAAGTCTTTTAGATGTCGATTTAATGTCGTTGGAGCTATTCGATATTTGATTCTCAGATCACCACTATAAAAGCTATCTCTCTTCTCTGATTTCAAGTAAACTCTGATCAACTCTAAGAACCTTCTACATGCTTTCGTAAGTTCATCACTCTTGGCCAGTAGCACATCTTTTAATAATCTGTTCGCTTCTTCTATATCCTCGATCGTTGTTTCAATGTGTTGCTCTCCTGTCTGTTTATTGATCTTTACCTCCCTTTGCCATTGGTGGTAAAAAGTAACGGTTTCGATGAAGTGCAGATAATGGCTATTAGTTCGTAATGGCTTAAATACAGATTGCGGCAGGGCTAACATTTCGGCAAAAGGATTGATGACCCGCATCGGTCTCAATACACTTTGTACGTCCTGCATGAACTGCCGCATCTGTTCTTCTTGTTGCTTGTTGATCTTACCTGCAGATACTTGTCGCTGATAAGTCATGATCTTTTCTTTGTGGTCTTTGCTGCCATCCAAGTAGATTAGTAATGATCGGTTGGCATTGTCTTCGTATAGTCTTTCTCTGGTCGTTGTTCCGGCTAAACTGATTGGACCTTCTACTTGTAATGTGATGGTTTTGAGATTGCCTTTGCTGTCTTTGATTGGTATGGTTTTACTGATTCGTCGCTTACTCTGCAGCTCTCTGATAGCGAACAATACCTTATCATCATTTGCACCGTCCAGATCCTCGATTAACACCAGTTTGTTCTTGAGTTCCTTTCTGTCGAAGTAGTAAAGTGCATTCTCACTGATCGCTGTAATTTCTAACTTCTGATCATCTGGTACTAACTCCGCTACTTTCTCTTGTAAATATGTTTTTCCTGTTCCACTTCCTCCAAGACTGACGATGTGCAAAGGTTGTTCTCTAAGTCTTGATGTAAACACTAAGTACATTAATAATCGATTGTTTTCTTCTCCTACAACTCCACTTTTTCCGATGGCTTGATTTGTTCTTTTGAGTAGGTTCTTAGTCTTTAAAAACTTGATTGCCTTTTGTCTTTCAGCTTCAGTTAAGATTCTCTTTTCTGGCTCTCTGGTTTTCTTTGCTTCGATCTGCTCTCGTCTGTAATCTTCGATTAGCTCAGTTAATTGCAATAATGCTTCATGTACTTTGGTGCTGCCTATCTCCAATCGCTCCGCAACTTTTCGA
>CAZSKA010000117.1:0-11478 GCA_964607315.1 uncultured Saprospiraceae bacterium | reverse complement strand
TTAATTTTTCTAGTTCGAGTTAAAAAACGCAGGCATAACAGTAGTTACGGCGAGGTTTTTTAAGGAAGAAATTGAAAGTTTAAGTAAAAAGAAATGCGACATTATGGAGTTAAATTGGTATTAGACTTATAATAACAATTTAAGGTTAAAATAGAGAAATAGCCTTAGATGCTTCAACATATTCCAAGAAAGAAATCATATATTTTAAGAAGAATTTATCCGACAACTTAAACATTATAAAAATTTAACTCCATAATTTCAACAAACAAGCGATGCAAGCAAAAAAAAAGCTGCCTACATGTAGACAGCTCAATTTATAAATTTATTCTTTTCAGTTAAAACGCATAACCTAAAGAAAGACCTAATCTTATATCAAGTAATCCAAATGATATATTCCCAGTATCAAATTCTTGATTCTCAGCGTTTGTTACAGCATTTAATGTTGTAGTTTTCAATTCGTCAAATTGCTCTCTTGAAAGACCTGAATCATCTCCTCCTAAATCTTCAAAACTAACATCATTTATCTCTCTAATTAAATCCATTTGTAATCGATCGAAATCATCATCATTTAGAGGTTGTAGGTTAGCAGAAAGGAAAAATTGGTTATATCCCAGTCCTCCAATATACCAATCTATAGAGAATTTATCCGCTATTAGAAACTGAGCGCCAATTCCTACACCTGCTCCGATATTAAACAATCGTGCTGAAGCATCAAGTTCTATATCTGTCCCAAATGCAGAATCAATAGATCCATTTCTTTGACGGTATCTTCCATACAATCCTGCATAAAAGCCTCTTGGAGATCCTTTTTTAGAGAAATAATAACGGTATTCAGGTATTATAGCAAACCCACCATAAGCAACACTAAATGGTTCATCAACACCTACTCCAACTATTGGTAAACCTTGCAAACCTTCATTATCAATTCTTTCTGTAAAATCTGCTAAAATTCCTATTTGGAACGAATGATTCTCTGCAAATGACCTTTCATATTTTAATTGTAAATCACTTTGGAAAGCACTACCTAGTCCAACTTTAATCACATTTTGTTGGGCGAACATAAAAACTCCAGCTAAAAGTAAACCAAGTGTAATTGTGTATTTTTTCATAATAATAATTTGTTTAATAATTCAATTGTTTTCATAAAAATAATCATAATGTGTAAACTAGTCTATTGTAAATTAAATGAATAATACTAGAAATATATTTTACTTTCAAGTTATTTTTCTTTTTTTTAACATTGCATTTAGCAAATCACCCTTTTCACTTATTAGATAGTAGCTTCTGTAGAGTATATAGAAAAATAAAATTTCTAACATTAGAGAAGTAATAAAAGCCTTTCTAAACTTATACACATAAAAAAAAGGCCCGTCAAGCGAACCTAACGAGCATTCTTACCTAATCAAATTTATTTTATAAAATCTCTCTTTTGATAGAGATTTCTTGTCATTTCCTTTCTAAAGCATTTCAACGCTACTTTATATATTTGAAACAATAAGGAGTTCACATTTCTGTTTTCTCTCTTATTGTTTTCAAACTTTGTTTTTCCAAGTGTATTAGCACATACTCATCAATACTGAAGCCAGCATTAACAGATAGTTAGTTAAATTACAACTTGACTTATGATTTGTGATTTTATTTCAGAACGAATTAAAATCAATTTAATTTGTTGACTCAAAGCTATACACATAATTCCCTCCATACTACTCGTATTTTAGCAAAATATGATACTATATTACCACATTTAGTATATTTTTACATCAATTACATTAATATTGAATAAGAAAATTCAGTGATTTAAAGGAAAATTATCTATGAAAACTCCTAGTTTAAGATTAATAAAACCTCTTTTCAACTCTAGCTTTTCTGTTAAGCATTACAGTAAAGAAGACAAGGTTTATAATCCTAATCTTTGGCATTTTCATCCTGAACTGGAAATAGTTTATGTAAGGAAAGGAAGTGGTGTAAGGCACGTGGGAAATCACTTGTCTTATTATGAAAATGGAGATTTAGTATTAATGGGAAGTAATCTTCCTCATACGGGTTTCACAGATAAAAACACTGGCCATAAAGAAGAAGTTGTAGTACATTTCACTTATGAATTTGCAGGAGATGAACTCTGGAAAATGCCTGAAATGAAAGGAATTAAGGCATTACTTGATAAATCTTTCAACGGGATAGTGTTTAAAGACAAATCTAAAAAAGCGATAGGAAAGAAATTACTGACCCTTTCTAGCTTATCTCCTTTTAATCGCCTCATTACTTTTCTAGATATTCTTCACATGATGGCAGATTCTAAGGATATGTCTTTACTCAATGCTAAGAATTATACTATTAACACCAATGAACAAAGTAGTAGCCGAGCAGCAGAAGTATTTCAATATATCAAAAGCAATTACACCGATCATATTTCTCTAGAGAAAATTGCTTCCGTTGCTAATATGACTGTCCCTTCTTTTTGTCGATACTTCAAAAAAATGAATAATAAAACGTTTACAAAGTTTCTAAACGAATATAGAATAATAGAAGCCTGCAAATTACTTAGCGAAAGTAATTATACGATTAACGAAATATCTGTAAGAGTGGGATTTAACAACATCGCTCATTTCAATAGACATTTTAAATTATTAACGAACTCTACACCAACGGCATACAGAGCTCAGCTAATCAAATAAACTGAATAAAGCTTCGATGCTTCCTTTACTTTTGGGCTTAAAGCCCAAAAATTCTAAAAAGGACTTAACTTAACACTATAAACATCACTATCGTTTCTCACTATATTGCGAAACTCAAAACCACTATTATCAGCAATTTCTTCCTTAAAGTGAAACATCGTGCAAGACTTAGGCAAACCTTTAAAAAACAATGAAAAGCGTATAGGCGCTCCTGGAGGGATATGCTTCCAAGCTGGACCTAATGCTATATTCTCATGATGCAATAGCTCAGCTTTACAATCACTATGTGCATCATATAGATAAGATGAAGAGAATATTCTTATCATTAATCCGAAATGTATAGGTAAAGGAATTTCACAATGCAAGACAACTTGCCTTTCTTCATCTTCCAGTCTTTTCACACTTTCAAGGATGGAAGAATCTACTTTTACCTTTGGTTTTTCTATAATGTCTAAAGTACAGTTTACATTCATTTTTATAAAATGTTGCGATTTGACTTAAAGTTAATAAATAAGAAGACAATTCCTTAAAAAAAAGTTAAAATTGTCGTTAACCTTAATGTATATAGACCTGAACTAAATAGTTTTGTTTCTTGAAATACATAAAAAAAGGTTAGCTCCTTTCAGAAACTAACCTTATTTAATTCTTTAGATTTATCCTACTGTTCTTTATCAACAATACCTTTTATGAATATTCTTGTTTCAGCAGGTTGTGTATTCGCAGTAATCGTCACTGTCTTATTTTCGTTCTTTCCTCCGACTTTTCCCTTTCCTTTCGAATTATAAACAACTTTGATTTCTCCTTTTTCACCTGGTGGAATGGGTTCTTTTGGCCAAACTGGCACAGTGCAACCGCATGAACCTTTTGCATTAGAAATAATTAATGGTGCTTTTCCCGTATTTACAAACTCAAATACATGCTCTACCTTATCTCCATCCATAATCTTTCCAAAATCAAAAGTGGATTCTTCAAATGTCATTTCTGACTTGATCATTTCAAACTGAGGACCATCATCATGTGAATCAGGAGTTACGCCTTGAGAATACGCTGTTATTGCAATAAATGCAAATACTAATACTAAAATCTGTTTCATAGTTACTTTTTTCCTTAAAGTTATAAAATATAGAGACATAAAAAAAGGGCAAACTAAATAGCGTGCCCTTTTCTTATATATTATAATCTGTTATTATCCTGCAGTTTCTTCTTTATCTACAATACCCTTAACAAAAATTCTTGTTTCTGCTGGTGTTGTATTTGCAGTAATGGTAACTGTTTTATTTTCATTCTTACCACCTACTTTTCCTTTTCCTTTAGAGTTATATACAACTTTGATTTCTCCTGTTGCACCTGGCTTGATAGGATCTTTCGGCCAATCAGGAACAGTACATCCACAAGATCCTTTAGCGTTAGAAATCACTAATGGCTCACTACCTGTATTTTCAAAAAGGAATACGTGTTCTACCTTTTCTCCATCCATAATCTTTCCAAAATCAAAAGTTGGTTGAGCGAAAGTCATAGAAGTTGCGGGTCCAGTGAAAGCTGGAGTAGTAGCTACTGGAGTAGATTGTACAGATGCTGAAGGTGCAGGTGTCGCTGCTGGAGCAGGAGCTGCTGAACTACTTGCTGAATCATTTTTGCAAGATGCTAAACTGAAAATCATTGCTATTACTAAAGCAGATAATAATGATAATTTTTTCATTAGAATTTTAATTTAATATTTATTTAATGATGCAAAAATACATTCCTTTATCGAATTCAAAGAATTGTTTACAATTCATTAACAACCTTTTTGATTTTTTTCTTGATAAAGGTGGCTTGTGGACAAGTTTTTACAGATATGCATTTATAATCATAAGTGATTTTTCCTTTTTGGCTTACGCCCAAAGTTTTCTCCGTCATAATTTTAGGGCTCAGCAGAGTCCGTAGCCGAAGGAGGTCCCAACCGCCGCCTCATCCAAAAACCATGTCAATTCACCTGCCGTAGGTTTCACTAGTGCAGCAGGAAATATCCGTGCATTTTCTCCACTTGCCCTAATCTTCCCAAACTTCTCTGCTTTATTCGCGCCTGTAACAAGAAATGCAATTTGTTTGGCTGCATTTATTACTTTGCCTGTCAGCGACACTCTTTTTTGTCCTGATGCAGGATGTGTAGCAACTACACAATTCTCATCTGCATCCCACAAATCAATTTCATGTGGAAAGATGGACGCCGTATGTCCATCATCACCCATTCCTAGGATCACTAAATCAAATTGAGGTATTCCATTTATATCATCCAATTTATCTTCTAATAATTCTGAATATCGTTTAGCTTCATCCGATGGATCATCTTCTCCTACGATTCGATTAATATTCGTTTCAGGTATTGATATTTTAGAGAACAAATGAGTAACTGTCATTTTGTAATTACTCTGATCATCCGTAGGTGCAACACATCGCTCATCTCCCCAATAAAAATGTATGCTCGACCAATTTATAGTTTCAGCATAGTCAGCAGCGAGTAAATCAAATACAACTTTTGGTGTACTTCCTCCAGATAAAGCGACATGAAATACTTCTTTATCCTTTGTCAATTCATAAAAAAATCGAGCAAATTGCTTCGCTACTTCATTTTTACTTTCACTTATCCTCCATTCCATATTTTAATCCTTCTTATCTTTTTAAAATTAACATATCACACAGTAACCTGGATCATCCGCTAGGTTGGGACCAGGATTACGCCAAGCACCTATTCCTTCTATTAATTCATCTGCATTTTCTGGACCCCAAACACCTGAAGCATAACCATAAACAGGAACAATATCTCCATTCTTCCAATAATCCAATATAGGATCTACAAATTCCCATGCCGCTTCTACTTCGTCAGCACGTGCATACAAAGTAGCATCTCCTTGCATAGCATCAAGTAATAATCGCTCATATGCTAACATAACATCTTCTTGTATCAAACTCGAATATGAAAAATCAAGATTTGCTCTTTCTACTTGGAAACCTTGACCTGGCACTTTTACTCCAAACTTCACCAATATTCCTTCGTCAGGCTGGATTCTAATAATCAACTTATTTTCCTTTTGATCCAGTCGTTTACCTTGAAACAATTGATGATGCGGTTTCTTAAAATGAATAACTACCTCGGTGACTTTAGTTGGCATTCGCTTAGCAGTTCTAACATAAAACGGAACATCTTGCCATCTCCAATTATCAACATAAAATTTAATCGCTGCATAAGTCTCTGTGAATGAATTAGGATCTACTCCTTCTTCTTCTCTATATCCAGACAAAGTTTTACCTTCTATCACCGATGATGTATATTGCCCTCTGATGGTATTAGCCTTAAGATCAGCTACATCTTTCATTATTCGAAGAGATTTCAGTGCCTTTACTTTCTCATTTCTTATATCTTCTGGCTTATCACTTATAGGTGGTTCCATGACGATAAGCGAGACAATCTGAAGAAGATGATTTTGGAACATATCTCTGAGTGCACCAGATTTATCATAATAACCTCCTCTCTTCTCTACTCCTACACTTTCGGCATTTGTTATTTCCACATGATGAATATAATTCCTATTCCATAAAGGTTCAAAAATACTATTAGCGAATCTCGTAACTAAAAGGTTTTGAACAGTTTCTTTGCCTAAATAGTGATCTATTCTGTATATCTGTTGCTCATCAAAATACTTTTGTAAACCTTTATTTAAGTTTTTAGCCGTCTCTGAGCTATATCCAAATGGTTTTTCTACGATTAATCGAGTCCATCCGTTTTCTTGTTTATTCAATCCCGCTCCTGCGAGATTCTTAGCAATAGGCTCAAAAATAGTAGGAGGAGTAGAAAGGTAATAAATCGTATTTCCACCGATGTTATGCTCCTTACTCAATGTTTCTATTCTTTCTTTAAGCGTTTGATAAGATGTATCATATTGCCCTCCTAGATCATGATAGAAGAAGTTATTCGTAAATTGATCTAAGGTATCAGCATCTAATTCTCCTAAGCGATTCTTAAGGTATTTACTTTGGGTCACAACCCTATTCCTGAAATCCTCATCAGATAAATTACTTCTACTTGCACCTAGTACAACAAAATTATCAGGTAGTTGCCCATCAACACATAAGTTGAACAAAGCAGGGACTAATTTTCTTGCAGTTAAATCACCTGATGCTCCAAAAATTACGAGGATTTGGTTTTCGGTTTTCTTCATTCTTTGTTATTTATTGTAAAATCTAGAACTAGGTTTTATAGTTTTGGGTTTAAACCCAAAGTAATTAAACGAAAATCTCTTTTTTGAATTTTGGGTCAACCAAAATAATAACAAACATAACAAAATATAGTAATGGCAGATAAATATGATTTTGGATTAGTTGGTCTGGGCGTGATGGGCCGTAATTTTATATTAAATGTAGCGGATAATGGATTTACAGCTTTTGGTAATGACTTAGACGCAGAAAAAGTAGAAGCGCTTAAGAAAGAAGGCGGAGATGAATCCAAAGTTTCTGCTAGTACGGATGCTCAGGAATTTATCGATGCGCTTAAAACGCCTAGAAAAATCATGTTACTTGTTCCTGCTGGAAAGGTGGTAGATATCGTTATAGAAAATCTCTTGCCTATGTTGGATAAGGGCGATATTATAATTGATGGTGGTAATTCATTCTTTACGGACACGGATAGAAGAGAACTATACTTAAAGGAAAAAGGAATTAACTTTTTCGGATCGGGTGTTTCCGGAGGAGCAAAAGGTGCAAGACTAGGACCAAGTATAATGCCTGGCGGATCAAGAGAAGCCTACCAACATATAAAGCCAATTTTTGAGGCAGTTTCTGCAAAGTATGAAGGAGAGCCATGTGTTACTTATTTGGGACCAAAATCCGCAGGTAATTATGTAAAGATGGTGCATAATGGGATAGAATATGGGATGATGCAATTAACATCTGAAATATATGATCTACTGAAAAAAGCAGGAGGATTGAGTAATGGTGAATTGCATGAAACTTATGCTAAATGGAATAGTGGAAGATTACAATCTTTCTTAGTACAAATCACATCTGAAATCTTTGATCAAAAAGACGAACTAGGAGATGGAGATTTGATCGATGCGATATTAGATAAAGCAAAGCAGAAGGGAACAGGAAAATGGACTTCACAAAATGCCATGGATTTAGGAATTCCAGTACCTACTATTGATATAGCTGTAAGTATGCGAGAAATTTCAGCATTAAAGGCAGAGCGAATAAAGGCAGATGAATTATACGATCGCCCTACTCCATCTGCATTTGATAAAGCTGACTTGATAAACAAAAGTGAGCAGGCCTTATATTTCTCTTTTATTATGGCTTACGCCCAAGGTATGCATCAGTTAGCCGATGCGAGTAATGAGTATGGTTATGAGCTCGATCTTGGGGAAATTGCGAAAATATGGAGAGCAGGATGTATCATCAGAGCTGCTTTATTGGCAGATATTACAAAAGCATATAAAGCAGAACCTAAGTTACAAAATCTATTGTTATCGGATGCTTTTATTCCTAAAGTGCAAGGAGCAGTTGATGCTGTAAGAGAATTGGTTAGTTATGCAGCGGTGAATGGAATTCCATTACCAGGCTTGACAAATTCATTAACTTATTTTGATGCCTATACTTCAGAGAGATTACCTCTGAATTTGGTTCAAGCCCAAAGAGATCATTTTGGTTCGCATACGTATGAGAGATTAGATAGAGAAGGGACGTTTCATACGGAATGGTAGAATTAGTTGTGATGAGAATGGTCTGAGAGTAAAATGGAATTTTGGGATTCAGCTAATTAGACTAGGGTGATTATTGTTTAGGAAAACTTAGTAGTTCTTTCTTTATCATATCATATAGTTCATCTTCCCATTCAACTGCATCAATAGATGGATAGTATGGTTTTTCTCTGAAATCCCATGGACTAATTATTACTTGAATGGGATTATTATATGCTTTCTTTGCTAATAAGAAGACTTCTTCTATGGCTTCATCACCTATAGGAATGCAACCAATTGTGACAGCTTTTCCATGAATGAAAATATCACCTCCCATTTTTGAAATATCATTAAAGGATGTTTTTGACTTGTCAAAAGAATTAGGATAATCCACTTTTAAAGAAAGATGATAGGAACTATTAGGGTTAAGGTATGCTATCTTATAAACACCTTCTGGAATTTGACGATCGCCTTCTTTGAGCTTAGGACCTAAATCTCCACTGTAAGCTGTAAAGGGATATTCTTTAATTAATCTGACGTCATCAGAATTTTTCCCATACACTTGAAGTTTTTGTTCGACTTTAAATGCCAGGATAATGATTTCATTAGGAAAATCCATTTTATAGCCAGCTAGTTGAAGGTCTCTTTTTAGTCTATCATAAACATCACTTTCTAAGTTGGAGACTACTGAATCTACTGTTTCTTTTCCTTTAACCATATGAACAAGAGGCATATAAATACTCCTACCCCATATGAAGAATGCTAATATAAAAAGAAGAAATACAATTAAGGCGATTAATTTTTTCATGTTATTAGAGTAATCACTTCTCTAACGGATCATGTATTTACGTAATTGTATTTTTCAACTCAATGTTTTGATAAGGGAAAAATTCTTCTGGGATCTAATTTTGTAATTCAATGAGATTATTGTTATAAGAGAAATCAAACAAAACATAATTCATTTCTTCCACAGAAACACGGAGCATTTGGCCAACTTAGATTAACAGGATGTGACGCATAGCCTCCAATAGCTTGATAAAAGTATTGTTCGTAATTTTCTTTATAATTGATGCTTACGAATCGGCTGTATCGGGAGTCGTGATGAAGGAGCAATTCCCTGCTCACAGCATTTTATAGCTCGTCTTTCATTTTATCTGTGATTTATAATACAAAAGGTTTTTGTAAAATCCTTCTTTAGTAAGTCATCTTTGTTAATGTAGAATTCTAGAATACTTGCATCCCACCAAAGCATTTCGCATTCATCAATTGAGTCAATAGCTAACATAAACTCCCATTTATTCAATAAATCAATATAGAATTCTTTTTTGGGTAAGAGCTTTTTTTCTAACTCAATTTTATCTTCCAATTCTTTTATGGATTTTTGATAGCTGGCTTTTTCTTCCTCAGTTTGGGCTTCCTTTATTTTGTTTTCATAATAATCAAAGTGCATTTGGTTGGAATTAGCGTAGAGCTTATCTCCTGTCAAATATCCACGGGTTAGAAAGAAAGTTTCTTCATATGGTAAAATTTCCAGTTCTTGAATAATTCCTGCAGGAATGTTAGTGTCTACTGAATAGTAGTGACCCCCGAATCTGCTGGTTCTTTCAAATACTTCGTAAAATTTGTCATTAGATTGAAGAATATCTTGCCCTTTATCCTCTAAATGGTGTAAATCAATTGATTCTTCTTTCTTGAATGATATTTTTTGAGATGGAAAAGGTCTGTTATAGTTCGTTTGGGTATATATAATATTTTCTTTCGGAACAAATTTCTTTAATTGATTAGGAGATGAATTTGAGTAAATAACCAAATGTTCTACTTTGGACATAGAATCATCGTCATTATGGATATAGAAATATAAAATCCCAGAGTTTGGATAAATTGAGTTTGGATCGAAAGGAATATCTGCTAAGTTTATCTGAGCAATGAATACATAATATTTTATTGTTTGTCCATCCTTGATTGCAGGATACTCTAAATCAATCGGTAAATCAGGAACTCCTCCTATTCTTGAATTTCCAGTCATAGAATAGTTTTCTTTTCCTTCCAATTTTATTGTGAAGGTAGGTTTTGATGTTAATCTATATTCTTGAATTACATTTTCATCAAATCCAATTTGTTCCATTTTACTTATCAATTGTGAACTTGCTTTTGTTGCTAATAATAAGAGTATGATTATTATGTATTTCATTACGATTTTGTCTTCTGATGAGCAATAACATTGTCATATCCACATATAAAAATAAAATAATTCCATTAATCTCTTTGACAAATCCCTATGAAATGGGCACGTAGTTGTTTTTAACGGTTAATAATCGGATAAATCAAACACAATTTAATTTATTTCTTCCATAGAAACTCATAGAGCTAAATGCCCTTCTAAGTTCTGCAGGGTCTTCAATCTTGGCAATTCCTGCTGATAGAAGGTTTATTTATTGAACAATTTTTTTTTAAATAATTTTTATGGCCTTGGCACATTCGCCTTGGTTGTTAGTTCCGATTTCAAAAGAAACAAGTTGTCCATTTTTTAAATTCTTCCAGTCACTCCAATTAGCAACATCAACAAAATCATTCCTGTGGGCAAAATGGGAATTCTCTTCTACCTGAATAAATGCAAAATTATCTTTAGGATTTTTAGTTCTTCTAATATTGCCTACAAGCTTTTGTTCTGATGAACCAAACTCTATTAGTTCATTTAAAGAAGTGTTCTCGAATTTATCACTGTATAAACGTATGATTTTTTCCTTTAAATCAACTGTTAAGTTTATATACTTGTCATTGTTGGAAATCAATCCCTTTAGATATTCCTTTAATTCATCAGTCTTAATGACCGGAATAACTCTAATTAAAGTCAAGATTCCAACACTGAAATTTTTTGCCATTTTGTAGTCTACGATTTTCTCGGATGCACAATCTTCAAATAATTCAAAGGCTTTCTTGATTTACTGCTCTCTTCCTCTCCGATAAAATTAAATAATTTTATCATTAATTTTCTGAGGATTTGGAGGTGGGCAGTCTTGGGAATTGCTTACGGTTGGCATAAGTTGCGTTTCTTGTCGACGTTAGTCGATACAAGATATGCAATCTTCATG
>CAZSKA010000116.1:0-11520 GCA_964607315.1 uncultured Saprospiraceae bacterium | reverse complement strand
ACTAATATATAAATAATTAATATATTTTATATTCAGAACTGAATGACCCTGCCGCCAGCGGGGGAAATTTAAAAGTTCTTAATCATTCTATAAAAACAGAAATCTTACATCCTTCTTCTTTGAAGAAGAAAGGCTGGGAATGAAGAGAAACTCACCACGTTCCCACATCACGACGGCATTGATCATTGATCATTGCAAATTGATCATTGATAATTGCTAATAGAAATCACTCCTCCTCTCCTACTGCATCATTAACGGCTGCTACTGTACTAGTTGCTTTTTCTGTTATATTTTCCACAACATCACTTACAATTTCTACTACATCTTCTATAACATCCTCTATCTTGTCCATTATGGTCTCTTCTTGAGGAGCTTCTGCTGATTCAGCTACTTTTTCAGTTGCTGGTGCTTCTTTTGATTCAACAGCCGGTGCTTCAGTAATTGCTGTAACTTCTACAGGTGGCTTCTTTTTCTTAGTTTTTTTGCTGGCAGCAATATCCGCTGCTGCTTTCTTTAATTTTTCAGCTTCTTCTGCATCAACTTCTACCTTTGATTCATCAGCAATTTTTTGCTTGATTTCTTCTTTCTTTGCTTGCTTTGCTTTCTCCATTTCCGCACGCTCTGCCTGTTGTTTCGCTCTAGCTTCTTCTTTTGCCATTCGCTTTTCAAGCTCTGCTTTAGTAGCAATCATATCCTTAAGCTTCACTTGCTTAGAATTGATTCTTTCATCAATCATAGCTACACGTGCTTCTCTTAACTGGGCTTCTAGTTGACCCATGATTCTATTTCCGCCTTTGTTTTGCCCATTCTTATCTCTAAGATCTCTTTCTATACTTGACTTCATACGATCGATTGCTTTTAGCAATCCATCATATCGACTCTTTAGTCTAGTTAGTTGACTAGAAGCAGATGGAGCTCCAGCTTTCCCGTATTTCTTTTCCTTCAATGTCTTAAAAGCTGCATCAATTGCATTCCAAACTTTATTTCTATCGTCTCGTGTGAACTTGATGTTCTTAAAGTTTGACTGAAGTTTTTTAAGTTCTTCGAATAATGGTTGTAGGCTCTTACCACCTTCTATTTTACCATTAATCTCATTGATTTGAACTTTGAAAGAATCTAATTGTTTTTTTGATTCTGTTTTGAACTGATTATCAAGCGACTTTCTCATTGTCTTTAATTTATTAAAGACTTCATCGCTACCTGTTCTTAAATTATTGGCATGCTCTCTGAATAAATTTTTATCGTAAACTTGTTGTTGTACTTTTGACCAGAATCCTTTCATTTCTTCCCATACCGCAGAACTATAGTCTTGCATTGCATCTACTTTCTCCTTTATGTCGACAAGTTCTGAGCTATATAACTCATATAATTTCGACGATAAAACAACGAAATGCCATTCTGCTTTTGCTCTACTGATTACATCTGTTCGATCAACTCTTATCGTTTCAGGTAACAATTCATCTGTCACTGACAAAGGCTTTTCAGTTGTCTTCACTTCAGCAGGGAATGCTACTTCTGCACCCTTTTTCCAATCTCCCATTAAGGTGTTATAAAAATCTTCACTAACAGCTGATGCTGGAAATTCGTGAATTCTTACTTGATTCTCTTTTTCTAGTAACTCTATTGCTACTAAAATCTTTTCTTCAGTCTCGTTTTTACCCCAAAGTACAATCTTATTTTTCATTTCTTTCAATTTACGTAACCCAGCTAAGCTAGGAGTTTCATCATTACAATAATTCGTTTTCTACAATATATTCTGCTATCTGAACAGCATTTGTTGCTGCTCCTTTTCTGAGATTATCTGAAACAATCCACATGTTTAATCCATTGTCGATTGACTCATCTCTTCGTATTCTACCTACAAATACTTCATCCTTATGCTTTGCATGTAAGGGCATAGGATAAATATTATTGGCTGGATCATCTTGAACAACAACACCCTGTGCTTCGTTCAATAAATCTACAACTTTATCTTCTTCAAAAGCATTTTCAAATTCCACATTTACACATTCACTATGTCCTCCATGTACCGGAACTCTAACCGCTGTAGCTGTTATTGCTATATTCGGCGAAGAAAGAATTTTCCTAGTTTCATGGACTAACTTCATTTCTTCCTTTGTATACTTATTGTCCAAAAAGATATCACAATGCGGCAAACAATTCTCAAAAATAGGATGAGGATATGCTGGTTTGTCGGCTTCACTCCCTTCCTTCTCCTGATTATATTGTGCAACTGCATTCGCACCAGTTCCTGTAAATGATTGATAGGTACTAATCACCAATCTTTTGATCCCAAAGGCTCTATGTAATGGATCCAATGCTGCAACCATCTGTATCGTTGAACAATTCGGATTTGCAATAATCTTATCTTCTTTTGTCAATTGATGTGCGTTAATCTCCGGCACAACTAATTTCTTCGTCTCATCCATTCTCCATGCTGAAGAATTATCAATTACCGTTATTCCTGCTTCAGCATACTTAGGCGCCCATTCTTTCGATGTTCCTCCACCAGCTGAAAACAAAGCAATATCTGGTTTCTGTTTAATTGCATCATCATGAGAAATGACTGTATAATCAATTCCTCTAAAATTGATTTTCTTTCCATATGATCTTGGCGAAGCAACTGGGATGATCTCACTTATCTTAAGTGATGACTCATCTAAAACTTGCATCATTACACCTCCTACGAGTCCTGTAACACCTACTACTGCTATTTTCATATTTATTTAATGCGATTTGTGATTATGACGAATAAAAAATTACTACTTTCGTAGCATGATTAAAATAACGCAAATATTGTTCCTTTGCTGCTTTTTTTCCTCATTTATACACAGTCAATTTATTGACAATTTTGACGATGGGGATTTTACTGCAAATCCAACCTGGCAAGGTGACACTGAAAATTTTATCGTTAATAACAATCTGAGCCTCCAACTGAACGCTCCAGAAGCAGGTACTTCAACACTTTTCACACCTTATACATTAACCGCTGACTTCACGTGGAGCATCCAATTAAACATGGATTTTTCACCTTCCAATAATAATAATCTTACGTGTTATTTTATGGTTGACAATAGCGACATAGGCGCAGCAAGTGGTTACTTTTTCCAAATTGGCGAAAATCTATCCGAAGATAATTTAAAGATTTTTAGAATTTCCAACGGTGTTCCAGAGGACGAGCCTTTAGCACAAGGCCAAACAGCGGCGCTTGCTACTGATCCTGCTTTTTTGAATTTGAGAATGGAACGTGTAGATGGTCTTTGGTCTGTATTTACCAGTTATGAAGAAGGTGGAATTCCTGCATTTGAATTAAGCTTTTTCGATGACACTTATGATTTTGTCTCGGATGCTTTTTGGGTTTTAAACCCAAAGTATACTTCGTCTAATTCCGATGCATTTTACTTTGACGATATATCCGCTCTGGCTTTTTCACCTGATGTTACTCCTCCAGTAGTCAGTAACTTTTCAGTTGTTTCCGCAAATCAGCTGGAGATAAGCTTCGATGAAGCCCTTAACCTTTCAGTCATACAAGAATCAAACTTTGGGCTTGACCCATCCATAAACATAGAGAACATTGATTTCACAAGTATTAGTGATAATGTCATCCTAATCACTTTTACCGAAAATTTCTCCTCTGGTATAATATACACCTTTTCTGTTTCAGGTGTTACCGATCTAAATGAAAATATTTCGACTAATGAGTCCTTTACATTTAGTGTTTCAGAAGCACCGGCTTTAGGTGACATTTTGATTAATGAGGTTCTTTTCAATCCGTTAACTGGAGGAAGTGATTATATAGAAATCATTAGTGTGACCGATAAATTACTTAATCTAGAGGGTTTGGTGATTGCTAATCTTGATAAACAAGAAACTTCGGTTTTGGAGGGAGAGATATTGCTGGAACCTGGAGAAATAGTATGTATTTCAGAGGATATATCGCAGACTATTTCAACTTATGAGCCTGTTGATTTTAACTTAATAGAAAATAATTTACCTTCATTTAATCTTGATGAAGGGAATTTCAGCTTGCTTTTAGCAGATGGAACGGTGCTGGATTCTTTTGATTATTCGGAAGATTTTCATCTTAGTTTAATTGATAATCCAAAAGGTGTTTCGCTAGAGAGAATATTTACAGATTTAGAAACATTACCTGAAAATTTTGTCAGTGGAGTGGCTTCTACGAATTTCGGAACACCGGGTTATGAAAATGCGAATGCACGAGATGGAAGTGCAGGTGTAGATGAGATCCTAAATTTAGAAACTGAAGTTTTTTCCCCTAATGGAGATGGAGATACGGATCAATTAATCATGCGATTACAATTTCCAGACAACTCTTTTCTTACCACTATAGAGATTTTTAACATTCAAGGTCAGAAAATAAAAACTGTAGTAAATAATCAATTAACTGCCCAAATGGATATTGTAGTTTGGGATGGAACTTTAGATGATGGAGGCAAAGCTCCTATAGGTCACTATATTGTTTTCCTAAAAGCTTTTAGAGAAAGTGGAGAAACACTAAATGATAAGAAGCATGTTAAATTGCTTGATTTTTTCTAAAAATAGAGATAAAATATCTGTTCAGTAACTGGATTTATTGTTCCTATTTCATAAACTTTCAAATAGTTTCCTACTTTTGTACAACTAGTTAACAATGACGAAAAATATCAGCAACTATTTCTCTTATGGAGTCATGATTTTATCATGGTTAGTTACGCTATTTATAGTGGCTGATGTTAATATCCAAGGATTCAATAAATTACAAGAAATTGCAGTCATTGTCCTTTTTGTTCTTCTTTCCATAGGTATAATTGGGTTTATCCTTAACTCCTCAAAGTTGATGCTGAACGAATTCGCTTGTGCAGCACTTTTATGTATTTATCTTAAGTCTGCAAGTAATTCTGCTCTTCAAATGCCTACAGTTAATGATTCAGCACATTTTTCTATTGCTCATATTAATTTGAGTAGTGTAGAATCTGGATACGAAGAATTCGTCAATGAAATAAAAGCTAGCGAACTTGATATCATTAGTTTTCAAGAAGTAAAACCAGACTGGGCAAAAGTACTTAAATCATCCATATCGGAATTATTCCCTTATCAAGTGGAAAATGTGCGGATTGATCTTTTTGGTATGAGTGTTTATTCTAAGTTTCCTATTATATCAAAAGATACAGTGGTTATTGATCAAGCACCATTTTTAGAAGCTCATATAGAATTAGAAGAAAATAAAGTGATCACACTTTCTAATCCTTTAATCATTCCTTCTATTAATGCAGCTATGGATATCACACAGGAACAATTCATAACAAAGACAGCTGACCATATCTCTAAAAACGAAGGTTCAAAGGTCGTTTTAGGCGATTTTAACATGGTATATTGGTCGAGTAGAATCAGAGATTTTAGAAATACAACAGGCTTGATGAATAGCAGAAGAGACATTTCTCAAAGTGTGCTTTCTATTCCTTATGATCACATATTTTACAGTGAAGATTTAGAGTGTACAAAGTTTATAGATTTACTTGATCAAGGCAGCACAAGATTAGGCATCCAAGGTGATTTTCAGTTTACCGAAACTAAGTTATAGTAATGAAATTATATAAGACATTCTATATTGAATCGAAGCAATTATTCAAAAACATATCGGAAAAAACTTATTCTTATTACCCTGATGGGATTGCACTTGAAAACGAATTAGAAGCCTTACTTACTAGGTATACACCGGAAGGCTGGGAACTTCATTCCATGGAATCTATCACAGGTTCAAAAAATACCATTGCGTATACCAGAGGCTTAATAGTAGTTCTTCACAAAGATAAATAAGAATGGAAGAGCTTTGCCTTGCATGGGAGCAATTGACTACAAATCAATTATACGATTTACTTCAGCTAAGACAGGATGTATTCGTTGTAGAACAGGATTGTCCATATCTTGATGCTGACGGTAAAGATCAGGCATCGCATCATATTCTCATGTATGAGAAAAATACATTAATTGCCTATACAAGGCTTGTACCTAAAGGTGTTTCTTACGAAAATTACGTTAGCGTAGGAAGAGTAGTAAATCATAAATCAGTTAGAGGAAAAGGTATAGGAAAGCGACTGATGACATTTTCAATTCAGAAGTGTCAAGAATTATTTCCAGGCGAGAAAATAAAAATCTCTGCTCAAGTTTATCTTTTAAAATTCTATATAGAATTAGGTTTTGAAGAAACTGGTGAACGATATTTAGAAGATGGAATCCCTCATTGTGGGATGGTTTATTCTATATAATTGTCTTTTTCTCTATTAATTTTTGGGTCAAGCCCAAAGAAATTTTCCTTAATTCTAGTACTATAAAAAACCTAAAATAAGCGAAATTTTAATGCAGAATGGGTATTGCTCAAAGGAGATATAGAGAGAATTCTAAATTTTAACATCATATTTAAAAAATTAATATATAGAATAATTCTATATTTAAATAATAATGCTACTTTTACGCATTGTAAATCGCACTTAGCAAATTTACCCCCAACATCTATCTTCAAATTTATTTGAAGATAGGCGCATCGAAAAAACAAAACAAGATTTACTAATTTTTAAATAAATCTAAGATCAAACAATCTTTCTACGCTCGAGGAAAATTGATGCTTACTAGTGAATACTTCGTACTCGACGGAGCTAAGTCACTAGCCTTCCCAACTAAGCTTGGTCAAAAGATGTCAATTAAGCCTGCAAGAGGTAGTGACCTTGGATGGAAAAGCTACGATAGCGAGGGTAACCTATGGTTTGAATCTCAAATTTCACTGTACGATTTCTCACCCGTTAAGACTAATAACGAAGAAGTTTCTGAAAACTTAAGAAAGTTACTTAGAAATGCAGTTCGACTTAATTCTGAATTCCTAAATAATTGGAAAGCCTTCAAAATAGAAACTCACTTAGAATTTCCACGAGATTGGGGATTAGGATCGTCTTCTACTCTAACACATATGTTAGCAGCTTGGGCTGATGTAAATCCTTTCTTATTGCATTTTAAAGTTTCTAATGGATCTGGTTATGATGTGGCTTGTGCTGCAGCAGATGGGCCAATCACATATGAATATACAGGTGATTCTTTACATTTCGAAGAAGTAGATTTTGATCCTTCTTTTAAAGAGAACTTGTATTTTCTTCATTTGAATGAGAAACAATCAAGTAAAGAAGCATTAGACTATTACTTTAAGAAAGTAAAATCAAAGAAATCTACTGCAAAGGAATTAACTCAGCTGACAGACGAGATTTTAGGAACTAAAAAACTGGAAGATTTCCAAAATATCTTATGCGAGCACGAGAAAATCGTTTCTAAAACCATCAACAAAACCACTGTAAAAGATGAGCGATTCGGAGATTTCTGGGGATGTGTTAAATCTTTAGGTGCTTGGGGTGGTGACTTTGTGATGATTAGTTCTGAAGAGAGTGAAGCAAAAACTAAGAAATACTTCCAGGATAAAGGTTACAATACCTTAATTGCTTTCGATGACATGATAGTGAATGATTAATTATTAATTGCTTAATCGGGAATGATTAATTCCATCTGAAACTCTCTATCATCTTATCCACATCTGATTTCACGAATTCTAAGATTGGGCGGATACTATCTGGGCGTACTTTACTATCGAAGTAGAGGCTTGCTCTGAAGAAATGTGATGTAGTATCTGTTAGCACATATTGCATGTTAGTTGCCACTTCACCGCCTAATGTAAAATACAAACCTCCTACACCATATTTATTCTGTATATATTCCTCTTGTCTAAAGTTTGCTTTTGAATTATGCTCTTCCACTAGTCTAAAAGAATCATTTATCAACTTATCGTAATGTGCTCTATTATCAATAGGAATATATGAACAATACAAAGTCCCGGCTAAATCTGGAAATTGAACATTGAACCAGCAAGGATCAATAGGATCTTCATCAAAAAAGTATTTATCTTGCTCTACCTTTGCATAGGTTGGATATTCAAAAGACATTTTACAATACGACTCGTCAAAAGTCTGTAATTCACCTTGTGGATAAGTAATCTTAGGGTACATTCTCGGCTTAGGTACATAAACCTGATTATCTTTACACGATACAGCGATAAAACATACTATTAAACCAGCTATTATTCCTCGCATTACTTATTTAGTTTAGTAAGTGTAATTTTTTCAATTCTCTTTTTATTAACGGCAACAACTTTTAGTTTAATATTTCCTACCATTATTTCTTTATCTATTTTGGGGATTACTCCCAAAATTTCCAGCATCATACCTGCTAAGCTCTCGGATTCTCCTTTGGCTTGATCGAATATGGAGCCATCAATATCTGCTACTCTACTAACATCTGTCAAGTTAGTTTTACCTTCAAAAATGTAGTTATTATCATCTATTTTTACATAATCTAACTCTTCATCTTCGTCGAATTCATCCTTTATCTCTCCTATTACCTCTTCCATCACATCCTCTAAGGTAACTAATCCAGAAACTCCACCATATTCATCAACTACTATTGCCATATGTACACGTTCAGTTTGGAATTCCTTAAGTAATTCGTTTACCTTTTTTGTTTCTGGAGCAAAGATGAGTTTATCTCTAATCAAGTCACACCAATTAAAATCTTTATTCTCGGAGAGATGTGAAATCAAATCTTTAGCATATAATAATCCCGTAATTTTATCAAGGCTTTCCTCGTAAATAGGAATCCTAGAATAACCTTTTTCTTGGATCATTTTCAAAATAGTATGATAATCTTCATCTTTCGAAAAGCCAACAATATCAGTACGCGGGCACATGATTTGTTTAACATTCAAATCACTAAAGTTAATAATACCTCTTAAGATATCAGCTTCTTGTTCTTCGTTGGTATATTGATTAACGGTCAATTCTATTGCGTGATCAATATCTTCCTTGCTTGTTGTTTTTCCCTGTGCACGCGTTAGTCTTCTCTCTAAACCATCAGACCATTTTACCAGACCATTACTTAAAAAACCAAAAACAATGTTCAATGCATTAAGAGGTCTAGCCATGAATTTGGAAAACTGTAAGTTATTGAACGAAGCATAAATTTTAGGAGCTACTTCACCGAATAATACGAGTAAGAATGTAACAGCAACCACCGTAATAAGGAATTCTATACTTTTCTTTACCCAATCTACAGATATAGAATTGCCAAACATTTCACTAATCCACACACTCATACCATTCAAACTTTCAGGAGTCAATAATTCACCAAGAATGTAGGTAGACAATATGACTATGGCAATATTGATTAAGTTATTAACAATCAGAATGGTTGCTAATAACTTCGCTGGATTGTCTAGCAATTTGATAATGAAGGAAGATGATTTATTCTTATCGTTTTTTAAGTCTTCAATATTAGATGATGATAGCGAGAAGAAAGCAATTTCACTACCAGAAATTAAAGCAGAACATAACAATAAGAGGAGGAGAATGATTATAGAAACAATCAATCCTGTGATTCCTATGTTTAAATAGAAGAACTGTAATAAATAAAATAAATGTTGGGCGGGCTCAGGGTCCAATTCCAGATGTTTAGTTTAAAAATATAGTATCAATTAATTCTTGATACTTAAAACGGAAGATCATCGTCTTCTGTATTGTCGGTAAAATTATCCGTATGTTCTTGGGCAGGTTTTGTAGGAGCTTCGGCAGGTATAGACGCAGAAGTAGAAGTTCCACCTCTTAGCATATCATTTTGCTCTCTACTTCCTAAAATTCTCAAGACATTCCCCACAACCTCTGTTGTATAACGATCATTACCATCTTTGTCTTGCCACTTTCTATTTGTCAACTTCCCTTCAACATACACCTGCATACCTTTTTTATAGTTACGCTCTACATTTTCAGCTAGAGCACGCCATACTACCACATTATGCCATGTTGTAATTTTCTGCCATTCACCAGATTTATCTTTATAGTTTTCATTTGTTGCAACAGACAATTTTGCAACTACTGAAGTTTCTAAATGCCTTACCTCAGGATCAGCTCCTAAGTTTCCCACTAAAATTACTTTATTTATCATATACAGATTTTATACAAAAATGATTAAGATTTTCGTGAATTCCAAAATTTTTAACCTGATAGTCAATTTATTGTGGATTATTATTTTTTAATTGCTTGAAATACTTTGTAATCACCACTGGCCATGGGACTTCATCTACATCATTTATCCACTTCAAATTATTCTTACCATAGGAATGTTTTTTCTCCTGAACAACATCTATTTCACTTACTCTGTAAAAACGACAATGTAAGAATTGATGACTTAATACATGTTTAGTTTCCCAAACTTTTTGGGTTAAACCCAAAAAATTTAAACCATATTTATCCCTCCATTGCTTGTCTTCTATAACATCAAGCTCTTTTTCACTTTCTAAAAAAGGCAAAGTATAAAGGCCTTCCCATATATCCTTCCCTTCCCTTTTCCAGACTGGAAATACCCCAACCTTTGGACGTAAGTCCAAAAAATATAAATAACGCTCTCTCTTTTTACCTGATTTTTTCTTGATAGGTAGGTCCTGAACAGTCCCTTTCCTATAGGCAGCACATAATTCATTCACATTACAAGATTCACACAAAGGCTGTTTTGGTTTGCATAGGATTGCGCCAAAATCCATGATGGCCTGATTAAAAGCTGCTGAATTTTCTTTTGGTAAAAGATTATCTACTAAGCCTTGAAATAGTTTTCTATTTTTTGCTTCATTTATAGGTGCGTATTCTGCATAAAGTCTTGCCAATACTCTAAAGACGTTGCCATCTAAGACAGCTTTGTCTTCTCCAAAAGCAAAACTGGAAATAGCGGCAGCAGTATAAGGCCCAACTCCTTTTAATTTTATTAATTCGTCATAAGAACTAGGAAAAGTTCCCTGTAAGTTATTCTGGATGTGTTTAGCAGTAAAGTGCATGTTGCGGGCTCTCGAGTAATAACCTAGACCTTCCCATATTTTATAGACTTCTTCCTGCGTGGCTTCCGCCAAATGTTGGATCGTGGGGAATTTTTCAATAAACCGGAGATAATATGGGGTTCCTTGTTCTACTCTGGTTTGTTGTAGGATTATTTCAGACACCCAAATAAAATAGGGATTCACCGTATTCTTCCACGGTAAATCCCTATGAATATTTTTATGCCACGTTAGTATTGCATCAGCTATTGCGCTCATGCTTGCAAAGGTCTACAATACAATACTAAGAAGCAAGTCTTACTTTGAACATATCGATATCCCCGTACTGAGCTTGGATCATTCCTTTTAATGCTTTTCTAGCGAAGAAGATTCTACTTTTTACAGTTCCTAGAGGTAAATCTAATTCATCAGCAATCTCCTGGTATTTAAATCCAGCATAATGTTTTTCAAATGGAATTCTTAAATTTTCTTCCAAAGAATCAATCATACGATTCAATTCTTTCATCAAGATATTTTTTTCAGCTTCATTTTCTACTACAGAACCACTATTAATAAAGTACATGTTATCTGTGCTATCAATAATAGTATTTCTTTTTACTTTCTTTCTATAG
>CAZSKA010000115.1:0-11525 GCA_964607315.1 uncultured Saprospiraceae bacterium | reverse complement strand
TGAATTAAAAAATTGATTAGTAAGGGCAAGCTCAATTCCGGATGAGCTTTGCCCTAAAAGAATTTGGCCGTAATTCTTTATGTCAGAGTCCACACTTGCGTATGCATCTGCTAAATACTCGTGCGTCTCTTTAATGGCTTTTTTATATAAATAGATGATAGGGTTCCACCAGAACAATACGGAGATTATCTGAAGGAAAAATATATCATAAGTATGCTTGTGTTTGATATGAATTAATTCGTGATCAAGTATTGTTCTTATGTATGGTTTTTCTAGGAATTTTTCATTAATGAAAACATAGTTGAAGAATGAAAAAGGCAAGTGTGACTTGTCTGTAACTATTAAGTAGTAATTCCCTTTAGTAAGTTTTTTAGCAGGCTTATATAGCTTGTAAATTTTATAAAGACCTAAGATCATGCGAGTCAAGGCAAGAACTAATCCTATAAGATAGACACTTACTAATATAGATTGCCAACTCCAAAAAAGCGCTTGAGAAGTAGGTGATTCTATAGACTGGGCTATGGTTAAGGTGCTATAGTTAATATATTCTATGGTATTGCTGTAAACAACATTATCAGTAGTGAATTGATAAGGTATCTGTTTTAAAAGAGGGAGCAGCATTCCTAACCAGAGACTATGAATGAGGTACCATCTATTCGTTTGAAAGAATGTTTCTTTTCTAAGGAATAAAAAGTAAATGCTGATAAGGATAATCCAACAAAGGCTAACTTCTAAAAAATAATGTATCATAATGGTGGATTTAATTGGTTTCGTTAGAATCTAGTTTATCAATCATTTGACTTAGTTCTTTCAGACTTAAGTCATTTTCTTCAACCAAAAAGGAAACCATATTATTCATGGAACCCTCAAAATATTGAGAGACAATGCTCTTTAAAGAAAATTTGCTGTAATCCTTTTTATCAACTATAGGAAAGTACTCGTATGTTCTTCCATAGGCTTTGTGATTCAAGAATTCTTTCTTTTCTAGTATTCTGAAGATAGAAGAAATGGTGCTGTGAGGAGGTCGAGGTTCTTTCATTTTATTAATGATTTGGCTTACGGTACAAGGACCTTCTTCCCAAATCATTTGCATTATTTCTTCTTCTGCTTTAGTTAATCTTTTCATATTCTCAGTATTCGATATAATTCGAGCGGATATTTCAACGCACAAAACAAATATATAACGTATTTTTAAGTTATACAACTTATTTTTACGTAAATTATCAAAATACTTACATCTTGATTAAATGGAGTGGAAATTAATTAATTGATTATTAGGTGGTTAGTTGGATTTTTCTAAATATAAAAAAACTAGATAGCAATAAGGTATAATTTTTTAAGTAGACGAACAATATCTTTATTAAGTCTTTTATCAGAGATTTTTAATCGTTCAGAGTATTTACCACGATTATAATAAGAAATAGTATTTTTATTTCGATCAAAAAGATAAAGATTGACATTTGTCCATCTTATTTGTTCTATTGGTATGATCATACCCATAGATACTAAACTTAAAATTATTGATTCAGTAGCGTCTTTAACTTGGGCATTAATATCTTTTTTACATGAAAAATGCCAACCAAGGACAAGAAAATCTGAATCTAAAGAATCCATATAAACTTTTATCGGTTGAGGTATTTCTAAATTATGATAACGAGTTGGTAGCTCAAACATTGATTCTAATTTAAGAAGTTCAATTTGAATCTCATTAACTAAAGTAGAATCTTCTATTTTCAAAAATCTGTCTATTCTTGATCTAGTGATTTTCATCAGAGTATCACTGAGAGGATTATTTAACAATGAATCAGGTAAAGTACTTTTATAAAAATTATATTTTCTGTCAATTAAATAATGGACTCGATCTAATTCCAAAAAATCATGTTTTTCTAATTTTGGAAGATCTTTATATACTTCATTTGTACTGAAGCAAGATTGGAATGTGATAAAAAATAATAAGATTCCTAGATAAAATAATGTTTTTCCC
Organism: uncultured Saprospiraceae bacterium; assembly: GCA_964607315.1. Classification (GTDB taxonomy): domain Bacteria; phylum Bacteroidota; class Bacteroidia; order Chitinophagales; family Saprospiraceae; genus JAHDFB01. Next base: position 9,541 of record CAZSKA010000115.1, on the reverse strand, counting down.
ATGATTATAAAGTTTCAATAGCAAGATACATGTTTCTATACATGTAATTAATCTGTTCTCTTAATTTTTTATCATTTAAAACAGAGTGTTTTAATTTTGGATAGTTTCTGTAATATCGAACACAATTACATCTTGAATCAAAGACTATTAATCTATAATATGCTCTATGTGGATCACTAATTGACAATGGAATAAAAGCAATCCCAGTGGTGGGAATTGTTATCATATTTACTATGATTGCATTTCTTATTAGTTCCTTATTTCGTTCATCAGATCTTACGTACCCATTAACAATGGTAATGGCCATAACTTCTGAGTTTTTACGTTTCATGAAACTTGATATAAAAGGCGGTATTGTAGTTTCATTAGCTCGTAATTTTTCTTGGTACATCTGTTCCAAGTTTGTTAATTCATCAGCAATCTTAGATTGTTCGAATTCAAAATCTGTTACTAGTTTCTTACCTATTCTAAGACGTTTATTATCCACAAGCAGAGAATCAATAATTTCATTCCTCTGTTTGCTTAGGGTGTCATGGTAGAACATTTGATTTCTTTCATCAATAAGTAGTACATTAGGACTAAATTCCAAATAGTCTAATTCAGTAATTGTTCCTGTATATCTGAGATTATAGACTTCTTTATAACTACAAGCCTGAAATACGAAAACAAATGAAAAAAAGATAAAAAAGCTAGCGTATGATGTATAGGACATAGATGTGATTAATTGGTTTTTCTGAAGCAAATATAAAATCTGTTTATTAAAATAACCTCTAGTTTATTTTCAAAGGACTGAAAGATCAATAAAAAAAGCCAAATGCATTAATCAAAATACATTTGGCTTTTTAAAATTTTTATTCGTTATAGCTTAGATACTATCTACAATCGAATTCCAAGTTGCACTTGGTCTCATCGCTTTAGCGACAATTTCTTCATCAGGTTTATAATAACCTTTGATATCAAGAGCAACACCTTGTGGATCGATTAATTCTTTGATAATGGTATCTGTTTTATCTGCCATTACAGATGCAACAGAAGTAAAATGAGTTTTTAATTCTGTATCATCATTTTGTTCAGCTAAGGCTTGTGCCCAATATAGAGCAAGATAGAAATGGCTTGCTCTGTTATCAGGTTCATTTACCTTTCTAGAAGGCGATCTGTCATTTTGTAAAAATTCAGTTGTCGCTTTATCAAGTGCTGCACCTAGAACATTAGCTTTACTATTGTCGAAATTTTCACCAAGGTGATCTAGCGATACTGCTAAAGCTAAAAATTCGCCGAGTGAATCCCATCTTAAGTGATTTTCTTCAACAAACTGTTGGACGTGCTTAGGTGCAGACCCACCTGCTCCAGTTTCAAATAATCCACCACCTTTCATAAGAGGTACGATAGAAAGCATCTTAGCGCTAGTTCCTACTTCAAGAATAGGGAATAAATCCGTATTATAATCTCTAAGTACATTACCAGTTACGCTGATTGTATCTTTACCTTCTCTGATTCTATCCAAAGAAAACTCAGTAGCCTTTTCAGGAGTCATGATATGGATTTCAAGATTATCCGTATTATGATCTTTTAAGTATACGTTTACTTTTTTGATTAATTCTCTATCATGAGCTCTGTTTTCGTTTAACCAGAAAACAATAGGAGTGTTGCTTGATCTAGATCTATTCACAGCTAGTTTTACCCAGTCTTGAACAGGTGCATCTTTTGTTTGACACGCTCTCCAAATGTCACCTGTTTCAACAGGATGTTCCATTATGACAGTACCATCTTCTTTAACTATTCGAACTGTCCCATTAGCCGAAATTTCAAAAGTTTTATCATGAGAACCATATTCTTCAGCTTTCTTAGCCATTAGACCTACATTCGGTACACTACCCATAGTAGATGGATCAAGAGCGCCATGTTTCTTACAATTATCAATAGTTGCTTGATAAATTGCTGCATAAGAAGAATCTGGAATTACTGCTTTTGTATCTTTAGTATCACCATTCTTATCCCACATACGTCCCGAATTACGGATCATAGCCGGCATGGAAGCATCTATAATTACATCACTAGGGACATGAAGATTAGTGATTCCTTTATCACTGTTGACCATCGCTAGGTCTGGTCTTTGGGCGTAAGCCTCTTCAATAGCTTTCTCAACACCAGCTTTCAAATCAGCTGGTAATTCATTCAAAGTCTCTATTAAATCACCGAAACCATTGTTTACATCAACACCAGCTTGAGCTAGTTCTTCGCCATATTTCTCAAATACGGGTGCAAAGAACACACGAACAGCATGTCCAAAAATGATAGGATCACTCACTTTCATCATGGTCGCTTTCATATGCAGAGAGAATAATAAATCTCTATTTTTTGCATCTTCAATCTGCTCTTTTAAAAAGGCTAAAAGTGCGTTTTTACTCATGTAAGTTCCATCAATGATTTCTCCTTTTTCAAGCTTTAAGCCAGCTTTTAAAGTTGTTGAAACTCCTTTGGAATTTACATGGATTATATCTACAGAACACGCCTCGTCTAATGTTACAGATAATTCGTTGGAACGAAAATCTCCTGCGCTCATTGTTGAAACATGAGATTGAGAGTCAGCTGTCCACTTACCCATTCTATGTGGGTGCTTTTGGGCGTAAGCCTTAACCGGCTTAGGAGCTCTTCTGTCCGAATTACCTTCTCTTAATACTGGGTTTACAGCAGATCCTTTAACTCTGTTATATCTCGTTTGAACCTCTTTTTCTTTGTCAGAACTTGGGTTTTCCGGATAATCAGGAATAGCATAACCTAGTGATTGTAGCTCAGCGATAGCACGTGTTAGCTGAGGCATAGAAGCACTAATGTTAGGTAATTTTATAATATTCGCCGCTGGGTCTTGGGTTAAATCTCCAAGCTGTTGCAGAGCATTAGGTGTTTTTTGATTATCGGTTAGATAGTCAGGGAAAATTGCTAAAATTCTACCTGCTAAGGAAATATCAGCAAGTTCTAACTCAATATTCGCATGAGCGGTGAAGGCTTTAACAATTGGTAAAAATGAATGTGTGGCTAGAAAAGGTGCCTCATCAGTCTTTGTGTAGATTATTTTATTACTCATAGAAAAAAGTTGAGCCGCAAAAGTATTAAAAGTAGTTGTATATAATTATATGAATAGTAGTTTTTAAGTCAAAGGATTAGAAAAGAAATGTGCTTTGATTTTTTCTTTCTATAAATTTTCATGAAATTTAGCTTCAAATTATACAAATAAATACCTACAAAGATTATTGATAAGCCCTTGAATAAGAAGTAAATGAGAAAAATCAGCTGGAAACCAATTTACTATATATTACTATTGTTTTTATGCTTCTCCTGTCAAACTGATATGGTGAAAAAAGATAAGAATTATTCTGGTCCATTATTCTCCAATATTTCCCTTAATAAGTCTAAGTTGAATTTTAGAAATGACGTTAAAGAGACTATGGACTTTAATTTTCTAAGTTATCTCTATATGTATAATGGTGGTGGAGTTTCTTTGGGTGATATTAATAATGATGGCTTACTAGATGTATATTTTACATCAAATCAAGGTAGCAATAAACTATATCTAAACAAAGGAGATATGGTTTTTGAAGATATTACAGATGCTGCAGGAGTTAAGGATAGCAAAGGTTGGTCGACAGGAACGAGTATGATCGATATTAATAATGATGGCTTACTCGATATTTATGTATGTAAATCAGCTTCATTAAAAACAGCAACTAATCGTCAAAATAAATTATTCATAAATCAAGGGTCTAATAAATTTGTAGATCAAGCAGCAGCTTATGGACTAAATGATTATGGCTTATCGACTCAAGCTTATTGGTTTGATTATGACAATGATGGAGATTTAGATATGTACCTTGTAAATCACAGAGCTGATTTTGGGAATACAATTGTGATGAGTGCAGAAGTTCAAGCGAATATTATCCCTGAATTTACAGATAGACTCTATAGAAATGATGGTCAAAAATTTACTGATGTTACACAGCAAGCTGGTATTGTTAATAAAGCGTGGGGATTAAGTGCATCCGTCTATGATTTCAATGATGATGGCTTCTTGGATATCTATGTTTGCAATGACTTTTTAGAGCCAGATCATTTATGGATTAATAATAGAAATGGCGGGTTTACAGATGAAGTACTTAATTATATGGATCATATTTCATATTATAGTATGGGGTCCGATATTTCCGATATTAACAATGATGGGATGCTAGATCTTATGGTTTTAGATATGGTGTCAGAAGATCATAAGCGTTCCAAGCAAAATATGCCAGGAATGAGTACTTCTCAATTTAATACAATGGTTGATTTTGGTTATCATCATCAATACATGGCTAATATGCTTCAACTAAATAGAGGAGGAGGAAATTTCAGTGAAATATCACATTTAGCAGGGGTTTCAAAAACAGATTGGAGTTGGAGTCCATTATTTGCTGATTTCGACAATGATGGTTTGCGCGATTTGTATATCACAAATGGTATTAAAAGGGACATGACGGATAATGATTACAAGAAGAAATTAAGTGAGAAGAGTGCAGAAGGGAGAATGACATTAGATGAAGTTTTTGCACTAGCACCCTCATTGAAATTAAAGAATTACATCTATAGAAACAAAGGAAATACATCATTTGAAAATAAGACAGATGCATGGGGATTTGGTCAAGAACTTAATTCGAATGGAGCTGCTTATGGGGATTTAGATAATGATGGCGATCTAGATTTAGTAGTCAATAATTTAGACGATTATGCTTCACTTTATGAAAATAACAGTTCAAAAAATACGATTAAAATTGATTTAGAAGGTCCGAGTAATAATCTTCTTGGAATAGGGGCAAAAGTATACGTTAAAATAGGAGATCAAGAACAAAATTATCAACATTTTTTAAATAGAGGTTTCCAATCAAGCATAGGACATTCTATAGTTTTTGGAGTAGGAGATTCTGATAAAATTGATAAACTGGAAATCATATGGCCAGATGGGAAATACCAGGTTTTAGATCAAGTAAAAGCAAATAAAACGATTAAGCTTTCGTACAAGGACGCGGAACAAAATTCCCCAAAATCAATGCAGCAAGAAGCAATCTTCGCTGAATTAAATCCTCAAGATTATCAATTGGCTTATAAGCATAAAGAGAATAAATATGATGATTTTTCATCAGAGATTTTGCTTCCATACAAATATTCAAGTTTAGGTCCCGGACTTGCTTCTGCCGATGTAAATGGAGATGGCTTGGTAGATATATATCTTGGAGGTTCAGAAGGAATGACTGGTCAATTACTTATTCAGGAATCAGGGAATAAGTTTACGCCGAGCAATACTAATCTGTTTGCAAAAGAGAAACAATTCGAAGATATAAATGCATTGTTTTTTGATGCAGATTCTGATGGAGATATGGATTTGTATGTAGTAAGTGGAGGTAATGAACAAAGTAGATCAAGTTCTTTATTCCAAGATAGACTTTATCTAAATGATGGTAAAGGGAATTTTAATAAAACCAATAGTAATCTTCCACTTATATCACAAAGTGGAGACGCTGTGATTGCTGAAGATATTGATGGAGATGGAGATTTAGATTTGTTCGTTGGAGGAAGAATTGTACCGGGTAAATATCCCACGCCAGCATCTTCTATGATCTTAGAAAATAATAAAGGGAAATTCACTGATGTTACCGATAAAATTGCAAAAGATTTGCAGGATATTGGTCTAGTGACAGATGCTGTGTTTTCTGATTATGATCAGGATGGAGACAAGGATTTATTGTTAGTTGGAGAATGGATGTCATTGGTGATTTTGGAAAAGAAAGATGATGAATTTAGTAAAATAGGAAATGAAGATGTATCAGGAGTAGGATGGTGGTATCACATTAATGCACATGATGTAAATGGAGATGGAAAAGAAGATTATGTACTTGGGAATCTTGGGCTGAATAACAAATTTGGCGCTAAGGAGGACAAACCATTTCATGTATTTTGTGATGATTTTGATGGAACGGGGAATTTAGATATCGTCTTGAGTAAAGAGTCAAAAGATGGGAAGCTTTTACCAGTAAGAGGAAGAGAATGTTCATCACAGCAGATGCCATTTATAAAGGAGAAATTCCCTACATTCAAAAGTTTTGCGGAAGCAGATTTGCAAAATATCTATGGAAAAGAAAAGTTAACTGAAGCCTTACATTATTCAGCTACAAATTTTGAATCCATTATTTTGATAAACAAAGGTGGTGGAAATTTCGATCTTCAAAAATTGCCGATGGAAGCACAATATGGACCTACATTAAAGACAATTATCGCTGATGTTAACAATGATGGACATTCAGACTTAATTGGTGCTGGTAATATATATGATGCTGAGGTAGAAACTGTACGATTTGACGGTTCTAAAGGCTATACTTTATTAGGAGATGGGAAAGGCAGTTTTCAAGCTATAGAACAATCTGGTCTAATGCTGAATGGTGATGTTAAGGATATGGAAGTCCTTAGGATCAATGGAAAAGAGCATATATTAGTCGCCAAGAATAAAGGTGGTTTACAACTATTTGAAATGCTTAATCAAGGAGATTAGAAATCTAATTCCTCTAGTCTTCCATCACTGTGAAGAGCAAATCTTTGTTTTTCTTTTCCATGAACTTGTTCCTGTAAAGGCCAAGGCCAACCGCCAAATCCAGTTCGTCTGTATTCTTGAAAAGCTTCCTGAATTTCTTCCATTGTATTCATTACGAAAGGCCCATGTTGAGCCACAGGTTCATTGATAGGTTTTCCTTGTAGAAAAAGTAATTTACATTCATCATTTGAATGGAGTGTATAGGATTCAGCTGCCTCTAGTTTTATGTTATGATATGAAGGGATATTTTTATCATTTATAGTTAATTCCTTTCCTGAATAGAAGTAGAGGTTTCTTTTTATTTCTGGGGCTGTAGGCCTAAAGTTGAATTTTGCTCCTGGCTGCAGGGTTAATATAAGTACTTGAACTTCGTTATTGGTGTGAGAGGCCCAAGAGTAGGGTGGAGGATCTTGCGCTTTTTGATCTTCTATTTTACCAGCAATCAATTGGATTTTTACCTTATCTTCATCATAATTAAGAACAGGTGTCTTTTCATTCCAAAGCATCTTGTAATGCGGTTCTACGAGTTTATCCTTAGCAGGCAGGTTGATCCAAATTTGGAATAATTCAAGCGTATTTCCATCGGTTTGGTTGAGCATAGGGAACATTTCGCTGTGTAGTATGCCTTTTCCAGCAGTCATCCATTGCGTATCACCAGCTGAAAATCGTCCAGCTCCACCTAAAGAATCAGAATGGTCTATTATTCCTTGTTCAACAATAGAAATAGTTTCGAATCCCTTGTGCGGATGATATGGAAATCCTGGAATTTTCTGCCCATGATACATCCTCCAACCGTCTTTTACTTGAAAATCATTTCCAATGTTTCTACCATCGGTACCATAAGCAGGCTCTAAATCACTGTTTCCTTTTGGATAAAAATCCAAATGATGAACACAAAAAAGGAAAGGGTCTTCTGTTTTCCAAGGGAAACCTAAAGGAGAAATTTGCATGATTTTAATAATTTAGAAGAAACAAATAGATCATTATATGGTTAAAGTTGGAAAAGGTAAATATTGTTTAGATTTGCGGTTTTTTTTAGCATGTTATGAAATACTGTGTTCAGATGTCTACAGAATGAATAGCTTAGAACATCAAAATAAATATTGTAATAATGAATGTGATCATTGATCATCTTATCGATAATAGAAAGCTATATTTTATAGCAAGTATTATTGCTATTGTTGCAATGTTTCTCAAAATAGAACATCCAGGTTTCGATTCTTCTTTTGAAAATTTAGGAATACAAGAGAATGAGTATGTCGACAATGCAGCTTATATAGATTCTACATTCAATACAAAATCAAGTATTTACATCATCTTAAAGCCGAAAGATGGAAATATGGGATCTGTCATTTCTGATGTAGACATCTTTAAAAAAGAAATTGTGCAGAGATTTCCAGAAGCACAAATCAAAACACCGACAGATCTTGCTAAGTTAATGTATACGCAAGAAATATTAAATAAGACTTTGGTTAAACGAGCTCTAGCGAAGTTATCAACGATAGAATTGTTGAATGATGGAATAGCATTAGATTCTAGTTCTTTTTTAATGGACGTGGGAGTAGATAAGGATAAACAGGCAATAGTCAAGCAAAAGATACACGATGCATGGGAGTCAGTACCGAATTTTGAAAATTACGAAGTACATTTTACGGGATTATTGCTTTTGGAAGATGCAATGAATGTAACATTAGAAAATGACTTAGGATACATATTAGGACTTTTATTAATATGTTTTGCCTTGATAATGTACTTTTCATATCGAAGCATTTTTGCTACTGCATATTTATTGGGAATTGTTGGGATAAGCATGATAATAGGTGTGTTTGTATATATGTTTACAAATTTTGCCTTGACATTTGTTGGGATAATGGTATTGCCTGTTGTGGTTGTATTATCAGCTGCAAATGCAGTTCACCTTTTGACAGGATATTTTTCCATGAAAGAAGGAACACCAGAAGAGAAATTAAAGAGGCTATACAGAAAGTATTTACTTCCTTCTTTTTTGACCACTATTACAACTGCATTTGCCTTTTTTACCTTGATGTTTACAACTACAATTAGTGTTTATACATTAGGTTGGGTATGTGGAGTAACAATCCTTTTAAACTTTATAGTAAGTTTTTGCATAACTCCTTTTGTGATGCAATTTGCGCCATATAGAAAAATAGGGGAACATCCATTTAGCAGATTTGCAGCATTTTTTATTAATAGAAAGAAACTGTTTGCAATTCTTTTGATACCAGTTCTTTTTATCTCTATGGCTTTACTACCATACTTAGGTTTCAAAAATAATTTTGATCTATTTGTTCCGGAGAATACAGATGCAAAAAGTGCATTCGATAGATTAACTACAGATTATTATATTCAATCTGATTTGAACATCATTCTTCAAGGGCCAGACTCAATTACAACTGTCAATACAGTTAAACAACTGAATACAGATTTTGAAGAAATAGAAGAGGTGAAAACTATTTTGGATATGACAACAAATTCAGTTGTTTTTACACCGATTTTCATTCCAGTTAATCTGTCGTCCTTGCCTTCGTTCAAGTCAAAGTATGAATCATCGAATGGAAAAATCCAACGTATACAATTAAAGACAGCCACACCAAAGGACTTAGTGAATGCAGAAGATAAAATAAATGATATTCTCGATAAAGTACCTCCTAATATTTCATTAAAGAAATCTAGTTCTGAGTTGATGTACGAATATGTTAATCAGGAAGTTGCAAGTTCATTAATGAAGTCATTAATAAGTTCTTCTATCTTTTTGTTTTTCATTTTTCTACTATTAACGAGATCCTTTTTACAATCAATAATTGGCTTGTTTGTAAATCTGGTGCCATTAAGTATGATCGTTATCTTGTTTGTGGTGTTTGATTTACAGTTAAATATAATGACATCAATAACGGCGATAGTATGTAT
>CAZSKA010000114.1:0-11575 GCA_964607315.1 uncultured Saprospiraceae bacterium | reverse complement strand
AATCAATAGATGTTAATCCTTCAATGAAGTTAGCTGATATCAATCCTGAAAATAACGTCTACGAAAATTAATATTTAAAAAATTACCAACCCTTTCTTTTTTGTTCTCGTCTGTATAGATGAGTAGAACTATATTTCTATTAATTTTAGATAATAGATTGATATTCAGGTAGTATCTTTACTATAAGAATCTTTATTAAAGTATGTCTGAAAAAGAATTGATTAAAGGCTGTCAAAAAAACAATCGTAAAGCACAAGAAATGCTTTATCGAAAGTATTTTGCGCTAGTGAAATCACTTTGCCTTAGGTATACACAAGATGAAGATAAACTGATTTCAATCATTAATGATAGCTTTTTAAAAATATTCAAAGGAATTTCGAAATACGAGGCAAAAGGTTCTTTCGAAGGTTGGGTTAGAAGAACAGCCTTTAATGCCTTAAGCGATTATTTTAGAAAAGATAATCGATATACAAAAGTTACTAATTTCGATATCCCTGAGCAATCACAGAATTCAGAAGCTATTGTTGACCTCTATTATTCTGATCTTTTAGATATTATAGAATTACTTCCTGAAACGACAAAAACAGTATTCAAAAAATACGCTATTGAAGGTTACACTCACAAAGAAATAGGTGAAAACCTAGGTTTTTCAGACGGCACTTCAAAATGGCACTTATTTGAAGCTAGAAAGAAATTAAAAAATATTCTCAAAAATAGAGAAGATAAAATATTGAGTAATGTTGGATGATAAATTATTCGAAGATAAAGCATGGAAGCAAATGCAAATGCTTTTAGACGATGAATTACCAGAAAAGAAAGGCGTTTTCTTCTTAAGGAAATGGTATGTATTACTGCCACTCTTACTTTTTATTGGAATAGGTGTTTACTTCGTAACCTTCTCAAGTAATTCTGATAAAACAATTGCTAGGCCTGCACAGGTGAATATCAGTAATAGTCAAAATGAGGAAATAGCTTTAAATAGTGAATCTCAAATTTCAAAATCTGACATTTCTGTTGATGAGCTTAATTCTTCCCTAAACGAACAAAATGTAATAAACACTTCTACTAAAACTAAAACGACAAGTACCTTAAACCCTAACAATCAAATCAATACGCCTTCAGCTCATGAAAGAATTGTAAATAATTCGTCTATTTCAAGTCAAAATACATCTAATCATATTAATGATAAAACTCCTTTATTTGTAGAAAATATTAATTCTGCAAAAAACATTCTTTCCAATAACAATAACGAAATATCGACGATTGCTACAGAGCTTGAATTTAATTCTGGTATAAATGACAAAACAAATTCCATTATCAATTCCAATGAAGATGTCTTAAATAAATCAATAATCAGCACTGAAATATCAGCAAATATTTTGAATGATCGTCTTGTTATAACATCAGAATTATCAAAACCTGACATTAATACAAATAAGATGAATACTGGAAATTTTCATCTTAACTTAGATATAGGATCTTATTACTTGACTGATTTTAGAACATTTTCTATTTATGCTGGTGTAATGAGTGAATATAGAAAAAATCAATCATCATGGAGTATTAGATTAGGTTTAAACTATGAAAATTTAAACTTATACAGAACAGAAAGATCTGTTTTCGCAAGTATAAGTAACCAAGAAAATCAAGATGGAGAAATTGATCTAGAAGAAACCACAGTAGTAAACAGCTCTTTTGTACTTTCCAGCATTCAACAAATAAATCTGCCGATTCAAGTAGCATATACGTATAGCAGATTTAAATTTTCTATGGGTTTAAATAATTCTTTATTAATTCGAGAGACACTTCAAGATCAACAATTAGTTGATTCAAACCGAAGTAATAATTTTTTTAGTGCAGATAGTTCGAATTCAGATTTTTTAAATAATCATATAAGATTTGCATTTATTCAATCTATAGATTACAATATAAACAATAGGTTATCTGCTGGTTTTTTATTTAGATATGATCTATCTAATTTTATGACTAGAGACGCTTCTCAGAACAATAGACTCCATAGTTTGGGAGCTAGATTTACATATAGACTAAACTAAAAAGGTATGTTATCAAGGAGTAATTTACAAGAACGAATAATTTTTCATTTTTCATTTTTGGGTTGAACCCAAAATATCTATTAGGAATTAATCTTTTTTCCTACTTTTGCGTTCGACAAAAATAAAAGCATGAGCAGAATTTTAAATCTACGTGATGCCTTAAATGAGGCAATGAAAGAAGAAATGAGAAGAGATGAAAACGTCTTCTTAATGGGAGAAGAAGTAGCAGAATATAACGGAGCTTACAAAGTAAGTAAAGGCATGTTGGATGAATTCGGTGCAAAAAGAGTTATTGATACGCCTATAACAGAATTAGGTTTTGCTGGGATTGGTGTGGGAGCTGCAATGAATGGCTTACGGCCAATTGTTGAATTTATGACTTGGAATTTTGCAGTTCTTGCTTTTGATCAGATTGTTAACAATGCTGCGAAGACAGTTTCACAATCAGCTGGCGAATTTCATTGTCCTATCGTTTTCAGAGGACCATCTGGTTCTGCTGGTCAATTAGCTCAACAACACTCACAGACTTTTGAAGCGTGGATGGCAAATACACCAGGACTAAAAGTTATTTCATGTATTGATCCAGCTGATGCAAAAGGTCTTTTGAAATCTGCTATTAGAGATGAAGATCCAGTTTGTGTAATGGAATCTGAAATCATGTACGGATTCAAAGGTGAAGTTCCAGAAGGAGAAATTTTAGTTCCTATAGGAAAGGCTGCTGTGAGAAGAGAAGGCTCTGATGTAACTATCGTATCTTTTAATAAAATGATAGAAGTGGCGAAAACTGCTGCTGATGAATTAGCAAAAGATGGTATTTCGGCAGAAGTAATAGATTTAAGAACAATACGTCCTTTAGATTATCAAACAATTGTTGATTCTGTAAGGAAGACAAATCGTTTAGTTGTCGTGGATGAAAGCTGGCCTTTCTCTGGTGTTTCAGCTGAAATTACATACGAAATTCAGAAATATGCATTTGACTATTTAGATGCTCCTGTTGTAAGAGTTAACAGTGCTGACACTAGTTTACCTTATGCACCAACATTAGTAGATGCTTATTTACCAAATCCTACTAAAGTAATTGCCGCTGTAAATCAAGTAATGTATCGTTAATTTTTCTCAATTAACTTTTCCAATGCTGTTTTAGGTTTAACAATAGGAACGCCACTGTTTTCTTGAATACTTGCATTCAATATGTCGTGTGCTTCCTCTGTTTGCAACTCTGGTTTAATAGATTTCATTAAAGCGACTAAACCTGCAACGAAAGGTGTAGCCATACTTGTTCCACTTAATGATTCGTATTTGTTGTCTGGATATGTAGACAATATATTTACTCCGGGTGCATAAACACCATATTTTATTCCTTCCAATGTATTAGAAAAGCTTGCTAACTCATTTTGAAAATCAGATGCAGCAACTGTAATCACTCCTTTTGAATTTGCAGGTGAATATTTTGTGGCTTTATCTTTCGAATTTCCTGCTGCGACAACTACAATACATCCTCTTCTATTTGCATATTTCACAGCTGCATTATAAGCTTTTTGTTTACTATCTGAAGATCTACCTCCTAAAGACATTGAAATAACATCCGCACCTTTATCTACAGCTCTAATCATCCCATTAATAATCCCATCCTGAGTACCACCACCAAAATCTGACAATACTTTTTCTGAGTAAATCTCAATTCTACCATCGAAATTAAATGAACTAATTCCTATATTATTGCCGGTAACTGCTGCTGCGATTCCAGCACAATGAGTCCCATGTCCTCTCTTATCTCTATCATTCAACCTTCCATTCGACTTGAATACTTCTTTTAAATCTTCATGTTTACCATCTACACCCGTATCTAAAATAAATAGTTTCACGGTTTTCTTTGACTCAATATTCTTAGCAACTTCATAAAACTGTTTCATTTCTGTATTAATTAAAGACCATTGCTGATTATTAAGAGGATCTTCAAAAATAAATTGTTCGCTATTCTCAGCAGAAAGAGGACTTTCAAATGCTGGCGTATACACTTCTTCGTTATTTTCTATATACTTTACATATGGTAAATTTTCCAAGACTGCACCTATTTTCTTTGGGTTCGAACCCAAAACATCTACCACAAAATAATCATCAAGTACAGTTTCGTTTTTATCAATTGGGTTAAACTGACCTTTTATTTCTATTCTATCTTGACTTGTAGCAAAAGCTATAAACTCAGACCTGCTTTCATGTTCAACTTGCACAAGATATTCAGGAATAGAAACTTCTTCCTTTATTTCAATTGGTGGTAATGTAAAAAATGAAGCTCCTAAAAATAGGGTTTGAATAACTGTAGTACTAAAAAGAAAAAGTACTTTCTTTTTAAATTTACCATCAATAAATCTTGCAATAAATGCAGAACCACCAATTAGCATTAAAGATGTAGAAAAAGTACCCCAGGATAAACTTTGTGTAATAAATTGAAATCCTGCAGAAAGAACAGAAAACAGAACAAAAATCTGAGTAAATGTTCTTAATACTTTAGCGAAACTAGAATTACTCCAGAGCTGCCAAGCCACAAGGCTTGTTCCTAATAATATGAATGGTATACTTAATATCACAATATGTTAACAAATTTTCAAGTAAATTAATTCAATATATAAATATATGTAAATTAGAATTCAAGTCAAAATAGTAAAATTAAAGACAATTACAACATATTAAAACTTGTCATAAATCTCTTTGATTACTTAACCGTTTAAATCGAGAATGAAGTATGTATTAATCTTTTTTTAATACATATTTATGTTACATTTGCAACAAATTAAAACAACAAGAATTGGAACACGTAAAATGTTTAATAATAGGTAGTGGACCTGCTGGATACACAGCAGCAATTTATGCAGCGAGAGCAGCTATGGATCCCGTTATGTTTACAGGACAAGAACCTGGAGGTCAATTAATGATTACAACTGATGTTGAAAATTATCCTGGATATCCTGATGGTATCATGGGACCACAGATGATGGATGATTTTAGAAAACAAGCGGAGAGATTCGGGACTAAAATCCATTATGATATAGTTACAGAAGTTAGAGAAGAAGGTGGAGTAAAAAAGATAAAAACTGAAAATGGGGTAGAGATGACAGCTGACACGGTGATAATAGCTACTGGAGCAAGTGCTAAGTGGCTAGGTTTAGAGTCCGAACAGAAGTTAATGAATAAAGGAGTTTCTGCTTGTGCTGTATGTGATGGTTTCTTCTTTAAAGGAAAAGAAGTAATTGTTGTAGGTGGTGGTGACACTGCTGCCGAAGAAGCGTCTTACTTAGCTAAACTTTGTCCTAAAGTGCACTTACTTATAAGAAGAGATGAAATGCGTGCTTCTAAAATAATGCAAGAAAGAGTTTTTAAATCTGAAAACATCCAAGTACACTGGAATACTTCAACTGTAGAAATATTAGGCGACGACTCCGTAACAGGTGCAAAAGTAGTCGACACAAAAACAGGTGACGAAAGAGTAATAAATGCAGAAGCATTCTTCGTGGCAATTGGACATAAACCAAACACAGATATATTCAAGGGTATGCTTGACATGGATGATTCAGGCTATTTGATAACTCAACCTGATTCGACCAAAACAAACATGGAAGGAATTTTTGCTAGTGGTGATGCTCAAGACAATGTTTACCGACAAGCTGTAACTGCTGCAGGTACTGGTTGTATGGCTGCTCTTGATGCAGAAAGATTCTTAGTTGAAAAAGGAATAATATAAAATCACATAATATGTCTAATTTTAAAAAAGGTGTCTTAGTTGGAGAAGAGGTAACTGATTTACTTAATTATGCTAATGAAAACAACTTTGCATTACCTGCTGCTAATATTGTAGGAACAAATTCGCTAAATGCTGTTTTAGAAACTGCTAAAAAAGTAAATTCTCCAGTTATTGTTCAGCTTTCAAATGGAGGTGCTCAATTTTATGCTGGAAAATCAATCTCTAATGAAAATCAAGTTGCAGCGATTGCAGGATCTATTAGTGCCGCTCATCATGTAAATACCATGGCAGAGCATTATGGTGTTTCAGTTATTCTGCACACAGACCATTGTGCTAAGAAATTATTGCCTTGGATTGACGGTTTAGTAACAGCTAGCGAAAATCATTACAAAGTAACAGGTAGAAGCCTTTATTCATCGCATATGTTGGATTTAAGTGAAGAGCCAATAGAAGAAAATATAGAAGTTTGCAGTGAATTCCTTGAGCGTATGGAGAAAATAGGAATGACATTGGAAATTGAATTAGGTGTAACGGGTGGTGAAGAAGATGGAGTTGACAACACTGATGTTGATAGTTCAAAATTATACACCCAACCTGAAGAGGTGGCTTATGCTTATGAGAAACTAAATGCAATCAGTCATCGATTTACTGTTGCTGCTGCTTTTGGAAATGTTCATGGTGTTTATAAACCAGGAAATGTTGAACTTAGACCAATCATTCTTAAGAATTCTCAAGATTTTGTAAAAGAGAAATTCAACACTTCTGACAATCCTATCAATTTTGTGTTTCATGGTGGTTCTGGATCTTCTCCTGAAGAAATCACTGAAGCAATAAAGTATGGTGCGGTTAAAATGAATATTGACACAGATTTACAATGGGCATTTTGGAATGGAATAAGAGGATATGAAGCTAAAAACAAAGATTATCTACAAGCGCAAATTGGTAATCCTACAGGTGATGATTCTCCTAACAAGAAATTCTACGACCCAAGAAAATGGTTAAGAGTTGCTGAACAAAGCTTTGTTGTTAGAATGACTCAAGCCTTTGAAGAGCTAAATTGTATTAATAGAAATTAATACTAGGAACACGATTTAAAAATAAAAGACTTAATGAATTTTCATTAGGTCTTTTTTATTTCTTAATCTGCGCTACAAAAGAAATGTTGAATTTCCATTCATTCAACATTTTAAAGCATAATTCAGCTTAAAGCGAATCCTTCAACTTTTGCTCTTTTTCTGCTACCATCTCTTTCAGTTCTTGTTTATAGTTCTCTAACTTATCAGCAACTTGATCATCAAAAGCACCTATCATACTAGCTGCAAGAATACCTGCATTCTTTGCACCATTTAATGCTACAGTAGCAACTGGAATCCCTCCTGGCATCTGTAATATGGATAAAACAGAATCCCAACCATCAATTGAATTACTGCTTTTGATAGGAACACCTATTACAGGTAAAGTGGTAATACTTGCAGTCATACCTGGAAGATGAGCTGCACCACCAGCTCCAGCTATAATTACTTTAGTTCCATTGGAGCGCGCTTCTTTCGCAAAATCAAACATTTTTTCAGGGGTTCTATGAGCACTCACTACATGAACATCATAACTAATATCGAAATAAGCTAACATCTCTGTTGCTGCTTTCATAACTGGATAGTCAGAATTAGACCCCATTATTACACTTACTAAACTCATGCTATTACTTTAAAAAAACTATTGATCTTATTTATTTTATCTTCTATTTCTTTTCTACTTTCACCTAATACATTCACATGTCCCATTTTTCGCTTTGGTTTTGTTATTTCTTTACCATACATATGGACATGCACATCACTCAAATTCAAAACATCCTCTAATCCTAAATACTTTGCTTTGCCAGTAAACCCATCTTCTCCTAATATATTTACCATCGCTCCATATTTGTACATACCTGTTGAACCTAACGGAAAACCAACAACTCCGCGGATATGATTTTCAAATTGGCTACATATAGATGCATTTAAAGTATGATGTCCACTATTATGAGGTCTTGGAGCAACTTCATTAATTAATATTTCATCCTTGTTAGTAAGAAAAAATTCAACAGCTAGTAATCCACATATATCAAATTTCTCAATCAATTGCTCTGCCAACATTTTACATGTTTTTCCAACCTTCTCGGAAACACTAGCTGGAGAAAATAAAAATTTGACAAGATTCGCTTCTTGATCGAATACCATTTCTACCACATCATAACTAACTATCTGATTATTTTCATTCCTACATGCAATTACAGCTAGCTCCTTTTTTATGTCGACTAAATCTTCTACCAAACAAGGTCCCGGTAAAAGTAAATCTAGATCCACTTTATTGCGAATGACAGCTACACCTTTACCATCATATCCATCTTTTCTTGACTTTTGTACAAATGGAATTTTCACTTCCTCATTCTTAACAGCTGTGATAAGCTCTTCCTTTGACTTATATAATGTGTAATCTGAAGTTGGCAACTTATTATCTGAATAGAATTTCTTCTGAAGACCTTTATCTTGAATAATTCGTAAAGCACTCGGTGTTGGATGGATTTTCTTACCCATCTCTTGTAACTGTTCCAAAGCTTCTACATTGACTTTTTCTATTTCTATAGTCAATACATCTTTATCCTTACCAAACTCCATCACATCATCATAATTGGTAAAGTCACCTTCCACAAAATTATGTGCCACTTTTCCTACAGGGAAATGTCTACTTCGATCTAAAAAATGTAAATCAAGATCTAAGCCAACTGTTTCCTGAAACATCATTCTGCCTAATTGCCCACCACCTAAAACTCCTACTTTCATGTTTACGAAATTCGATTTGTACTTTAAAGCCACAAATATCAATTTTTAAAGTGAAAACTTCTATTTAAAAAGCACATCATATAAACAAAAGCAATAAATTTGATTCTAAATTAAGCTGAGTTATGAGTAGAAATATTATTAAAAACGTTAGAATAATTAATGAAGGGAAATCCATTCATGGAGATGTGTCCATAAAAGATGGAAGAATAGAGAAAATAGCTAGTCAAATTAATGAAACTGGTACTGAAATCAATGGTGAAGGGAAATGGTTAATTCCTGGAATAATAGACGATCAAGTACATTTTAGAGAACCTGGTCTAACTCATAAAGCAAATATAAAAACTGAATCACACGCGGCAATTGCAGGTGGAACAACTTCCTTCATGGAAATGCCGAATACTAAACCGAATGCCCTTACTCAAGAATTATTGCAAGATAAATATGACATTGCAGCTAAATGTAGTCCGGCTAATTATTCATTCTTCATGGGAGCAGGCAATGATAATATTGAAGAAGTTTTAAAAACAAACCATGAAGAAGTTTGTGGAGTGAAAATTTTTATGGGAAGTAGCACTGGAAATATGTTAGTCGACAATCGTACGACCTTAGAAAACATCTTTTCTAAATCTCCTATGCTGATTGCTACACATTGTGAGGACGAAGAAACTATCAGAAGAAATACAGCAGAATATGTTGAAAAATATGGAGACAACATTCCTATAAAGTATCACCCCATAATAAGAGATGTTGAAGCTTGTTACTTATCTTCTTCTATGGCAGTTGAATTAGCTAGAAAACATAATTCTCGTTTGCACATTCTGCATATTTCAACGGCCAAAGAACTTGAACTATTTGAAACTGGACCAATAGAAAATAAGAGAATTACATCTGAGGTTTGCGTACACCACCTCTATTTTAATTCAACTTACTATGATAAATTAGGAACAAAAGTAAAGTGTAATCCGGCAATTAAATCAATCGAAAATCAGGAAGCATTATTACCAGCCTTGTTAAATGACACCCTTGATATTATTGCAACCGATCACGCACCACATACTATGGATGAAAAAAACAATCCATACACTTCTGCTCCCAGTGGCCTTCCATTAGTTCAGCATTCATTGAATTTGATGTTAGATTTCTATGATAGAGGATTGATTAGCTTAGAAAAAATAGTTGAAAAAATGTGTCATGCGCCAGCTAAGTGTTTTCATGTGGTAAATAGAGGTTTTATCAGAGAATCCTATGCTGCGGATCTAGTTTTAATCGATCCTAATAAACCTTTCACTGTGAATAAGGACAACATCTTATACAAATGTGGTTGGTCTCCTTTAGAAGGAACAAAATTCAAGCATAAAATAGAACAAACTATTGTGAATGGTAATGTTGTATACAAAAATGGTGAATTCATTTCTGATGCTAAGGGACAGCGTATGAGATTTAAGCCATTTTAATGCTGTAGAAATCCAAGCTAAGATATTAGCTTAGTTTTTTAATATGAAGATTTTATTTTGCGGGCTTACGCCCAAAGGTTTTAGAATCCAATTGACTTCTTAATATTTTTATTCTCTTTTTTTAGGACAGCCATCTTAATTGCAGTTGCTGCTGCTTCCACTCCTTTATTTCCGTGTTTTCCGCCGGACCGGTCTTGTGCTTGTTCCATATTATTGGGGGTTAAAACCCCAAAAATGACAGGTGTGCTTGACAATATTCCAAGTTGAGCTATTGCATTAGCCACTGCATTAGAAATATATTCGTCATGTTTTGTTTCTCCTTTTATTACACATCCTACACAGATTATCGCATCATACTTTTCTGTACCTAATAGAATTTTTGCACCCATAGGTAATTCATAAGAACCAGGAACGTCGATACATTTTATGTCATCTTTATTTGCGCCATTTTCAACTAGATAATCAAAACATGCTTGTTGAAGAGAACTTGTGATTTCTGTATTCCATTCTGATCGTACAATCCCAAATTTTAGACCCTGTGCTGATGGAACTTTCTCTGTTAATGCTGATGATAAATTTTGTATTGAACTTGCCATAGTATATACTTTAGTTTAGATGCAAAAAAATAAGCATTATTGATGATACAATAATGCTTATTTAAAAGTTTTATTTTTTCTTGAATTAGTTGATCAAAAATTTCTCAACTTCTCCAGCTATTTGCGAGCCTGGATATTTATTTTTGATATCTGCAAATATTTTCTGAGCAGCATCAGTATTACCATTTTTCATTTCTAGTAATGCTAACTTCTTCATATAATATGGAGAAAAGAAACTATTGTCCTCTGCATTTGCAGCTTTCTTGTAATAACTTAATGCTTTATCAAATTGACCTAATTCAGAATATGCATCACCTAAAGTTCCGTTCTTCATTACAGGCATTACATCTCCTTTACCTTTTACTTTCTCCAAATATTCCACAGCATCTTCATATCTACCAAGGTTCAAATAACTAACACCGGCATAATACCTAGCCGTATTAGCTGTAGGAGTTCCACCATAATTATCTATGATATCAAGAAATCCTTCAAATCCTGCACCTGGATTTTCCAATGCTAAAGCAAAAGAATCTTGAGCAAATTGTTCTTGAGCTTTAGAGATTGCTTCTACAGCACTAGCTTCTCTTGGGCCTAAGATTGCATATTTATAGATAAAGTATCCTGCCACTAATAGAACAATAAGTCCTACAATACCAAAAACTATATTTCTATTATTTTCAACAAAATCAGTTAAGTTGTTTTTAGTTTCAACGATATCTATTATCGTTTCTTCACTTTTTTTCTCTACTTTTCTTTTTGCCATTATAAATGTAAGTTATTGTATTTTTTTTCTAATTCAATATAAATTGGAAAAATCAAGCGCAAAAGTAAGCATATCGTTTAAATACACATAAATAAAAAGAACTTATTTTTATTCGTTTTAATAAAAATGACAACAACTTATATATCC
>CAZSKA010000113.1:0-11705 GCA_964607315.1 uncultured Saprospiraceae bacterium | reverse complement strand
TAAAAATGGTTGCCCAAAAATGTGGGTATTGATTTTATCTCTCGTCTTATAATTGTTACATTAATATTATAGTTATTAGAAATTTAACCAATTTTCCAAAATTTTAGATTGTAGGCTTTGGTCGGCAATCAACCCTAAAAGATTAATTTAAAAACAGTTTGGTTTAGGCCGCAGGACATTTGTATGTAATACAGTTAAGTCTTTGCAAGAAAAAGTTTTTGTTATAGATCAAGGTGACAACCTACTTGTCATGCTATTAACTGACATTTTCTGTCCGTGCTGCCAGTTATATTATATTTTAAAATTTGGTGCATTACCCGATTAGAATTTGCAACAGAACTTAGTATATGCTAGGGCTGGATATCTATGCAAAATAGTCGAATTATTTTAAGTTTCATTTCAAGTTTACACTACAGTTTGTAAGCTAATGGGACAGGTATGGCATCGCTAAACCTTCTGATATGAAAAAGTTATTAATTACTTTCAATTTCATTTTATTATTAACTACGCTTGTATTTGGACAAAATATCCAGACATTAAAAAACGTTAACACGCTCGAAGATTTTAATTTTTCTGCTCCTTCAGAAATCCAATCAGAATTACCAAAATGGGCACAGGAAATGTATTCAAATCCTGATGCAATATCTACAATTAAAGAATTGTATGATGAATATTATGAAACCAATACATTTGTGAAAAATCAACACACACAGTATTTTAAAAGACTTGCAAGAACGCATTCAAGAATTAATTATGATTTCAATGCATCTGCGGAAGTTCTAGAAAAAAGAGAAATTGCATATGTAAATAGAAGAGATGCCGCTCAAGTAAAATCTACAGGTCAATGGACTGCAATAGGACCTACAGATATAGATTTAGGTGCTGCAGTTTCAGGTAATACGCCAGGTTCGGCACATGTAAATACACTTAGTTTTTGCTTAGGAAACGAAACAAATATCTTAGCAGGTACAGCTACTGCAGGTGTTTGGAAATCTACTGACAATGGACTAAACTGGACATCTACTACACATGATTATCCTATCAGAAATGTTTATGCTGTGGCATTTAAGCCATACAATCCTATTGAAATGTATTGTCAAGGAGCAAATACTTTTTATAAGTCAATAAATGGTGGGACTTCATGGTATGAAACTGGTGGCAGTGCATTGCCATTAAACTTTTTAGCATATGAAATACTAACAAACTATAACATACATAATGAAATTTATCTGGCTACAAATAAAGGGTTCTTTAAGAGTTCAGATAATGGAGAGACATTCACAAAGAATTTAAGCGGAATTGTTACAGAAATAGAAATTCATCCAACAAATCATCAAATAATATATGCTGTAGTTGCTTCAGGTAATAATACAGATTTCTTCAGAAGTGAAGATGGCGGAGATACATTTACAAAATATGATAACGGTTATCCTCAACCATCATCAGTTGAAGAACAAAAGAGAACAGTCTTAGCAGTTTCCATTGATGAGCCAGATGCTGTTTATGCCTTGGCAGTTGGTAAAATGAATGGAGGAGATGGACTAGTAGGTGTTTATAAAAGTACCAATATGGGTAGTAATTGGGTTAGAAGATGTTGTGGCGATTCAGAAGGTGGTCCAGCATCTTCTTCCAACCCTAATATCATGGAATGGAATTGTGCAGGAACTCAAAATGGAGGACAATATTATTACGACCTTGCAATTGCTGCTAATCCAAATAACATAGATGAAATCATCACCGGAGGAATTAACCTTTGGAGCTCAAATGATGGAGGTAACAGTATGCAATGCCTTTCAGATTATGTTTATTCAAACATGACTCAAACATATGTACATGCAGATATACACGATATAAAATATATTAATGGTGCTATTTGGGTAGCAAGTGATGGAGGAATTTTCAGATCTACAGATAATGCACAATCATTTATTAAAAGAATGAATGGATTACATGGAACTGACTTTAGAGGATTTGATGTTTCTTTCTACAATCAACATGTTATGGTAGGTGGAACATACCATAATGGAACAATGCTGAAAGAATGCGATAACTTTGTAAACGGATGGGCATCAACTAGAAGTGGAGATAATCAAAGATCGTATGTAAATGATGGTAATTCTTCTGTTATTTATGACCACTCTGGAAAAAGAACTTTATCAGGTGACAGATTCATTTCTCCTAAAAATGAAAATCTATTAAGAAAACCAAATTCAAGTCTAATTTATGGAGAAAGCAGTGAAATTGTTTTTCATCCTTTTGATTATTCTACATTTTACTTAGGACAAGGTTCGAGATTATACAGAACAACAGATGATGGAGTAACTTTCGAAGAGGTAGAAAATTTTGGAACTGGGTTGGTTACTTCTATTGAAATTAGTCCAATTAATCCAGAATTGATTTATGTTGTTCACTATCCAAGCTATGGAGCGGAAAAGAAGATTAAAAGATCTTTGAATGGAGGAATTTCATGGGTTGATGTTACAATTCCAACAAGTCTTTATAATAATGAAAATACGTGGGTGACATTTGACATTGCAGTAGGAACTAGTTCGCCAATGAACATTTGGGCAATAAGAACAACACCTACTACAGCAGGAGTAAACTTGGATGGAAATTCTGTTTTCTTTTCTTCAGATGCAGGTGCAACTTGGCAAAACATCACTTCTTCAGATTTAGATGGGGAATATCCAACAAATATAGCACACCACCATGGAACAAATGATGTTATATATATTGGTACAAGAAGATCAGTTTATTCGAAAGATGGATCTAATTGGAATATGCTAGCAAATAACTTACCACTTTACACATTTTCTACAAAGTTAGTACCTCATTACACATCAGGTAAATTACTGAATGCAACTCAAAGAGGATTGTTTGAAATGGATCTACCAATGACAGGAGGAATGGCTGTTCCAATGGTAAGTCAAACTTTTTCTGATTGCTTAAGAGATACATTTTATTTCATGGATAGAAGTCCAGTGAATGATTCTTATACAAGAACTTGGACTTTTACGGGTGCAGATCAACCAACTTCAAATGAAATATTTCCTAAAGTAACTTATTCTACACCTGGAATTTACCCAGTGAAACTAGAGATATTTGGGTCAAATGGAAACTTTGTTTACGAATCACTTGATTTTATAGAAGTGCAAGATGGTTGTTCAATAGAGCCAATAGTTGGAAATAGTCTTACAACTGGAAATTCAGCATATGCAAAAGTGACACCATTTGATAAAGAATATAGCGAGATTACGATAACAGCTTGGGTGAAAAGAAATGGTCCAATATTTAATAATGGAGGTGTTGTAACACATAGAGATGGTACAGATGGAACAGGTATGTTCATTAACAGTCAAGGTTTCCTAGTGGGACAATGGGATGAACTTAATTCTTCTGCAAATAGTACTTTATCAGTGCCATTTAATAGATGGGCACACATTGCAATGACAGTTGCACCGGATGGAATTACACTTTATGTTGATGGTCAAAGTCAATTCTTTAGTAGATCAATTTCTGCTGTGGATTTTAATAGCTTTTTCCATATTGGAACAGATGAATTCGCTGTCTCTAACTACTTCACAGGTTTAATTGATGAAGTTAAATTTTATGATGTAGAACTTAGCCCTGAAGAAATTCAACAAAATATGAATCTTACTAGTGAGGCAAATGAGGCTAATTTGTTTTCTTACTTTCAGATGAACAATAACTCTGGACGTATTACAGATAGAAAAGGAAATTCACATGCTATCATTATAAACAATGCTGCAAGAACAGGTTCTCTTGCTCCAGTATCTGGAGGATGTGCGGAGATAGTAGATATCTATGAAGCTGGAACTTATGATTTCCCTTGTTCTGGAGTTTCCCTTACTTTTGATCCAGGTGATATTTTGCCTCAGGGGCCAGTAGCAATAAGTAAGCTAAATGAAATTCCTGGGTTAACATTACCGCCAGTTGACAATGTGAGTAATGGATATTGGGTGTTTAATAACTTTGGTGCAAATCAAGGAATTTCAGCTCCTAAAAATGTAGAAATTTCAAATATTGGTAATTCAAATATTCTTGCTCAACCAAATAATTTCGATGCCTATATGGTTCCTAATTGGTGGGAATTTGGATGGGGAGCTTCTGCAGATTCTCCTGATGCGTTTACAGTAACAGACAATGGTACAGTAACATTTGATCAATTCGAAGCAATGACTTATATGGGGAAATTAATTATAGGAGAAAGTGGAGCAACTGTTCTAAGTGCTTATGAAGTTGAATTATCTGCTGAGTATGTTGATAAATATGTGGAAGTTAAGTGGGATGGAATAAGTTCTTATGCTGCATATGAATTATTAAAAAGCGATAATGGTAAAGATTTTCACCCAATAGAAGATGGAACTCCTAATAATACACTTTTCTTTCATGAAGATAAAGACTTAACAAATACAATTTTATACTACAAATTAAGACTTTTTGATGAAAATGGTGAGTATTCTGATACAGATGTAACAACTGTTAGTGTTCCAGAATTGGATGATGTTAAAATTTTTCCTAACGTTGTTGCTACTGGAAGTGACTTCAATGTTCATATAGGAGAAAGAGATATGTTGAAATTTAGAATTTATAACCTTGAAGGAAGATTAATTAAAGAAGTAATGCAAGAAACTACAGTTAGTATTCACTCTGCGGATCTTCAACCTGGGCAATATGCAATTGAATTTATTTCAAATCAAGATATAGAAACCCAGTTTCTATTTGTACAATAAATGATAAAAATAGGTTTTACAAAATATCATGGCACAGCAAATGACTTCATTATAATAAATGAAGAATCAACACCTTCTTTTAATACGAATAATAATGATTTAATTAAAAGAATGTGTGATAGAAGGACTGGTATTGGAGCTGATGGTTTAATGTTAATTTTGAAAACTGATAGAGAAGGGATTGACTTCGAGATGTTATATTATAACTCGGATGGCAATCCCTCTTCTATGTGTGGTAATGGAGGAAGATGTATTACTTTAGCTGCCGTCCATAGATCTTTAGTTTTTGAACGTACCAGGTTTTTATTTGGAAATGATGTCTATTATTCCAGTTATGATGCCAGTAACGGATGGGTGAGTTTGAAAATGCAAAATGTAGAGCGAATAGATCAATCTGAAGGAGATTATATACTTGATACTGGAAGCCCACATTATGTTCAGTTTTGTAGTACTTCAGATAAGAATGTTAGGACTGAGGGTAGTGCAATACGTTATTCTCCTCGTTTTCATGACAATGGAATTAATGTAAATTTTGTTGAATTCAAAGAGAATGCATTACATGTTTTGACTTATGAAAGAGGAGTAGAAGACGAAACATATTCTTGTGGCACTGGAGTTGTAGCTTCAGTGATTTCATATGCTGAAAAGGAAAATCTAAAGTTAGGTGTTCATTCTGTCCAAGTGAAAACCAAAGGAGGCGAATTAGAAGTAAGCTTTGAGAAAAAGGAAAATATTTATGAAAATGTCTTTTTGAAAGGTCCAGCAGTTCGTGTTTATCAAGGACTTTTTATAGAATAGCTTTGGGCTTTAAGCCCAAAAAGTTTAAGAAATTTCCCAGTTAAGTTTGGCATTCTGCAGTTCGGCTTTAGCATGTAAATCATTTTGACTTTGTGCTATGGTAATGCCTTCATTGAATACTTTTTCTATATAAGTTGTGTCTTTTTCTAAATCAATTGCTAAATGTGCCAGATGGTAATATACACCAACATATTCAGGGTCATTATCAACAATCCACTCATATTCATTAACTGCTTCTTCTAGATTTTTTTCTTTCTCAAGTTCTTTAGCCAAAGCGAAATGCAGAAAGCTGTCTTTTGGCGAATCTTTAAGCATTTCTTCAATATGCTTTTTCCTCATTATTATCTATTTATAAAATCTTCTATTGTTTTGATGTATTCTGCTGCCCCTAAAATGAAAGGTGTATCACCATGATTTCCTCCTTCAACTTCCACACCCTGAATGAAATTCCCCTGATAATTATTATACATAGGACGTCCATGTGTTTCCAAAGCTAAAAAATCATCAGCTATTCCATGAATATAATAAAAATCTTGATTTACAAGCTTGATGTCCTCTATATTATCCACATCAGCTTCAGCGAAGAAGCTTCCGGGTAGAGAAAGTCCACTTCCATCTTCAGCCATCGCATCTATACTTCCTATAGGCGCCTCTAAAAATAATTTCTGAGGAATCATACCTTGATTTGTATGGCAAGCATGAATGGCAGGAATAGATCCGAGTGAAAATCCATAGATGAAAAATCGATCTTCTTGTACTCCTTGTTCCATTAACCACTGAATTACAGCTTCAGTATCAGCCTTTAAGCTTTCTACCGTTGTTACACCTGTAGATTTGCCAAAACCCCTATAATCATAATTTAATATGCCATATCTACTTTTGCCATTTACGTTATAAAGCATTTTTACACGCTCATGATAAATATCCATGTGAAGCGCATTCCCATGACAATACAGAATGACAGTATCTTCAGCAATAGTACTTAAGTCACCAATATATGCAGCAAAAATTGTTTCTTCTAAACCATCATATGTGCTTGTTACACTGAATTCATTTATCTCTCCTGGTAAAATATCAAATTCACTACTGATTTTTAAATCTGTCTCAAAATCATCATATAGATATTCGTCTACCTGTCTTGGATTGAATAAGTTAGCACTTAAGTCTAAACAAGAACTTAATGAAAATATACAGAGGATTAAAATTATGCTTTTATTCAATTTCTTTCTTTTTATTATATCCAAACAATCGGTGTGCAGAAATATATAAGCCTTGAGCTCCTATATTACCTGGAGTTATATAACGGACTACTGAAAAATCAGTATCTATATTAAATCCTAGTCTTTTGTATTCAAAAGCTAAATTCCATTTTCCTAAATCTACAGATTGACCTAAACTTAATGATGGGACAAAGAAATTGTTAGGATTGTTGGGCGTACCTCCTTCATAGAAATCTAACCACGCTTGAGCGCCTATATATGTTTGCCATCTTCCGTAATTCCAATATGGATTTATAGATAATTCTGGGTAAATTCTTGAATTAAAAGCTCTAAAATCTACAATACCATTTAAAGCGAGTCCACCACTTACGGATGGGATTAATTTTTCTCCTTTGTATAAATTACTCCTAACTCCAGCCTCTAACTGTAAAGTCTGAAAAATAAGTGAAGTTGTATGTAAACTTCCATAGACTGTTAAGTTGTCTTTTAAGCCATAGCCCGCATATACTCCTGAAAGAGGTAAAGGGATACTTGATCCACTGAAGACTAGTAAAGGTCCACCTGCATTTATGCCTACAGCAAGGTCACCTTTGTCTAGAGGTTCAACAAATCTTGTTGTCGAACATGAACATATAAAAAGAATAAAAAAATAAAGTAGATGTCTCATATATATAAAGATATGATTAATCTTTTTAATAAGCTGATATTAACGGTTTAGATTTATCACGAAATTTTTATCACTATCTAGGTAGAAGGCACATTCTTCAAAACTTGGAGGCCAGAATCTATGAAATACATTCTTAGAAAATCCATAATTCTCTTGTGGCATTCCTATAAAATTAAAATCAAGTTTACCATTTTCATTTTTATCATGGTAGACTGATACACAGTATTTTCCTTCAGGAACTTCAGTAAAAACCATAGGGAAAGTTTGTTTTTCTACATCTACAATTCTATTAATAAAAATATTTTTCGAATCTAGAAAATCTTCTGATTTATCATAAATGGCAACATAAAGATCACCAGAATAAGTCTCTAAATTTTCAAAATCTAATTCTATTGAATTAGTTTGGGCTTGAGCCCAAAAAGGACAGGTTGCAATAAGTAAAATAAATAATTTCTTAATCATCACTCCAATATTTTATAATTTCTAAATGTAATATGACAGTAAATGTTTAAGGGTTGCTTTTCATTTTATTGACTTGGGGTCAATTTTTTAAACTAAATTGAATTTTATGAGTTCTAAAAAGTATATTTGCAAAATATTGAGAAATAAAAGTTAAATAAATGAATTTATTAGTTTGTATCAGTAAAACTCCTGAAACTACTGCTAAGATTAAATTTAGTGATGGTGGAAAATCATTTGATTCAGATGGAGTTAATTATATAATGAACCCATATGATGAATGGTATGCTCTTGTTAGAGCTGTCGAATTAAAAGAGCAAAATGGAGGGGAAGTTACTGTATTTCATGTAGGCGATTCTAGTTCTGATATAATTATTAGAAAGGCTCTTTCTATAGGAGGAGACAAGGCGGTTAGGGTAGATGCTCAACCAAATGATTCACTTTATGTAGCTACTCAAATTGCAAATTACTGTAAAGAAAATCCACAGGATATCATCTTTTTTGGTAAAGAAACGATTGATTATAATGGGGCGGAAGTAGGGAGTATGGTTAGTGAAATGTTAGATGTGCCATTTATATCATTTGCGTCTAAACTAGAGAAAAATGGAGACACTTGCAAGATAGAAAGGGATATAGAAGGGGGAGTGCAGGTTGTTGAAGTTGCTGGATCTTTTTGTGTATCTGCAGCTAAAGGTATGGCAGAGCAGAGGATTCCTAATATGAAATCAATAATGATGTCAAAAAGAAAACCTGTGGCAGTTTTAGAAGCTGTGGAAGCAGCTCAGCATGTAGAGATAGTTCATTATGAAACACCGCCTTCAAAGACAGGTGTGAAGCTATTTGATATGGAAAATTTAGAGGAGTTGGTGAAGATATTGAGAGACGAGGAAAAAGTAATTTAAGAAAAGATTTAAATCAAAATATATGTCTGTTTTAGTATTTGCAGAAAATTTAAAAGGCGCATGCAAGAAAGCAAGTTTTGAAGCGCTTACTTATAGTAGGAAATTAGCCAATAAATTAGGTGTTTCTATGTCAGCTGTGACCATAGGATCTATTAGTAATATTGATGAGTTAGCATCTTATGGTGCAGATAAAATATATCAAATTGGTTCTTCTGAAGTTGTTCCATTTGATAGTAAGCAATTTGCTGCAGCTATTAGTGGTTTAGCAGAATCAATTGGTGCAAAAGTAGTAATAGCAGCACATTCCTCGCAAGGTAAATCTGTAGCAGGTAGATTGGCTGTAAGGATGAACGCTGGATTGGTAACAGCAGTAAATAGTTTGCCTCAAGACGGAGGTGATTTTGTCTTGAGAAGATCATTGTTTAGTGGAAAAGCATTGGCTGATTATAAAGTTAATTCTGAAAATAAGGTAATAACTGTTATAGGTAATACCGTTCCTCCCGAGCTAACAGATGCAAAAAGTGAAATAGTTGCTTCTGATATTTCTTTAGAAAGTCCATCAGTTACAATTTTAGAAACAAAAACAGTAGATGGAGAAATTCCATTACCTGAAGCGGAATTAGTGGTGAGCGCTGGTAGAGGGATGAAAGGCCCTGAAAATTGGGGGATAATAGAAGAGTTGGCTCAGACAATGGGTGCAACAACTGCTTGTTCAAGACCAGTAGCCGATGCAGATTGGAGACCACATCATGAACATGTTGGTCAAACAGGGGTTGCTATTCGACCAAACCTTTACATAGCTATTGGAATTAGTGGTGCAATTCAACATCTCGCAGGAGTCAATAATAGTAAGGTTATAGTTGTAATTAATAAAGATGCAGAAGCTCCTTTCTTTAAAGCAGCTGATTATGGAATTGTCGCTGATCT
The DNA here is from genome assembly GCA_964607315.1 of uncultured Saprospiraceae bacterium. Taxonomy (GTDB): domain Bacteria; phylum Bacteroidota; class Bacteroidia; order Chitinophagales; family Saprospiraceae; genus JAHDFB01. Next base: position 1,978 of record CAZSKA010000113.1, on the reverse strand, counting down.
TTTTGACGCTGTTCCTAAATTAAATGAAGCTTTCAAAAAAGTATTAGCAAGTTAACTTAAAAAAAACGCTTTAAAACATTGAGCAACAACTAGAAAAATTATAAAACTGCATTTTTAAACATTCGATTTTAAAAATGCAGTTTTTTTTTAAATACCATTCATTATTAATTTTTATATATTTACTATCGGAAGTGTAGATTCTTCAATTTTATTTAAAAAATAAAGAAGGTCATCACTAGGAATATTACAAAACTTAAACATTTACAGATTTTTGTGTTTAATATTGGAGGGTACCAGTTTTGTGAAATTGAATGCCCATTTAGTGAAATAAAATATCTGTAAGAATTTTAGATGAAGAAAGTAGAATTAGATATAGTTGCATTGTCGCATAGTGTGACAAATTCTCATAATTATGCGGTTGTGTTAGGAGAGTCATTAGGCAATAGAAGATTACCAATAATTATCGGTGGTTTTGAAGCTCAAGCTATTGCAGTGGCGATGGAAAAAATGGCTCCCAATAGACCTTTGACACATGATTTGTTCAGAAATACGCTAGATGCCTTCAATGTGACATTGCAGGAAATAATTATCAATAATCTTTTGGATGGGATTTTCTATGCGAGAATGGTCTGTGTAAAAGATGGTGAAACTATTGAAATTGATTCCAGGACTAGCGATGCTATTGCAATGGCTGTTCGTTTTGAATGCCCTATATATACGTATGAATTCATCATGGAACAAGCCGGTGTTGTACTAGATGAACAAGAAGCTGCTCAACAATCTCAGACGATTCGTAAAAAACAGAAGTCGAAGAAAATAGAGGACGCTTCTATTGAGAATATGAGCATAGAAAATTTAGAAAAACTCCTTGCTAAAGTTTTAGCGAACGAAGATTACGAAAAAGCAGCTAAAATTCGTGATGAGTTGAATAATAGAAATGGTATTGATTCAGGACAATCCTAGACTAGACATGAGTGTTATAAATCTTGTTTCCGACACTGTTACTAAACCATGTGATAAAATGAGAGCTTTCATTGCATCTGCGCCTGTGGGTGATGATGTTTTCAATGAAGATCCTACTGTCAATGAACTTCAAGAATACGCGGCAAATATGTTTGGTATGGAAGCTGCTTTATTCTGCCCTTCTGGAACTATGACAAATCAACTCGCTATCAAATGCCATACAGATGCTCTTGATGATATAATATGCGATTATACTAGTCATGTTTATCAATACGAAACCGGCGGTTATGCATATCACAGTAGAGTAGGAGTTAGTTTGCTAAACGGGACACATGGAAAATTAACCTCATCTCAAATAGAAGCTGCTATAAGACCTGATTTTGATTGGTTGCCAAATACTCGCTTAGTTGTTTTAGAAAATTCTTGCAATAAAGCAGGTGGATCCTATTATACCTTAGATGAAATAAAACCCATTTATGAACTAACCAGAAAAAAAGACTTAGCATTACATTTAGATGGTGCTCGTCTATTTAATGTGTTAGTCGAGACTGGTGAATCAACACAAGATATAGGTAAATACTTTGATAGTATAAGTATATGTTTATCTAAAGGACTAGGTGCACCAGTTGGCTCTTTATTAATTGGAAAAAGAGCTTTTATCAAAAAAGCAAGGAAATTCAGAAAAGTATTTGGAGGTGGAATGCGTCAAGCAGGAATAATTGCTGCTGGAGGACTATTTGCTTTGAAAAATAATGTTGAAAGACTAAAGGTTGATAATGATAGAGCAAAGAAAATTGGCGCTTTATTAGAGAATCAATCCTATGTCAAAAGTGTGGCTCCTGTACACACTAACATCATAGTATTTGATCTAAATGGAATCTCATCTGAAGAGTTTATAGCTAAATTAAATGAAAATAATATCCTCGCAAAACCTATAAGTGGTGAAACAATGCGTTTTGTAACACATAAAGATTTGACATCAGAAATGATAAGTCAATTAATGGATATTCTTAGT
>CAZSKA010000112.1:0-11801 GCA_964607315.1 uncultured Saprospiraceae bacterium | reverse complement strand
AAAATTAATAGATGGGATTTTTTAATAATTTTTTCACAAAGGATAAGAAGGAAGACCTCGATGCGGGTTTAGAGAAAACAAAAAGTAATATTTTCGGTAAGCTTTCAAGAGCTGTTGCCGGTAAAGCAACTGTTGATGAAGAAGTCCTTGATGAGCTAGAGCATATATTAATCTCTTCTGATGTTGGTCTTGACACCACTGTGAAAATAATAGAAAGAATAGAAGCAAGAGTCGCAAAAGATAAGTACATAAGTACTACAGAACTTAACGCGATTCTTAAAGATGAGATAGTTGAACTCTTAAGTGAAAACAACAATGAAGATTACGATGATTATCTTCCACCAAATCACGAAATACCTCACGTCATTCTTGTAGTTGGAGTAAATGGTGTTGGTAAAACAACTACCATAGGTAAAGTTGCTAATGCTATTAGAAAACAAGGTAAAACTGTTGTATTAGGAGCAGGTGACACGTATCGAGCTGCAGCAGTAGATCAACTTAAAATATGGGCAGATAAAGCTGATACTCATTTTGTGAGTAAAGGCATGAATACTGACCCTGCAGCAGTTGCATATGAGACAACTCAGTACGCAAAGAATTTTGGTATTGATGTAGCTATCATTGATACAGCAGGTAGATTACACACCAAGACAGGATTAATGAGAGAGCTAACTAAGATTCGTAATTCTGTAGGAAAACAAATGGAAGGTGCTCCTCATGAAGTTTTACTAGTGCTTGATGCTACAACTGGTCAAAATGCCATAGAACAAGCAACTGCATTTAGTGAAGCAACTGATGTTACAGCTTTAGCTCTAACAAAACTAGATGGAACTGCTAAAGGAGGAGTTGCAATAGGCATCAGCGATCAATTCAAAATTCCTATTCGATTTATTGGAGTGGGAGAAGGAATTAACCAACTTCAAATATTTAATAAGAAAGCTTTTGTTGATAGTCTTTTCGATCAATCTGAAAGAAAAAAAGAGAAATCTGACTATGAAATAGAAAGTATAAAGCCTAAGTAAAGCTATATATGTCCGATATTTTGTGACTTTAACATTTAAATTGTCCTTAAACCTGAATATATTTCGTCTATAAGGTGTCTATATTGTATAAAGCCGATTAAGTATATAATGATAAATTCAGATATTCTCGTGTAATGAAGAAATCCTATGTAAGTCTGTTACTACTTGCTTCCTTATTCTTGTATTATTCCTTTTCTTCAAATCCCCCTAATGGAAGAACTGGAGCGCCAGGAGAAAGCACCTGTGCATCAGGATGTCATACACCTAATAACCCAAATTTTGCAGGAAGTATAGACATAACTGGATTAGATGCTAATATTATCCCTGGACAAACCTACCCTTTGACCATCACCTTAACTGATGATGTCAATTTAGCTATCAGAGGAGGTTTCCAAATTACAAATGTTGGACCAGATCAAATAGAGACAGTCGGCTCATTTTCAAATCCCTCTTCAAATACAACCGTCACAGTAAGTGGTATAAGAACATATGCAGAGCATAATCCTGCAGATAACTTCACAAATGGAACGGTAGTATATACTGTTGATTGGACTGCACCATCAGATTTATCAGATGGTGATCAAATAGATTTCTATGGTGTTGGTGTAATTGCAAATGGTTCAGGTAATTCAAATGATCTATTTGTTCAGCAACAATTGAGCGGTATCATTGAGGTGCCCATGCAAAATCTTATTGTTGACATAATCAATATAACTCCTCCTTCATGTTCAGATAGTGATGACGGATCTGCTGAAGCACAAGTTTCTGGTGGAGTCCCACCCTATTCCTTTAGTTGGATAAGCGGTGAAGAAGGAAATATTGCTTCCATGTTAAGTGCTGGGATAAACGAAGTAACTGTTATGGATAGTGACAATAATGTGGAAGTCGTAAGTTTTGAACTCTCATCACCTGAGGCAATTACAATAGTTGAAAGCACAGTATCCATAGGAATTGTGCTTTGCGAAGGAGATAGCAATGGCTCCATTTCTGTTCCAGATGTTATTGGTGGGACTGGCAACATATCTTATGAATGGTCTACTGGTGATACAACTACCTCTATCTCTAACTTAGTTGCAGGAATTTATACATTGACCCTTACTGATGACGCTAATTGTTCAATTGACACTAGTTTTGTTTTAGAAGAAGGGAACAGTATCATTGTTTCTATAGATGAACTAGGATCTTCTTGTAATGATTCCATGGATATAAGAGCCTTAACCGTTCCATCCAATCCATTAAACATATTTAATTGGGATTCAGGTGATTCTACTGAAATTATAACCGCTTTTCCAAGTATTATATACAACGTCACCGTAACTGATGAAAATGGCTGTACAGCAACAGATGACTTTTTCTACAACTTAAATAATGGCTTACAAGCCTCACTAAGTGTTCAAGGGTCAGGTCCTTTTGAGATTAGCACAGATGTAAGTGGTGGTGCAACAAATAACTACACTTACCTCTGGGTAGAAACAAATGAAACAACACCATCTATTATAGTAGATACTATAGGTACGTTCCAAGTTATGATATCGGATGGAATTTGTACTATAACTGAATCTATTACAATTGAAACTACATGTGAATTAAATATTGATAGTTTAGTACTAACAGATCCTACTTGCACGGATGATATAAATGGAATGATAAGTCTGATGGCATCATTTAGTTTTGATACAAGCGCATTAGAATACATTTGGAATACAGGAGATAGCACGAATACCATAACCAATTTGGAAGCTGGAGAATACTCTGTTACCATTACCTCAGCGATGTGTATTGATTCGGCAACATTCACTTTAATAAATCCACCTACTTTAGAGATAAATTTCGATAGTATTTTGCCTTCACAATCTAATCCTACCTCAGGCGAGATTAGTGCAAATGTAATAAACGGTAATCCACCTTTTAATTTTGAATGGTCTACCGGTGATTCTACAAATATGATAAGCAATCTATCTGCAGGTCAATACTTTTTAACTGTTATAGATTCACTCTCATGTTCAGTGATAGATTCTATCACTTTAGAATTATTGGAGTGTAATATTGTTTCTGAGCTTATAATTGATTCCATTTTTTGCGCAGGAGACTTAGCTTCTGTACAACTTTCTACTAATATTCCTTTGGGTTTGAACCCAAAGTTTGAATGGTCAACGGGAGATACTACGAGTATGGTTGATTCTCTTGCAACTGGGGCTTATGAGATTACTATAAGTGATGACTCTAACTGTGAAGACACTCTTAGCTTTGTTATAGACCCATTCGTTCCTGCTATGATAGAAGTTGATAGTATGAGTACTATTTCATGTGATAATCCATTCGCTCTTATCGGTTTAAATATTGATTGGGGATTTGCACCATTTGATATTATTTGGTCAAATGGAGAAACTGGATCCATAGCAAATGAAATAGATGAAGAAGGTGAGATTTCAGTTATCATTACAAATAGCAGAGGTTGTATTACAACAGATACATTTTTTGTAGAAAAAGAAATTCCTCCAGCTCCTACAGCAAGTTTTGAAACAGGTACAGTTTCATTGAATCAAAATGGAATATTTTCTGGGTTTCCAGATATTCCTGCAAATTTATTAGGAACTTGTGAAGACAGTCTATTTGTAGTTATGGATTCCGTAATTGCTGATTGTTCAAATCTTAATGATACCATTGAAGTAGAAGTATTATTTTTTAATCGCGATGAAATCCTAGACACCTTTCTAGTTGATGTAGTGGTCAGAGATGAATTAGCACCAATAGTTGAGGTAAACACTAATATCTCATTTTTAGAATTTTGCGGATTTGCAGACACCACTATTGTATTCGATGCAAGTAATGTTTTTGCCGTAGACAATTGTTCTACTATAGAAATCGAGAGCTTTGTTTTAGAAATTGAATTAGAAGAAACGGAGGAAGTCTGTGGCTCATATTCTATAGAAGATGAATCAGGAAATCAAACAGATTTTGAAATATGTGTTTTCACCGTTGTTTATTCTCAACCATTTGCCGTATATGAGCAAACGAATATTCCATGTTTTGGAGGAAATGAAGGCTGTGTTGAGTTTGGTATTATAGGAGGAACTGCACCATTCAACATTGCTGGCGACCCATTTTGTGATTTAATAGCTGGTAATTACGAGTATTTCATAGAAGACTTTAATGGATGTACTGCAGATTTCAGTGTTGAAATTACAGAACCTGAGGAATTAATAATTACAGTTATTGATATGCAAAGTGAGACACCAGGGCAAAGTGATGGCTCCATAGATGTTAGTGTCACAGGAGGTGTGGAACCTTATGAATTCATATGGACTGAAAACGGTGTGGTTGTTAGCAATTTTGAAGATTTAATAAATTTCCCTTCTAGCCAATATAGATTAACTGTCATTGACCAAAATGGGTGTGAGACATTACTAAGCACATTTATAGACGTGGTTTCTTCGACAAGTGACAAAGAAATTGATGTGGTAGAATTAGTTCAGAATCCAGTTTATCAAACCATTACATTGAATAAGCTACCAATTGGTTCTCGCATTAATATTCTATCATTAGAAGGCAAAGTGATGTATAACAATCTTGCCACATTATCTGAGACAGAATCAATTCCCGTTTCGAATTGGCCAAGTGGAATGTATTTTTGCCATATAGAACATGAAGGGAAAAGACAGGTTATACGTGTGGTGAAGATGTAGTAAGGTTTACCACACACCTATCACGGCAATAACAAAGAACTATCTCCGTATGAAAGGAACTTGTAGTCATTTTCTAAGGCTTGCTTGTAGACTTTTCTCCAGTCTTCACCTATGAATGCTGCTATAAGTAAGATAAGTGTTGAATTAGGTAAATGATAGTTTGTGATTAAGCCATTACACATATGAAAGGTGTAACCAGGATACAAGAAAATTTCTGTTTGACCAGCTAGTAGCTCTATGCCTTTCTTTTGCATATAATCTAGAACATTCTGAATGGCTTTCTTCTTAGGAATAACTGTAAGGTTATACGGATCATCTTTTTTCACATAAAAATCCTCCATACCATTCTCTAAACGCACACCAAACCAATAAAGACTCTCTAATGTACGCATAGAAGTAGTTCCCACTGCAATTGTCTTAGATGTATTATGTAAAGATTGGATGGTTTGTTTATTAACCCAAATCTGTTCATTGTGCATTGGATGCTCCTTAATCTGTTCAGATTTAATGGGCTGGAAAGTTCCTGCTGAAACATGAAGTGTTACATATTCTACATCAAAGCCTTTTACAAATAATTCCTCCATTATCTCGTCTGTGAAATGTAATCCAGCTGTAGGAGCGGCAACTGCTCCTTTCATTTTTGAATAAACAGTCTGATAGCGATGCTTATCTTCATTTTCAACTTCTCTATGTATATAAGGTGGTAAAGGCACCTTTCCTATTTCAAGTAAAAGCTCTGAGAATGTCTGGTCATTCCATGAAAACTCCACTAGATCCTCTCCTACTCTGGTCACTTCAAAATCTAGATCTTCATTTCGAATAGTAGTTGTTAACTTAAAGCGTTTAGCATTTCCTATCATACATTTCCATGTACATTTTCCCTTAGCATTCATTACTTCTTCGTGAACATTGGAAGGAGCAATGGGCTCTAGCAAAAACACCTCAATTCTTGCTCCAGTTTCCTTTTGCAATATGATTCTTGCCGGAATGACTTTCGTATCATTCAACACGATCGTTGCGTCCTTTGGAAGTTGACTTATAATATCTTGAAACGAAGAATGCGAAATTTCCCCTTTACGGTATACCAACAACTTTGAACTTCCCCTAACAACAGGAGGATGCTTCGCTATTTTTGCGTCAGGTAAATCATAAAAAAAATCGCCAAGTTTCAAATCCATAAATCTTAATTTAATCTTCTTTGGGCTAGCTCGAAAAGTTAAGCAGAACTTCGTCATGAAAGTTGAAGTACCACAGAAATTATATCTTTTGTGAATGAATCGTAATCCCTTTACGATGATTGAGCAAAAGTTATAATTTCAAAGGTAATTCAGCTCGAAATAGATTTTCTGCTGAACTTTTTGGGCTTAAAAGCCCAAAGAAAAATAAAACCGACTTAATAAATAGAAAAAACTATGTGTAATTGTGCAAATTAATTAAGACCAAACAAGTCTGAAACCTACACCACGAAGTGTTAGAATCTGAATACCGGGATCAGAAGAAAAGTGTTTACGTAATTTCCGAATATACACATCAAGATTTCTAGAATTGAAATAATTATCATCGCCCCAAATATCTTTTAGCAAGTCTCTTCTATCAACTATTACTTTATTCGCCATTACTAGAGCCTCTAAAACCTGACTTTCCTTATAAGATAGCATAATTGACTCTTCTTTAAATTGAAGTAACTGTTTGTTTTTATAGAATTCAAAATTATTACCAATAGCCACACAATTTCGGTTATCAGATTTTACTACTTCGGTTTTTAAAAGGTTATTGATTCGGACCATAAGCTCTTCCATACTAAATGGTTTACGCATATAATCATTCCCGCCTTTACTAAATCCTTCTACAACGTCCTCCGTTCTATCTTTTGCACTCAAGAAAATAATCGGTATAGAATTATTAATCGCTCTAATTTCTTCAGCAATCTGATATCCATTCTTGTTTGGCAACATAATATCTAAAACACAGATGTCGAAGTTATCATTATTAAAAGTATCCACAGCTTTACCTCCATCCAGTAAATGTATTACTTCATAGTTCTTTTGCGCAAGTGTTTCACAAACAATCTTTGCCAAAAAAGGCTCATCTTCAAGGTATAATATTTTTATCATGCCATATCTGATTTAGGGAATATCAAGCGGATGCAAGTTCCTTTATTCACTTCGCTTTCTAGTTCAATTTTACCTGCATGTTTATCCATAACTTCTTTCACATAATTCAACCCCAGTCCATGACCTTTCGTGTTATGCTGATCTTTTTGAGGTACTCTGAAAAACCTATCAAAAATCTTGGCTTTATATTCATCCTCTATACCTACTCCATTATCCTCTACTTCTAATACAACTTCATTATTGTCCAATTTTACACGGACACTGACCAGAGGAGTCTCTTTTGAATACTTCACAGCATTATCAAGAACATTATAAATAACGTTCGTAAGGTGAATCCTATCGGCATAAACAAAATGAGATTCACCTGTAATCAATATATCATATTCTACTTGATGCTTTTCAAAATGCAATTGCATAGAAACCATAATCTCCTCTATCAACTTTCTGACATCGATAGTTTGTTTGTCAAGTTTCATTCCCTTATCCTCAAATCTTGACATTTTCAATACTTTATCAACTAGAATATGAAGTCGATTCAACTCATGTTTAGATATATCAATGTATTCAATTGCTTTCTCAGGATCATTTATTGCACCATAATTAGACAAGGATTCTAATGCTACAGAAATAGTGGAAATTGGCGTTTTCAATTCATGAGTCATATTACTCACAAATTCATCTTTCAGCAAACTAATACTCTCCTGTTCCTTCCTTGATTTGTTCAATAGAAAGAATCCCAAAGCTACCAGTAAAAATAATAAGGTACTCATCAATACAGAAGGCAATATTTGTTTCAAGATATAACCTTTATAATCATCTATAATAAATTCTCTATCTCTTTCTACAGTACTCTTCGGATGAAATATACTTATTTCAGTATTCATTCCTTCATTCTCTAATCTTTCCAAGAATAAAGGAAAAACTGCATTATCTGGATCAGATTTTGGGGTTTGAATATTAAAGCTATCAATACTTGCAGTGAAATTATACGAAAAAATGGAGCTATCTAATTTTAGATTTGTAGACACATTTTCTATTTCTAAAGCCTTAAAGATTTTATTTATAACTAAGGTATCACTATTAAATTTAGCGCTATCTGTAAAACTAAGATCAACATCGAATCCATCAGCGTATTTAATTGCAGTTAAAATAATAGAATCTCTCCTATCAGATTCCGCCAGTTTGTATTGTGTATCAAGGTTCTTTATCAACAACTCAACTTCCTTTTGGTATTGGATGTAATTCCAATTAATAAGGAAAGCTGCTAATAGAATGAGACTTATAACTGCAATTATTCTAGATAACTTATTATTAACTAACATGATACAAAGATATATCAGCTTAATGGTACTGTTTGTTTCTATTAACATTAATTAACCTTAAATCATAATTGATTAACTCATTATGATACAGAAGTGGATTAGTTTTGACCTAAATAAACTTAAAAAATGAAACAGATAATATTACTTACAATCCTTTTATGCACGGCGTTTTTGCTAAATGCTCAGATGTCAGGCAAGGTATCTTATACTGAAACTATCAAAATGAAATTTGAAATGGATTTACCTGATGGTATAGACTTATCAGGTATGATACCTGAGTCACAAAGTTTTAATAAAGAATTACTATTTGATCAAGGCAAAGCTATTTATAGAGATTCTAAAACTAATGAAAACACAGATCAAGAATTTACAAGCGATGATGGTAGTTTGCAAATAAAATTTGAAACAACTAACGAAGAAGATATTCTATTTACCGACCTTAAAGAAAAAAAATCAGTACATAAAAGAGACCTCATGGGAAAGGCATTTTTAGTAGAGGATATTATCAAAAAAACAAAATGGAAATTAACTGGCGAAAAGCTTAAGTACTTGGGCTATGAATGTCAAAAGGCCATTAGCACTGATGGAGAAAAAGAAATAATCGCCTGGTTTACACCTCAAATACCTGTACAACATGGTCCTAGTTCATTTAATCAACTTCCCGGGATGGTCTTAATGATTACTACAGCAGATCAATCAATGGAAATAAAGGCAACTGAAATAGTTCTAGGATCTGAATTCAGCGAGGATATTAAAATGCCAACAAAAGGAAAGAAGGTAAGTAATGAAGAGTTTATAGAAATTTCTGAAGAAAAAATGAAAGAAATGCAGGAAATGATGGGTGGTGAAGGATTTATAATTAAAAACTAGAATACAATTTGAAAGCTCGTAATATATTTACTCATATTCTTTGTCTTTTCCTTTCTATCAATGCCATAGGGCAACATACCATCAAAGGATCTATACAAGATGATAATGGAACTCCTTTGGAAGGAGCAACTGTTGTTTTATTAACAGCTCAGGATTCTTCGATGCAGGCATTCAACATAACGAATGCTAAAGGTATGTTTCTTTTGGAAGATGTTGACAAACAAGATTACATCTTACAAATTTCATATGTTTCCTTTAAGAACATTAGCGAAATTATAGAAACAGATTGGTCAATTAAAACTATTGATCTTGGACAATTCAAAATGATACCTTCTTCTGAAATTTTACAGGAAGTAATGATTAAAGACGAGCATATTCCAATGGGAATTAAGGGAGACACCATAAGTTATAACACAGCAGCTTTCAAGACGAGACCAGGTGCAAATGTGGAAGATTTATTAAAGAAACTCCCAGGAATAGAAGTAGATAGAGCAGGTAATATTAAAGCTCAAGGAGAGGATGTTGAGAAAGTTCTAGTTGATGGAAAAAGCTTTTTTGGGGATGACCCAAAAATGGCTACAAAAAATCTAGAAGCTGAAGCAATAGAGAAAGTTGAAATATTTGATAAAGCATCTGAGATTGCCGAATTTACTGGAATAAATGATGGACAAGATCAAAAAGCCATAAATCTAAAACTCAAAGAAGATTATAAGAATGGAGGGTTTGGAAAAATAGAAGTTGGAGGCGGATCAGAGTCAAGATATAAATCAAAAATTAATTACAATCGATTTAATCCAACCATGCAAGCTTCTATAATTGGTGCTAGTAATAATATAAACGAACAGGCATTTGGTTTAAATGATTACATTAGTTTTTTAGGTGGTTTGAATAATGCTTTAAACAATTCTGGAGGCATTTTTAATTTTGGAGACCAATTTGGTGAAGGTTCTACACCTCAAGGTTTAAACCAAAATACATCTGGTGGAATAAATTTCAATTACGATTTTTCAGAAAAGCTGGAATTAACAAGTAACTACTTTTTGAATTTTACGCATTCTAATATTGAACGATTCACCTCTAGTCAATCTTTTATCGATGATATTTCCTACAGCACTTTAGACACCAGCATACTTAATGATAACAATAGAACACACAGAGTAAATACAAAAGTTAAGTATAAAAAAAGCCCATTGTCTCAGTTTGTTCTACGCAATAACCTTAGACTCGCAGATGATGATAATTTAGAGGAAGGAAGTTCTCGATTTGAGAATCAATTTCTACAAAGTGCAAGTCTACAGAGTTCATCGGTAAATCGTTCACAATTTGCTTATGATGGTGGTCTACAATGGAGGAAAAAATTTGCTCAAAGCAAGAGAAATTTAATAAGTAATCTTGGTTTTAAATACGGTAATCTACAAGATGAAAACTTTGTACTAAATAACTTTTTGTTTGGTCAAGATGCAAGCGAAATCAATCAATTCCAAAACTTCATAGGAAATGAATCTTCCCTACTTTTTAATACTACATATACTGAACCAATTTTAAAGAAAAAATACTTAAGCGTCCAATATGCATTTGAAAATATAAGTGAATCATCCGATCAATCTTTCTATGATCTTATGCAACAAGGAGAATTTTTAAACGATAGTTTAAGCCTAAATTTTTCCAAAGGATTTACTTATAATAGAGCGGGATTATCATTCAGAAATAATGGTAAAAAACTTCAATATGACTTGGGTTTAAATGCTCAATACAGTAATTTATCAGCTACTATAATTAGTGAAACAAACCCACGATCTACAAACTATATACATATTTTACCAAGCGGTAGTTTAGATTATAAGGTTACTACAGGGCAAAATTTCAACATTCGATATGGGACATCTATCAATGCCCCTAGTTTATTCCAACTCATGCCCACAGTTAACAATTCTGATCCTAATCTTCTAATAACTGGAAATCAAGAATTAGATCCTGAATATGCACATAATTTTAGTGTGGGATATTCTTATTTTGATCAATTTAATTTCACTAATTTCTTCGCTAATTTCAATGTGCAATATACAAACAACATCATCATAAATGAAGTGATTGTTAATGATGATTTCAGTCGATTAATTCGACCTATTAATTCAGATAATAGCCTTTCTTTAATAAGTTATTTATCATTTTCTAGGCCTATAAAAAAATTAGGCTTAAAATTTCGATTAACCAATCAATTACAACACAGTAGGTATGAAACATTCCTCAATAATCTATTGAATGAGGTTAGCGAAAACACCATTACAGGAAGACTCAGTTTCGATAATATCAAGAAAAAATATTTTGATATAGAATCTGGGATACGATTAAATTATACACAAAGGAGATTCAACTTGAATGATTCATTCGATCAAAACTTCTTTAACTATGATTTATACGTTCAGAATGATATTTTTCTCCCGAAAAATTTCACATTAGGAATAAGTTATGATTTCCGTCAATTCTCCAATGAATCCTTTTCTTCAAATGAGACTTATAGCTTACTAAATGCTAACATTCACAAAGATTTTAAGGAAGGTAAATGGGGACTAACATTAAATGCATTTGATATTCTTGGTCAGAATATAGGCTTTACTAGACAAGCAGGATTAAATTCATTAAATGAATCTAGATTTAATACACTTGGAAGATATTACATGCTAACGGTAAATCTGAACATAGGCAAAATCAAAAATACTGATACTTTTAGTTTTAATTAATCAGAGTTACCTAAACAAGTAAAATCATGTTAGCTGAGTAATTAGG
>CAZSKA010000111.1:0-11813 GCA_964607315.1 uncultured Saprospiraceae bacterium | reverse complement strand
GTTATATCCTATAACTTTAGGCTTTAACACACATAAAAATTATATTAATAGAGGTTAATAAATGAAAAATAGTTTTATTAAAAGTATTTCCCAAATAGGAGTAATTTTATTACTTCTGATCTTCTCTGCATGTGTTTCTACAAAAAAGAAAGGAGAGGTTTCTAAAGCTGCTAAGTTTTACCATAATACTACAGCTCATTATAATGGCTATTTTAATGCAAATGAAATTATGAACGAGTCTATCGAAAGACTTACTTCGCAATTTCAAGATAATTATAATGATATACTACCTATTTATCCTGAATACGCTTACGATAAACCAGAAATAGTTGCCGAAGATCTAGATAAAGCAATAGAAAAACTTGCTATTGTAGCTACTGTTCATGAGCCTAGTCGTTGGGTAGATGATTGCTATGTGATGTTAGGTAGAGCACAATTTCTTAAACAAGACTATGAAACTGCTGAGGAAACATTTCTATATTTCATAGAAGAATTTGACCCAAGTGTTACAAGAAGGAAATCTAGAAAAACTAAAAAGAAATCTTCTAAAAAAAGTAAATCAAAATCCGTAAAACAACAGAGAAAAGAAAGAGAGGCAAAAAAGAAAGAAGAAAAGCCTAAGTCTGTGAAACAACAGAGAAAAGAAAGAGAAGCTCGAAAAAACGAATCAGAACAACAAAAGAAGTTAAGACAAGAAAAAGAAAAGTTAGAAGATGAAGTAAAAAGGAAGAAAGAAAGAGACCTAGAAGAGAGTGTTGAAATTGATAGATCGAATAATGGCGTTTTAAAACACCTTCCAGCCTTTCCTGAAGGCCTTCTTTGGGTAGCTAAAACTTATTCTGTTAGAGAAAAATATAACCTTGTTGAATTCTACCTAAATAAAATAGAAGAACAAGCAGAGGTTAAAAAAGAAATCTTAATTGAAATACCAGTTGTAAAGGCCTTTAATGCTTTGGAACAAGAGAATTATCAAGAAGCAATCACTTACCTTGATGAAGCGATTCCTCTCCAAAAAGATAAATATTTTAAAGCTCGCTTAATTTATATTCGTTCTCAGTTACACCAAGAACTTGGGAATAACAACTCTGCATTCGCTGGATTTAGAGAAGTAATAAAACTTAGACCTGATTTCTTAATGGAATTCAATGCTGAACTAAGTATGCTAAAGAGTTCCATGAAGAGCGGTGAAGAAACTCTTGCTTCTGTCGAGAAAAAGCTGAAAGGGATGCTCAAAGAAGAGAAATTTAACAACTTTCAAGATCAAATTTATTTCACCTTAGGAGAAATAAATTATGAACAAAAAGATATAAAGAATGCCATTCCTAATTTTCAACAGGCAATTCAAAAATCAAATGGGAACAACACTCAATTAACGGAGTCTTATTATATACTTGCTAACATCTTTTATGATACCGAAGATTATGTACTTTCTAAAAATTATTTTGACAGCACATTAACAGTTATTAATAAGAAAGATGAAAGATTCTTTGAAGTAGATGCTTATGCAAAGAATCTAAAAGAAATTGCTGAAAATATTATGGTTGTTCAGCTTCAAGATAGCCTTATCAAACTTGCAAACATGACGCCTGAAGAAAGAGCGGATATAGCAAGAGACCTTAAGAAGAATGAATTACTTGCAGCAGCAAAAGAAAAAGATTCTGGTGAAGACGAGGAAGTTCAAAGCGGAGGTTTAAGAAGAATTAATCCTACAAGTGCTGGAAAATTAGGTGGAAGGCAATCTAATTGGTGGGCATATGACGAAGCAAAAAGGCAAGATCAAGTAGGAGATTTTAGACAACTTTGGGGTATTAGAAATCTCGAAGATGATTGGAGAAGATCGAATAAAACTGGTGGTTTCAATGATTTTGATGATATTTCCCAACAGGATGAAATTGATTTGTCTGATGATGAAATAAATCAAATCTTAAAAGATGTGCCTTTGGACCCAAAATCTATGGCTGCAGCTAAATCTAAAATCCAAGTAGCCTTATTTGAATTAGGTGTCCTATTTAGAGAAAGAATCCAGAACTATCCAAAAGCCATAGAAGCTCATGAGCAACTACAGGAACGTTTTCCTGGTTCAGAAAAGGAAGTCGACGCGCTCTATTATCTTTACTTGTCTCATTTAGATATTGATGATGATCCTCGTGCTCAGTATTATCTAAATACATTGAAGTCTAAGTATCCAGAAGCTAATTATACTTTATCAATTACCGATCCATCATTTATTGAAGAAATGCTTGCTGAAGGGAAGATTCAGGAAACTATGTATAATAATGCTTATAGCAAGTTTGAGGCTGGTGACTTTAACGCAGTTTTAGTAATGCAGGAAGAAGCACAAAACAAGTTCAAAAATGAAAATGTCTTTGGTAGTAAATATGCATTGTTATCAGCAATGGCAACTGGAAAGTTAAAAGGTAGAGATGAATATGTGAAATCATTAAAATCAATGATAGCAACTTATCCTAATACTGCAGAAGAAGCAAGAGCAAAAGAAATTCTTAGATTTCTAAGTGGAGATCAAGAAGCTTTCGCCTCTATTGATGAAGGTGAAGCAGAAGAAGCTTTTTCACTTAACGATGAAAAGCTACACTATGTTTGTGTCATTGTTACAAGTAAGAAAGATAGTGATTTGAATGCAGCGAAAATTAGCATCAGTAACTATAACAGGAAATATCATAAAGTTGATAGAATAAGACTATCAAATACGATTCTTAATAAAGACAATAATACTGACGTCATCCTTCTTAGAAAATTCGATAATAAAGCGAAAGCAATGAAGTATTTTGAAGAAGTGGAAAGGAATAGAAAAGAATTTATGGAACCTAATGTTAGTTACGATATTTTTGCAGTAACTCAGCAGAATTATAGAGAGGTGATGAAAAAGAAGAGTATAAAGGAATATGAGATTTTCTTTAAGAAAAACTATTTGGCAACTAATTAATGATGCTTTTAAATTAGTATAAACAAGCTCTTTTAGTCAATCTTAATTAACAAGTCCCCTTTATTAACTGAGTCTCCTGCTACAGATTTTATAGATTGCACTGTTCCAGAACTTGGAGCTTTGAGTAAGTTTTCCATTTTCATAGCTTCTAATACAATCATGTCATCTCCTTTTTCTACAGACTGTCCTTCTTCAACAAGTATCTTTAATACTAAACCTGGCATAGGTGAAATTACATCACCTCCATCTGTATCAGATACATCATTCATTCCCATCTCATCTATTAATTGGTCTAAACTATCCTTCAATGTGAGCTGAATCTTTTGATTGTTAATGATAAGACTGAGTTCCTTGCCATCAGAAGAATAATGTATGATTTCTGCATTATAGATCTCTTGCTCAAAAATAAACTTCAATAGATTTCCATTTCGCTCCAATAGCTTGAATGAACTATTATCCTCAGCTCCTAATTGTATTTCATTACCTAATACACTCTTAATTGAATATGTTTCCATTTTTAGCTTTTTGCAATTTTCATTAAAAATCTAGTTTCAAACGCAGTAAATATGATATATGTTGCGAAGAATGGCCATACAAAATCAATTGATTTCTCAGGAAAACTTAGCTTATATACAACAACAAGTGATACAATTATAAGCAACTTTGAAAAAGTATTCAAGATAGTAATCCTACTAAAAGTATATTTATTTTTACTTTTTATTGCATTCTGTGCTAAGATGTGAACGAATATACAGCTAATCACAAAATAGGCTAAACTTCCTAATAAGAAGTACAAATGATTATCCTTAAGTAAGTACTCTTGAGATAATACAATGAGAATTAACGATAGAATCGAGCTAATCAAGAATCCAACAATGAATTGTTTCTGAAACATTAAGATAGGGATTTTACAATTTTATAAAGCATAGCAAATAGTGCTACTGTTATAAAACAAAGCCCAATATACTGAATTTCATTACCAAAATAGGCATCAATTTTACTGCCTATCCACCACATGATAAATAAGGTTCCAAACATAGTAGTAGCTAATCCAGCATACTTCATATATTCCTTGGAGCCTTTTTTATTAGCTTGTGGCTTTTGCTCACCCAACTTTCTCGAACTTTGGTTTGCTAAATCCTTCAGCTAGGGTCTGCCCACCCATTTCACTTTTACCATTAAATACTGCACCTGGATCAATTTTCAATTTACCTGTCTTTAAATCACAAGCAACATGTGCAGTTTCTGTTAGAACTAATAGCTCTTTTACAGTTAGTATACCCTTTACTTTTCCTTCTACAACTGCATTCACACAATTAATTGTACCTTCAATAACTCCTGATGGACCAACTATTACTTTTCCTTTACAATCAACATCTCCATTTAGGACACCATCTATTCTTATATCACTTTCAGTTGATACAGAACCACTTATTACAGTTCCTTTTGCTAACGAATTAATTGAGCCTAGTCCACCACTTACAGTAGAATTACCATTGTTTTTCGCCATATCATTTTCCTTTTTACCAAACATGGTATCGTCTTTTTTTTAAGTTTGAAAAAATCAGTTTGATTTTCGTCTGGGGGTTAAATATTCGTTTTAGAATGATTATTTCGGAAGTACTCTATAAGTTTTATATCTACAAACTAAGCGCCTTATAATCTATTCCAAAAATAAAAAAATCCTCTTGCTGACTAACAACAAGAGGATTTTTTTTTAAAAATTTATTTCTTAGAATTTAGGACAGTAAACACCTCTGTTTTCTGGTCCACAAATTTCATATCCTAGTGAAAATTCAAATGCTCCAACTCCAAAATTCGCTTCGTTGAATCCTGAAACTGTTAAGTCATATGAGAATCCTAAATTGAAATGCTCATAATTGAATCTAGTAGAGAATATCAAAGCATCACTATGTAAGTTTGCCTCATTATTTGTACCAATTCTATACCAACCACCTAGTTGGAAAGATTGTGCACTTAGTCTACTATTTCCTAAATTGAATCTTAAACTTGTTCCAAAGTTAAATTGTCTGTGTGGTCCCTGAGCAAAATATATGAACCCTGGTAATACAGACATTTTAGGTGTCGTACTAAATTGACCTCCTGCATGAATAGTCAATCTTGTAAATAAAGGATCAAATACATCTTCTCTGAAAGACTGATTCGCCTGGTTCAAGTGAGACATAGAAGCTCCTACATAAAAATTGTTATACTGATCAAAAACGGAGAACCATAATAAACCAGCTGAAACATCTGGATATAAGAAACCATTTTGATCAAATATTTCTCCTGAAGATAAAAACGGATCAAATCCACCATCACCATCATGTTGATTCGGATATTGTAATGCATTTCTATCAATTCTTCTTTGAGCAAATCCACCATCAGCACCAATTACTAAGTAATGAGCTTTCTTTCTATATCCGCCCATTTTCTTACTGTATGCTAAAGATAGTCTTCCTTGTGTAGTTCCAAATCTAGACGCACCTGCAACATCACCATATAAACTTCCTCCAATTCCAAAATAATCAGATCTTCCTACAGGAATTTTTTGATCATATGAAGCTGAATAAGTATTAAATGCATCTGAATTTAATGCAGTAGCCCACTGATTTCTATAATTTACCACCATTCTTGTATTACAATTCATAACTCCAGTAAGCGCTGGGTTAAGATTTAATGGAGACATATAGAACTGTGAGAAATGTATATCTTGCGCAGAAACAGACTGTGCACACATAATACATGCTAACACAGTGAATAATTGTAAGATTCTTTTAGTCATAATCCTCTTTTCTATTATAATTTATGAGACGTTAAAGATAGTCAGTGGTTTACATTTAAACTAATTTACCAACTATTTATTTTTAATGTTTGTAATTCTAAGACACTATTTCATTCTTCACCCCTACCTTTTTTGTCAGTTTTTTTACCTATTTATAGTAATTTTAACATCAAGTTGACTTTTTTTTAGCAGCTAATTATCAATTTACTAATGGTAACGCTGAAAAATCATCTATTAATATGTCATCATAGTAATCTGCTCGTTCAAACAAATAACCCATCATTGCCGTCGTAGATTCTAAATTCACACTTCCTTCCTGTATTAACAATGATAATAATACATGATTTTCATTTACACTAAATGTAAGATAGTTGATTTCATAATTTTGCTGCAAGAGAAAGGAATAAATTTCATTTATTTTAGTCTTTGGTAGTAAACACAACTTCGCATCACATGAAATCATACCTGTTTTTCTATTATAGCTAATTGAAATTTTTGCACTTCCCCTCTCTACTTCCCATCCATTTGGTCCAGTTCTCGATAAAGTCGGTTCATAATTTAAATCCTTTAAAACTTGCTCAATAACATAGGCTGGACCCTCTGACTGGAATGGCTTTATATTTGAAATAGGCTCTAGCTTTGTTCCACAATGCGGGCAATATACTTCAGTTTCAGATGTTTCCTCTATGAAATTATTACAGGAATGACATCTAGTAACTAAAGCTTCTTTATCTCCTAATTTACTGTATTCCTCCAGATTCTCTATCAATTCATCTACCGGCAATGCAAAACCAATACTATTGCCTTCTTTCATAATAAAAGTATTGACTCCTATTACCATTCCATCTTCATTAACTAAAGGCCCACCGCTATTACCTGGGTTCAATGCAGCATCATGTTGTATATAGTTAACATCGTTTCGCTTCTGCAATAAGTTTGAAATTATCCCTTGTGTTGCTGTAAATTCTAAACCAAACGGATGCCCAACTGCAAGCACGTTTTGCCCCTGAAACAACCCACCCTTTGGGCTTAAAGCCAAATGACTCATATTATGATTCAATGGAGGCCTGACAAATGCTATATCTCTTTTCTTATCCATGAAAACCACATCCGCCATTTCCTTTTTATTGTCATAGCACTTTATCACAACGCTCTTATTATTCCGAACCACATGTTCATTGGTAATGACTAAATCCCAGTCTTTTAAGTAAAATCCTGTTCCTGTAGTGAAAGGAGTTGCAATCTGTAAAACCGCCTTATTTAATTTATCAATTACCTCCTTCATCAGATCAATTGTTTATGGCTATAAATCTCAAAAGTCAGCATCATCTGGATAAAACTGATTGAAAAACTTGCTAAGTCAGTGTAACCGATAGTTGAATAATCAATCGATAGATAAGGATGATTAAGCTTGTTTTCTTCTTCTATAGTTTCTATCTTTTTCTCCACTATAGCTTGAATTGGAATACCACTCTCCTGGTATTTTGGGGTGAACCCCAAAGAAATAAAATAATCATCTTCTATGACTCTAATCAATAAATCTAGCAGATTAATATCAGGTGTCGGCAAGCTAAAATGAAACAAGGAATAACTTGCTATGTAGCCACACACAGCAACACTTATATCGCGTTTGCCCTGAGAATAATACATTGTTGCTTTTGGCAATTCTCGCTCTATTAATGCCTTTAACTCATGGTGGCTGGCAGTTTTTGTATAGTTAAATGTGTGGCAAGTTTGATAAAATTCTTCGCCTAATTGTTCTGAAGTCCTTTCTAATATCAATTTGAAATTACGCTGTATTTCCTCGTATTTCTGAATAGCAGATTGACTGTTGTTTTCGAAATACTCTCTATGATTTCTCTCTAATATCTCCATCACATATCCTTCTGGTTTAATCAGATAATCTAGTTTATAATTACAATAAAGTAAATAATATGATTTTATAGCTACGGATGTCTGATCGACCTCCCTTACTTTACTAACTCGATTAAGAGTTTTTTGAATTTCATTGCGTAAAAATGCTTCCTTTACCTTCTTTGTTCTTTTGTCTAAATTTGTGATTCTTCCAGTTAGGGTATTCTTTAATTCTTTAAATTCGTCCGCAAACAGATCATCGTATTTATCACCGTTTAATGCCATTTCTTTTAAGGCATAAAATATTTTCTGAGGTGATGCGTCCATGGTGAAGCTGTCGAACTTTATCTTTATTTTATCTCCATCTATAGAGTATCTACTGTATTTCAAGCGGTAATTTTGTTCTAGCAATTTTCGGTATAAACCTATATTACTATTAGATATTTGTCCTATTTCCGAGATAGCTACAAATTTTTCCTGATTGCATCTACCTTGAATTTTGTTAGATCCCTGAAATAATTCGAAAAAGAGTTCTTCGCCTTGAACATCATAAGCAACATTATCTTCTAAGTCATTCCTCAAGTAGTTAAGTAAATATTCTATGGACGTGAGTAATTGATCCTCCTCGTACATTCGAATAGCTTCACCTAAGAATAGCTGCTCCTCATGCTCTTTCATGCTAATAACATGGCGACCAAATTTAATATTTGGACCATCGTCTGATGCGGCTAATTTGCGTTTTATGTAGTTGAATATTGACATGAGGTCAAGAGAATTTAACACTAATATAGAATAGTTCTTTGGAGAATTGTTAAACTTGGAAGACAGTCATTCTTATTAAATTATTTTGTTATGTGTTATATGTTGATTATCATTTGTATATTTGAAGTATGACGATTTGGAATACGTATTTAAAATCATTTAAAATGTACCTCAAGCTCGAAAGAGGCTTGTCGGACCATACCATTGAGGCTTATTTGAGAGACGTGAGTAAATTAGCTGAGTCTGAGGCGATTTCTTCTTTGGGGCTTACGCCCAAAGATGTTGAGCATGAACATATAAAGGAATTTGTACACTTCATATATAATTGTGGAATGGAACAGAAGTCTCAGGCAAGGATACTTTCTGGCGTCCGTGCTTTTTTCCGGTTTCTGTTGATGGAAGATGTTATTGATACCAATCCTATGGATAATATTGAAAGCCCAAAGCTTTCTAAAAAAGTACCTTCCGTTTTAAGTATTGAAGAAATTGCAAGTATTATTTCCGCTATTGATATGAGCGATGATTTGGGTCATAGAAATAGAGCTATAATAGAAACGCTGTATGCTTGTGGTTTACGTGTAAGTGAACTGATTAACCTTAAGTTGTCCTGTTATTTTCCTGATGCAGGAATAGTCAAAGTAATTGGTAAAAACAACAAACAGAGATTAGTGCCGATAGGAGAGGACGCAATGAAACACCTTAATCTCTACATCCATGAAATAAGAAAAATTGGTCCTATTAAAAA
Organism: uncultured Saprospiraceae bacterium; assembly: GCA_964607315.1. Classification (GTDB taxonomy): domain Bacteria; phylum Bacteroidota; class Bacteroidia; order Chitinophagales; family Saprospiraceae; genus JAHDFB01. The sequence goes on along the minus strand of CAZSKA010000111.1, from coordinate 2,723 downwards.
AGGAGCAGAAGATTTTGTGTTTCTTAATAGAAGAGGAAATCCGCTAACAAGAGTAATGATTTTTACTATCATCAAAAATCTGAAAACGAAAGCTGGAATAACAAAACCTGTAAGCCCGCATACATTTCGACATTCATTCGCTACACACCTTATAGAAGGTGGAGCAAATCTTCGCGCAATTCAAGATATGCTAGGTCACGAGTCTATAACTACCACTGAAATTTATACTCATCTTGATACTAAGTTCTTAAGAGATACCATATTAAAGTATCATCCTAGAAACGCGAGTTAATATTTCTATTGAGATAAGTTGTTTGCCTTTATCAAGATTTTCTTACTGATTACTCTTTATCATATCATTCATGATATGAATTGTTTCTTCTAAGTAAATATCCTTTTTAAGCGTTTTGATGAAGTCGTCATTTCTTGCAATTCTAGATGAATCAGCTTCTATAAAAGTCATATCTACTTCAAGGTTCAGTACATTTAAACCATTCACTTCATCTTTTCCAATATCAGTAAATTTCTTAGCTTCTTCCTCATCCTGCTTTCTACCAGCAACATAAGTGTCTAGATTTAGAGAGTAGACTCTATTGTCACTGTTTTTCTTAAGACGCTCAGCATTCTCTATGATTAACTTGAAATCGTCATTAGATTTTACTCTTGCTTGACTTCTTGTTTTTATCTGATCAACATCTGAAAGCTTGTATGCATCTTGACTGAAATTTACCTTATCAATTTCTGTCCACTCTAATGGATAATCATAATCTTTCTCACCTCTTTTGATATACATATAGCTGTCAGGTAATACAATATCAGACTCCACACCTTTTAGTTGAGTAGATGTTCCATCAATTCTAAAGAATTTTTGAATCGTCATTTTAACATCACCTAATGGCTTATATTCATTTGCTCCTCTAACTCTGTCAAGAGATAAGAATCTTTGAACTGTTCCTTTACCAAAAGTACTTGTTGAACCTACTATCAATGCTCTGTCATAATCTTGAAGTGCAGCAGCTAATATTTCACTTGCCGAAACACTGAAGTCATTTACCATAATGATAAGCGGTCCATCATAGATCACATTTTTATCTTCATCCTCTAGTACATATGGTGATTTACCTTTAGGTTTAACCTGAACCATAGGACCTTCTTCTACAAATAATCCTGCCATATCCACTACATCTCTTAACGATCCTCCACCATTATTTCTAATATCTAAAATTACACCATCAACATTCTGATCTTGTAATTTACCTAGCTCTGTTTTAATATCTTTTGCACATGAACGACCATCTTTCTCAGAAAAATCAGCATAGAACGATGGAAGATAAGTATATCCTATTTTCTGATCTACACCATCTAATTCTACCATTACAGATTTTGCATTTCCTTCCTCAGTTATCACTACATCTCTCTCTATCGTAACATCCTTGAATGTGCCGTCTGCTTTTTTTACTGTCAAAGTAACTTTTGTTCCTTTCTTTCCTCTAATTTTAGAAACAACATCATCAAGTCTCATGCCTTCTACATTCACAGCTTCTTCCTCGTCTTCCTGCTTCACCGCAGAAATTAAATCATCTACTTCTAATTCTTTACCTTGCCATGCTGGTCCTCCAGGAACTATTGATACGACTTTTGTGTAATCACCATCCACTGATAATCTCGCACCTATTCCTTCTAATTTTCCAGACATTCTTATATCAAAATCCGCTTTTTCTTTTGGATTGAAATAATCAGAGTGAGGATCATAAACATGAAGGAACGAATTTACATAAGCTTCGAATCTATCTGATCTTCTGATATCGTCAAGTCGCTCAAACCAGTCTTCAAAATTCTCTTTTACATCTTCTATACTTTTTGCTAATAATTCTTCAGACGTCTTAATCTCTAGTTCTTCCATTTTTTCATCCGAACCTTCTTTCTTCATCATTTCTCTCTTCTCTATTTCTTTTTCTTGCTTGTTCAAAGCAGAATAATACTTACTCAAAACATCATATTTCAATGTTTTTCTCCAGTAATCCCTAAGCCCTTCTTCATTTTTGGCATACTCTCTATTGTCTGGATCAAGTTCTATGTTTTCACTAGAAGTAAAATCGAAATCTTTATCTATTTCTTCTTTGAATATTTTCTCGGCCCTGTCAATTGCTGATTCTATCGTCGCATTCGCATCATTGAAAAACGCCATGGAAGAATTTCGTAATTCATCATCCATTTGCAATTTATATGCTGATAATTTATCTAGTTCTATCTCTGATAAAAAACGTTTATTTCCATCAAGTGATGATATAAATAAATCATAGGCTTTGGCTGAAAAGTCATCATCTAATTCCTGTGGTTCATAATGGAAACGATCAAGATAAGCAAGAACAGCTTTGACAATAGCCTCTTCTTTTTCTACAGGATCACTAAATAATGGTTTTACTAAAAATATCGCTGCTATTACTGCAAGCGATGAAAAAGCAAATAGATAATTTCTCATTTTCCGACTCAATTTTAAAAGCTTAAGTTACTAATCTTAATAATTATATATATCAAAAATAGCTCCGAATTTTTCAGGTTACAGTAAATGTAACAACAAAGTGGTAATTTATAGTTTTAAGAAATCGAATTTTAACCGAATTTTTGCATTTGAGGACAAATCGTTATTGGAAGATTAAGATTCTTTTCTTTGGGCTCATATCTTTACAAAATGTTAACTTAGATAATATAGATCAATAGAA
>CAZSKA010000110.1:0-11823 GCA_964607315.1 uncultured Saprospiraceae bacterium | reverse complement strand
TACTTTCATATAAAATTGTGTTTAAATGAAATACTTTTACTGTAACCCACATTTTGCAATAGAAAATCTATTACGACCTGAAACGTCTTTGAAATAAAAACTTCGCCAACTTTTGCTCAATCACCACTACTTGTGACGCCAAAGGAGTTAGTGAAAACTAGCGCTGTGGCGTCACAAGTTAACGCTAAAGCGTCACAGGTAATAATTCATTCGCAAAAAGTTGTTATTTCTTTGCCATTGTAGGTCTTCCGCCTTCCAAAGTTTTGATTGACGGACAGGCATTACGAAGTTCAATTGCATAATGCGGGTTTAAATAAATAGTATAACATGAATAATGGTATTATTTTTGAAACTAAGATAGTAGAAATGGTATTCTATAAACAGAAAGTATAGATAAAAAATGGAAAAAACTGTATTAAGATTGGGTGGCGTGCCGGAACACTTTAATTTGCCAATTCATTTAGCGAAGGAAAAAGGACGTTTTGAAAATAGGGGAATTGATCTTCAATGGACCACATTTGATGGAGGAACTGGGCAGATGACAAAGGCATTGAGAAATAATGAAATTGATGCTTGTATTCTATTAACAGAGGGAATAATCAAAGATATTGCTAATGGAAATCCGTCGAAAATAGTAAGTGTTTATGTGAATAGTCCATTGACCTGGGGAATTCATACAGGTGTGGATAATAAGCTACAAAACCATTCTGAAATCTATGGTAAAAAGTATGCAATCAGTAGATTTGGTAGTGGATCTCATCTTATGCCTATAGTAGATGCTACAGGACAAGATAATAAATTAGAGACAGAACAATTTGTAATTATTAAGAATTTGACAGGAGCATTGGAATCATTACAAGCAGGTGAATCAGATGTTTTCTATTGGGAAAAATTTACAACAAAGCCATATGTTGATGCAGGAAAACTTAGAAGGATTGGTGAATATGTAACTCCATGGCCATGTTTTGTAATTGCTGTTCGAAATGAAATTTTGGACGAAAGTCCAGAAGCAGTAATAAGAATGTTACGAGTTATTCACGATGAATGTGATCGATTTATGTACAACGATCAGGCAATAGAGATGGTTAGTGAACGGTATAAAATCCAGAAACCGGATGTTGAAAGATGGTTTAATTCTACAGAATGGGCGATTCATGGATGGGTAAGTGACAAGATGCTTAAAAACGTGATTTATAATTTACAAGTGGCAGGGATTTTAGGAACTGATCAGGAATTGCCGGAGTTAATATGGAAGAGGTAAAGGAATTGTTTTTTAAGGCATATACCTAGTTAAATAAAATTTAAAACCTTGGTTTACAGATAAGTGAAGAAAAGAAAGTATACTAAAAGACCTTACAGAAACGATACATAACTACACCGCAAAAATTATATGTTATGACGTATTCATTTTTTTTTGGCTTTAAGCCCAAAGGCTCTTTAGCATTATTATTCATTTTATTTTTCTCACAATTTGCCTCAGCCCAGTATTTTGGTCAGAATAAACCGAAGTATAAAGCTTTTGATTTTGGGATTGTGCAGAGTGAACATTTTGATTTATACCATTACTTAGAAAATGAAGAAGTGGTAAATGATTTAGTTCAAAAATCAGAGCAATGGCATGCTATGCACCAAGCAATATTACTAGATACATTTGCTGGAAAAAACCCAATTATTCTTTATAATAATCATCCAGATTTTCAACAGACAAATACTATTCAGGGCTCTATAGGAGTAGGAACAGGAGGGGTGACAGAAGCATTTAAGAATAGAGTTATATTTCCATTTACTTTTACAAATGAGCAGACAAATCATGTTTTAGGCCATGAGATGGTCCATGCTTTTCAATATAACATGATTTTAAATGGAGATTCTACAAGTCTGGAAAGTCTTTCTAATATTCCATTATGGATGGTAGAAGGCATGGCAGAATATTTATCCAAAGGAAAGGAAGATCCCTTTACTTCTATGTGGATGCGATCAAGTGTTTTAAACGATGATTTACCTTCATTTAAAGATTTACAAAATCCTAAATATTTTCCATATAGATATGGGCAAGCATTTTGGGCATATGTTTCCTCTGTATATGGAGATCCAGCAATTCGTCCGTTGTTTATTAATACGGCAAAGTATGGGCTTGAGGTTGCTTTGCAAGGCACATTGGGCATAAAGCCAAAAGAATTTGAGGAGAACTGGCATAAAGCAATGATTGCTAATTTCAAACCTTTGATGGCAGGTAAAAAGACGAAGCATGGGAAAACAATTCTGGATTCAGATAATAGTGGTAGAGTTAATGTTTCCCCTTCTTTAAGCCCTAATGGAAAGTATATAACTTTCTGGAGTGAGAAAGAGGCATTAGAAACCAGTCTGTTTTTAGCTGAGGCACAAACAGGAAGGATTGTTCGTAAAATTACAAGTGATAATGGCGATGGACATTTAGATGCTATTAATTTCTTAGAAGCAGCAGGCACATGGTCAAGTGATAGTAAGAAATTTGCTTTTGTGGGAATTAAAAAAGGGAGAAATGTAATTGTAATAAAAGAAGTAGAAACGGGTAAAACTTTAGATGAAATAGAAATAGAAGGAGTGCCTGCATTTACTCATTTAGCATGGAGACCCTCTTCGAAAGCCATCGTTTTTACAGGTCTGGTTAAAGGGCAGGTTGATTTATATGAAGTGAATATAAAGACCAAAAAGGTGGTCCAATTAACGAATGATAAATATTCGGAAATTATGACTCACTTTAATGAGGATGGAAGTCAGTTGGTGTATGCAACAGATTTTAAGGCTGTAGAGTTTGGGCGAAAATATGGACATTATTCCTTTGATATTGCGATACGAGAATATGAGTCCGGAGAATCAAAGATATTAGATCTTTTTCCTGGAGCAGATAATGTAAATCCGAGTTATGATCATGAGGGAAATATTTTGTTTTTATCGAATAGAGATGGATTTAGAAACATCTACAAATATTATCCGGAGAGTGAAAAGTTAGAGCAGCTGACAGATGTGAAAACAGGTGTTTCAGGAATTACAGATTTTGCACCCGCATTGACTGTTTCTACGAGAAGAGATCGAATCATATATAGTATGTTCAATAATTTTGAATATACGATTCAACGAACAAAGTTTGAGGACTTAGAGCCATTCGATGTGGATAAAAAGGCGGTAGATTTTACGGCAGGAACATTAGTAAAGACTAAAGAGGGCGTTTTAGATGCAGTAAATTCAAATATAACTAATCAAGACGCGATACTTGCTGCATTAAATAAAATAGAGACAAAAGATCTTTCTTATAAGCCAAAATTCAAGCTTGATTTCATCGGAGGCGGAGGTGGTGTAGGAGCCAATAATGGTACATTCAACAACAATGTAGGATTAGCAGGAGGTATTCAATTATTGTTTAGTGATCAGTTAGGAGACAATCAGATATTTACAAATGTTGCTATTAATGGAGAGATATTCGACGTAGGAGGTCAGGTTTCTTATTTAAATAGGAAACACAGAATAGCATGGGGAGTAGGAATAGGACATATTCCTTTACAGACAGGATTTACAGAAAACCCAGAACTAGTACAAGTCACCGATCAAAGAACAGGAACGGTCTTCGATGCTGTTCGTCAAGATGTGAATATTATAAGAGTCTTTAATGAATCAGTAAATGTATTTGCACATTTTCCATTTTCCAAATATCTAAGAATAGAGGGAGGAATTACAGGTGGTTTTCAAAGTTTTAGATGGGATGAATATCAAAATATATTTATTGACAATGGATTTAATTTTCAATTAATAGATAGGAATAGAGAAAGGATAGAGACAGGGGAAGAGATATTTTTCAATCAATTTTTCACAGTTGAAAGAGGTTTTCAAACTACGGCAAATGTGGCATTAGTAGGAGATAATAGTGTATTTGGAGTAACGTCTCCATTGAAAGGACATCGATTTAGAATAAGTGCAGAACAGCATTTTGGGATTAATAGATATACAGGGTTTTTAGTAGATGCACGAAAGTATTTCCGATTGAAACCAATTACATTGGCTGTTAGAGGAATGAGTTTTACGAGATTTGATCAAGCAGATGATAATAATGTTTTTCCATTTTTTATTGGACAACAAGGATGGGTGAGAGGATATGGATCAGCTTTTTCTAATTTTCAAAACATTGCGTTTAGGTTGGAACAGAGAGGAATCAATTTCGGACAGGTTATAGGTTCAAGTATGGCGTTATTTAATGCGGAAGTTCGTTTACCGTTTACTGGACCAAGGAATTTAGCAGTGATTCCATCTAGGGTTTTATTATCGGATTTAATGTTGTTTTTTGATACGGGAGTTGCATATAATTCTTTTTCAGATTTTTCAGGACCAGTTCAACCGTTTCTTACAATGAGTACAGGAGTAGGAGCAAGAGTTAATTTATTTGGTTATTTAGTAGTGGAGCCTTATTTTGCATATTTACCTAGAGAAAGTACATCTACAGTTGGTTTTAATTTAATTCCGGGATGGTAGAATTATATGGATAAAGAACAATTTAAATTGGCATTAAGCCAAAAACTAAAGGCAGGATTACCGGGATATGAGGCACAAAGATTAATGGAGCCACCTATGCGAAACACCTTTGAGCTTGACTCAAGTAAAGCAAAAAAGGCGGCAACGGTATTGATTTTATATTTTGAGGAAGAATGGAAGTTTATATTGATTAGACGGTCAAGTCATCCACTTGACAAACACAAGGGACAAATAGGATTTCCAGGGGGAAGTATAGAAAAAGGAGAAAAAGCGAATGATGCAGCAATTAGAGAGGCAAATGAAGAAATTGGTATTAGCTCGGATAAGTTTGAACTAGTTGGTAAGTTATCAGATTTATTTATTCCGGTTAGTAATTTTTTGGTAATGCCTTATGTCGCTTTTGGAGAAGTGAAAATTGATGAATTAATTAAGGAGGAAGCAGAAGTAGACGAAATTATTTCTATTAAATTGAATGACTTATTAGATTCAAATCGTGTACAGAAAAAGAGCATGCGAATGGCTAATGGAATGAATATAAATGACATTCCATATTTTGATATTGACGGTTTAGAGATATGGGGAGCAACAGCAATGATGCTCAGTGAGTTCAGAGAAATCGTTAAAGGCATGTAATTCATATCATTTTTATATTTTTAGACTTTATTATCCGCTCTAATTAGGGCGTTTAAAACTAAACATGAAATTCATAATAACATTAGTCCTTGCTTTTTCATTTTTCAAATTAACTGGTCAAGATACATTCATAGGTATAAAACCTATATATCCTCTAAGCAAGAAAACTTCTATAGTTAATTTAAAAAATGGCGACCAGATTGTTGGCAGAATAAAGAGAATAAAATTAAACCGTGATCATATTAGTGAGATTACTATTTTAGACTCGAATCAAAAAAAGAAAATAAAAGCTTCAGAAATAATAAATATGTTCTTGGCCTTCAAAGATAAAGACGCTGAAGAAAACACAATCGAAGAAAACGAGTTTTATAAAACAGGATATATTTACTATGAATCTCAGGAAATAGAAATAAAAAAGAATAAAAAGGAGTATGTGATGTTAAGGTTACTAAATCCCTGGTTTTGCAGTAAAATAAAAGTTTATGAAAATAATTCTCGTACAGCATTTGTTGGGGAAGGAGGCTACGTAGTAGAAGTAGAAAATGAGAAGTTTAAAAGCATTTTTGTTGTTCCCTATTCATATCATCATTATTATATTAAAAAAATAGGAGAGGAAACAAAAGAATTAAAAATCGGAACGTTTTACTGGAATGCAGATGAAATTTTTGATAATTGCGGGAAAGTAAAAGTAAGAGGAAGATATGATTGGAATAAATTAGAGCAACACATTATTAATTATAATAAAAAATGTAATTAATTATTTTGATGGTATAGAGATATGGGGTGCAGCAGCAATGATGCACAGTGCGTTCAGAAAAATCGTAAAAGACGTGTAATTCATATCATTTTTATATTTTTAGACTTTATTAACCGCTCTGATTAGGGCACCAAAAAAATTTATAAATGAAGAATATTGTATTAATAGCAATTTTATTCACAAGTCTAACATTGACAGGTCAAAGTTATTTCGTTAATCCTGTAGAAGGTTTCTCTTTCAAAAAAGAATCTCTAGTAAATCTAAAAAATGGGGAACAGATAGAGGGGAAAATCCGAAACATGAAAGTCAAAAAAGGTCTTGTAAAGGAAGTTGTTATCAAGATAGGAGATGAGAAAAGGACAATTCCAGCAGGAGAAATCGCAAATATGTATGTAGCGCAGAATAGTATTTCAAAAATAGCAACAGCTATAGAGTCTTCAAAGGATTTAGGAAACTATCTAGATGATGATAGATTTAGAAATAAGGAAAGTGAATTATTAAAAGATGGTTATACATATTATGAATCACATTTAACGGAGTATCGTAAAGGAAAAGAACTTGATGTTTTATTGATAGTTGTTAATCCTTTTTTCAAAGATAAAATAACTGTTTTTCATGATCCATTTGCAGGTGAAACAACAAGTGCAGGTGTAGGACCCTTGAAAGTGGGAGGACATGCTAAATCTTATTTTGTTAAAAAGGGAGACGGCAAAGTATATAGAATAAAGAAGAAGGAATTTAAAAAGTCGATTGATGGATTATTCGATGGATGTAATAAGGCAAAAGGGGAAGGTGATTTTTCTTGGTTAAAAATTGACAAGCACATTTTTAACTATACTACAAAGTGTGATTAAATAAAGTGCAAATTGTATTAAATAACGAGAATAATAAAAAAAGGGGCAACTTAATTAAAAGTTACCCCTTTTTTATTTTATACTGGATTAATTATCCAAGCTTTACATGCTTAAAGTTAGTAGCAGTAAGGCCACTACTTACACTTTCAAGATATTGAGATACATTTTGTTTCCCATCTTTTACATAAGCTTGGTTAAGTAAAGTATTTTCTTTGAAGAATTTACCTAGTTTACCTTGAGCGATTCTTTCAAGCATAGCTTCAGGCTTACCTTCTTGACGAGCTTGTTCCATTCCTATCTCGATTTCTTTTTCGACAACAGAAGAATCAACACCATCTTTATCAAGAGCGATAGGTTTCATAGCTGCAACTTGCATTGCTACATTTTTACCAGCATCTACTGCACCGTCTACATTGTTGTTAAGTTCAACAATCACACCAGCTCTATAACCCATGTGGATATATGGTACAACAAGAGTTCCTTCTAATTTTTCGTAGTTTGTACATTCTACTTTTTCACCGATAACGCCCATTTGTTCAGTGATTTTTTCTCCTAGAGTTATACCACCAAAGTCAAGGCCTAGTAAAGTTTCTTTATCAGCAGGAAAATTAGAAAGGGCTAGGTCAGCTACTTTTTGAGTAAAGGCGATAAAGTCTTCATTTTTAGCAACGAAGTCAGTTTCACAAGATAATTTTATAACGATACCTTTAGAATAATCGTCACTTACTTGTGCAATTACAACACCTTCTTTAGCTTCTCTATCTGCTCTTTTGACAGATAATTTTTGCCCTTTTTTTCTTAATAATTCGATAGCTTTTTCGATGTCACCGTTCGCTTCAGTAAGCGCTTTTTTACAGTCCATCATTCCAGCACCTGTTTGGTCACGTAATGCTTTCACATCAGAAGCAGAAATTCCCATTTTAATTTTTTTTAATATAGATTATCAATAATAATTATTCAGCAGCAACTTTTTCTTTAGAAGCTTTTCTTTCTTCTAAACCTTCCTTGATTTTACTTGCCATAAAATCAGCGATAATGCGAATTGATTTTGAAGCATCATCATTAGCAGGAACAGCAAAGTCAACTTTGTTAGGATCAGAGTTAGTATCCACCATAGCGAATGTCTTTAATCCTAATTTTTTAGCCTCAGCGATTGCTAAATGTTCGTGGTGAATATCCACAACAAAAAGAGCTTGTGGAAGTCTATTCAAGTTAGCGATACCACCTAAGACTTTATTTAATTTAGCATGCTCTCTTGTAAGCATTAGACGCTCTTTTTTAGTTACACTAGTAAGTGAACCATCTTCAAGCATCTTTTCTATATTATGCATTTTCTTTACAGATCTTCTGATCGTAGAAAAGTTAGTAATCATACCACCTAACCACCTTTCGGTAATATAAGGCATGTTTACTGATTTTGCAGCATTAGCAACGATTTCTCTGGCTTGCTTTTTAGTTGCAACGAATAAGATTTTCTTACCTGCTTTTGCCATTTGTTTAGCAGCAGCACCTGCATCTTCCAAACATTCTATAGTTCTGTTTAGGTCGATGATGTGAATTCCTTTCGTTTCGTTGAAGATATAAGGAAGCATTTTAGGGTTCCACTTTCTTTTCAAGTGACCGAAATGCACTCCTGCATCCAACATTTCTTTATATGACGGTGTAGCCATTTTATATTGATTTTAAATAATTCTTGAATAAATTGATTAACGCTTTGAGAATTGGAAACTCTTTCTCGCTTTTGGTTTACCATATTTCTTACGCTCCACAATTCTTGCATCTCGCATAAGAAATTTACGATCTTTAAGCGGCTTACGATAATCTTCAGAAACTTTAACAAGTGCTCTTGAAGTAGCCATTCGGATTGCTTCAGCTTGTCCTTTGAATCCACCTCCACTTACAACAACTTTCAAATCATAATCACCATTTACATCTACTGTATCAAATGGTTCAACTAACTTAGAGCTGATGTTTGGTTGAGGGAAATAAGTTTTATAGTCTTTTCCGTTAACAGTAATATTTCCTTTTCCTTTAGAAAGGTATACTCTAGCTACGGATGCTTTTCTACGACCTATTGCATTTATATATTCCATACTATTCTTTTCCTATTAAAAGTTAAATTCTGCAGGCTTTTGAGCACCGTGTGGGTGACTCGGACCTTCATAAACGTATAATTTTCTGAACATATCACGACCTAGTGGTCCTTTTGGCAACATACCTTTAACGGCTTTTTCTATTACAGCGATTGGTTTCTTTTCCATCATTTCTGCAGCAGTTCTTGATTTTTGCCCTCCAGGATAACCAGAGTATGTCAAGTAAACTTTGTCTTCTAATTTATTACCTGTAAATCTTACTTTTGAAGCATTGATTACGATAACATTATCTCCTGTGTCTATGTGAGGAGTGTAAGAGGCTTTGTGCTTTCCTCTTAATACAGTAGCAATCTTAGTAGCAATTCTTCCTACTACTTCACCTTCTGCATCTACGACATACCATTTTCTATCTACTTCAGATGGCTTTGCCGATTTCGTTTTATAACTTAATGTATCCACAATTAAGGATTTATTATTACAAAATAAAGCGTTGAAACATACTAAACTGATGGTTCTTACGCTAAAGGGCTGCAAAGGTAGTCTACTTTTTTGGTTTATACCAACAAATTTGCGCAGTTTTTTTAAATTTATTTTTATAACTTATTGAAAAACAGTAAAATTTTCGCATTTCTTCTTTGGGCTTAAGCCCAAAAATTACTCTTTGATATGCCTTTTGCCACACTTATTCCTATTCTTCATTAGAATTTGGCCTTTGCTATTTATCCAAATTGACATAAGCCCCCTTTTCTACATCATTTTTAATAATTACTTATTACATAAAGCTATTTTTAGATATCTGTAATAACATACATAAGCTCAAAACACATTATAATGAAAAAAACGCTCTTACTTTTCTTTGCCTTTACTTGGTGTTTTTCAGCATCTTCCCAAGTAGGTGTAACTACATACGATCCTGAAACGGAAGCTTCTTACACCTTATTCTCTGAGCTATTTGGTAATAATTCTTATCTCATTGATAACTGTGGGCGCTTAATAAATGAATGGAATCCTACTGGTGGAAATGGTCTTTCTTCCGCTTTACTTCCTAATGGAAACCTTGTTAGAGGTGTCAAAACTTCAGGTTCTACTATTACACAACCTAGTACAGGGGGAGCAATTGAGATAAGAAACTGGGATGATGAACCTATATGGTTTTATAAGGAATCTGATACTAATTTTATACAGCATCATGATTTTATTATTATGCCCAACGGAAATATTCTATTCCTGGGATGGGAAAATATTTGGATACCAGAACAACTTGCATTAGGTAAGGATTCTTCACTTGTGACAAATCCCGCTTTATGGGGAGAATACATTAAGGAAGTCAAACCAGATGGACAAAATGGAGAAGTGGTATGGGAATGGCATCAAAAATATCATTTTGTACAGGATATTAATGAGACTTCTGATAATTATGGAGTGATTTCTGAATCACCGCACAAGTTAGATATAAACCTACCTCTTCATCCTCTCCAATTTAGCCTAGTTGATCCTTATCATGCGAATGCCATTGATTATAATCCTGTAAGAGATGAAATCGTAATTAATATGAGATCTATAGGGGAATTATGGATTATTGATCATAGTACTACAACAGAAGAAGCTATGACAGATTCAGGGGGAAATTCAGGTTTAGGAGGTTCTATCTTGTATAGATGGGGAAATCCTGAGGTCTATCAGCAAGAAGAATCTGATTCAGATTGGAAATTATTCGGGTCTCATGGGACGAATTTTGTTGATGAAGGACATCCTGATGAAGGCAAAATCATATTTTTTAATAATGGTGTTCTAAGACCAGATGGTAGCTATTCAACAATTGAGATTATAGAACCAGATCTTGATGACCAAGGAAATTATTATCTAAATGAAAATAGTCAATTTGCTACTAAAGAACATAAGGTAGTATATGGTAGCGATAAATCGCTTAGTTCTGATTTTATATCTAATGCACATCAATTAGCGAATGGGAATATATTCATAAATGAAGGAGAAAACAGTAGATTGCTAGAGGTAGATCAGGAGGAAAATATCTTGTGGGAGTATCAAATTCCATTATTGAATGGTTTTCCTATTAATCAATCGTCTTCAAACAATAATTTTTTATGCTTCAAAGCATTTAAATATCCCATAGATTATTTTACGAATGAAGAACTTGATTTGAGCCCTGGAGATTTTATAGAACTTAATGTAGAAACGAATTTTTGCGATTTGGTAAGTGTGGAAGAAGAAGCATTAAGTTATGAGTTAAAGAGATACCAGGATAGAATAGAAATTAATTTGCCGATTCAAAAGAATAAGATGAATTTGATTTCTATTAATGGTCAAGTTATCGATTTTAATCATTCTATATTAACTAACTATACTACAATTGATTTAAGTAGTCTTCATTCAGGGATCTATATTTTAAATTTTGAAGATAGCGAAGGAAATAGTTCGCAATATAAATTTGCTGTGATGAGATAGTGATTGGTAGACTTGGATTAAGTTAATATTTTATTATTTTTATCTTTTTAGATTAAAAAAATCACCATATTAATGAAAAAAGGAATTCTACTTCTACTAATATTTATTTCTTTTCTGACAGATTGCCTGAGTCAATTTAAGGAATTTAAAACAAGTGATATTTTTACTATTACTAGGCCCCATAGTGTAATACCGATATCAATTGAAACCGAGAATGAATATTATATTCCTTATATGGAAGCAAAAGGTAACTATTTGCTTCCTAGAAAAATTGGTTTATTAAAAGTAACTAAAGATCTTTCCAAAATAGATTATATAGAATGTAGTTTAGATAATTTTTCTTACAATGCAATAATAGTTAAAATCAAAGACAAGTTTTATGTATGTTTTAAAAGAAAAATTACATCTGAAAACTTTAATAGAGAGCTGATCTTACAAAGCTTAAATCTAGATGGAAGTGTTGGTAAGGAAATAAAGTTGTTCGAATTTAAAGATGTAGAAATTGGATCTCCTATAG
>CAZSKA010000109.1:0-11944 GCA_964607315.1 uncultured Saprospiraceae bacterium | reverse complement strand
GAAAGGAATATCTATATAGAATTAAATCCCATGAATATTGGTATAGAACCTATGTTGTCCAAGAAAAGGTACATGGTTCTAATATTTCATTTATTACTACTGATGGGCATAATTTCAATGCTGCCAAAAGAACTGCTGTATTAGATAAAGATGAAAAATTCTATAACCATCAATTAGTTCTAGATCAACATATTGATAGATTTCGCTCTATATTTTCTGCCATAAAAAATAAATTTAAGGACACGAATCAAGTAACTATTTTCGGCGAAATATGTGGAGGAAATTACCCGCACGAAGAAGTAAAGAAAAATAGTAGTGCTATTAAAGTTCAGAAAGGAATATTCTATAGTCCTAATAACGAATTCTATGCTTTTGATATTCAAATTAATGCCGAGACGTACTTGGATGTTGAATATGTGAATAGTCTATTTGAAGAATATGAGATTTTGCATGCTAAAACATTATTTAAAGGCACTCTAAAAGATTGTTTAGAATATCCGAATGAATTTACAAGTACGATTCCTAGCACATTAGGGCTACCAGAAATAAAACCTAACAATTGTGAAGGTGTAATTATTAAACCAGTAGAAACTTGCTATTTTAAAAATGGAGTAAGAGTTATTCTTAAAAATAAAAATCTTAAGTGGTCTGAAAATTCTAAAAAAATTAAAAGAGTATCGAAAGAGTCACCTTTTTCTGAGCAAGTCCTGGAATACCAGAACATTATAAAATCTTATGCGACTGAAAATAGATTAAACAACGTCCTTAGTAAATTAGGTGATGTTACAATTAATGATTTTGGTAAAGTCATTGGTGATTTTAACCGTGATATAATTGAGGATTTTACGAAAGATTATGCATCTCAATTTTCTTCATTGGAGAAAAAAGAACAAAAGCAAGTTACCAAATCAATCGTTGGAAAAAGCTCTAATATGATTAGAGAATATTTCTATAATCAAAGACATGGACTATAGATTAATAGGTAACAAAACAAGTCTAATCAGGCAAATAGATTGTAAGAATTTCTATCTGTGAAGACTTAGCCTTAACTTGTGGCGCCAAAGTGTTAGTAAGCACTAACACTTTGGGCGTCATATGTAATGGTGAATTTATATAGTTTGGTGTAACCTATATTTCAAAGGCATTTCAGATTGCATGATATTTGCAATAAAATTCACTCTTCCATTATAGTTTAAAAAACTAAAAAAAATATTCTCCACTCCTTTTCATCTTCCTCAAAATTCTATTTTGAGGGCGTTCCTAATTAAAATGAATTATTGGTGTGCTTTCTTCTTTTAGGCACTATCATTTCTTTTACTTCATCTGGCATTTAATTTACTAATCATCAATTAACTACAAATAAATTCTCTATTAAATATGAAGCTATTACCTTTGTGCGTGCTTTTCTTTACAAACCTTAGCAAGAATGTAAAAGATTTAGCACGATTTTCGACATAAGCAATTAAAAGATTTTGGGCCCCCGAGCCCACAAAAAAAAAGCGACTAATGGATTTTAAGAAAGTAGTATCACATTGTAAAGAGTATGGTTTCATTTTTCAATCAAGTGAAATTTATGACGGTTTAGCTGCAGTTTACGATTACGGTCCTTACGGAGTTGAGTTAAAAAATAACATCAAAGAATATTGGTGGAAATCCATGACGCAATTGCATGAAAATATCGTAGGTATTGATACAGCTATCTTTATGCATCCTAAAACATGGAAAGCCTCTGGTCACGTGGATGCCTTCAATGATCCTATGGTCGACAACAAAGACAGCAATAAAAGATATAGAGCCGATGTATTGATAGAAGAATACATGGACAAACTGGATGGAAAAGTTGCTAAAGAAGTTAAAAAAGCAGCAAAAAGATTCGGTGAAACTTTCGATGCTGACATGTATAAAGAAACGAATCCTCGTGTAAAAGGGTATCTTGATAAAAAAGCAGAAGTAGGCACTAGACTTGCAAAAGCAATGACAGATAGCGACATGCCTGAATTGAAAAAAATCATAGAAGATTTAGAAATCGCTTGCCCTGTAAGTGGTTCAAGAAACTGGACTGATGTTCGTCAATTCAACTTGATGTTCAACACGCAACTAGGTAATATAGCTGGTGAAGAAGGGAAATTATACCTTCGTCCAGAAACTGCACAAGGAATTTTTGTAAATTTTCTTAACGTTCAGAAATCAACTAGACAGAAATTACCTTTTGGAATTGCTCAGATAGGTAAGGCATTTAGAAATGAAATCGTTGCACGTCAATTTATCTTTAGAATGCGTGAATTCGAACAGATGGAGATGCAATTTTTTGTAGCACCAGGAACGCAAACAGAATGGTACACTTTCTGGAAAGAAATGCGATTAAAATGGCATAAAGCAATCGGGTCTCCTGCTGAAAAATTACGTTTTCACGATCATGAGAATCTAGCACATTATGCAGATGCTGCTGTTGATATCCAGTTTGACTTCCCTTTCGGGTTCAAAGAACTAGAAGGAATTCACTCTAGAACAGATTTTGATTTAACTCAACATCAGGAGTTAAGTGGTAAAAAACTACAATATTTCGATCCTGAGCGTAATGAAAATTACGTACCTTATGTTGTGGAAACGTCTATAGGTTGTGACAGAATGTTTCTTGCGACCATAAGTAATAGCTTGATAGAAGAAACGGTACCTGATGCTGATGGAAAAGAGTCCACTAGAATCGTACTTAGACTTCACCCCGCAATTGCTCCTATAAAAGCGGCTGTTCTTCCATTGTTGAAAAATAAAGAAGAATTAACCTCTAAAGCAAAAGAAGTTTATAAGAAACTTAGTCTTCATTTCCCTTGTCAATACGATGAAAAAGATGCTATTGGTAGAAGATATAGAAGACAAGATGCTATAGGAACGCCTTATTGTATAACGATCGATTTCGATACATTGGAAGATGATACAGTAACAATAAGAGACAGAGACACTTTAGAGCAAAAGCGAATTTCAATTGATGAACTCGCTTCAAACATTAGTAAGAAAGTTTCTATGAGCGACTTGTTAGAGAGTCTATTATAGAGAAATTAAATTTCATGGAACAATTTTATATAGATAATCCACTCGTTTTACTTTTCGTAGTGGCCGCCATCGGCTATCTGATAGGTAAAGTGAATTTCAAGGGTGTTAGCCTGGGCGTAGCTGCGATATTATTCGTGGGCTTAGCATTTGGTGCGATGTATCCAGGTGTGGATATACCGAGCATACTTGTTCAGTTAGGACTAGTTTTATTCGTTTATTCCGTTGGTATAAATTCAGGAAGGGTGTTTTTTGATTCCATTAGAAAAAATGGTAGTAGAGACATTTTGTTTGGTGTATTGATGTTGACCATATCAGCAGCATTAGCTATAGGAATACATTATGGATTTAGTTTTGATGCGGCTACTACAACTGGTATTTATACGGGAAGTACAACGAATACACCTGCACTTGCTGCGGTAATAGAGCAGATCAGTAATAAGATGGGTAATGAGGCGTCTACTATTTCTGAGTTAGCCGTTGTAGCTTATTCCTTCACTTACCCTATGGGTGTGATGGGAGCAATCATTGCGATTTTGATATTGGAGCGATTTTACAAGATTAATTATGCCCAAGAGATGGAATCGATTAGCGAAAAATATAATGTGGCAACTAATCTTACTTCATCAACAATTCTCATTACAAATGAAGAGGTGAATGGCCTATCAAAAAGAGAGCTTTTTGCAAAGCATAAGTGGAATGTAGTATTTGGGAGATATACTTCAGATGGGGATAATGTGTTATTACCAAACTGGGATACTGTTTTCAAAACAGGTGATCAAATAATGGTAGTTGGCCCAAAAAAGGAATTGAATAAAGTAGCTGAGTTTTTAGGTGAATTTAGTGAGAATAAATTATCAAGAGATCGTAGATTTCTCGACGTAAGACGAATATTTGTTTCTAATCCGCATGTGGTTGGGAAGACCTTAAGTGAACTCCAGCTCGATAGAAAGTTTGCAGCTGTCGTGACGCGTATTCGTCGAGGCGATGTGGATATGTTAGCAAAAGGAGATACGGTTTTACAGCTGGGAGATAGGGCTAGGTTTGTGGCAAAAAGAGAGGATCTTGATGCGTTGAGTAATTTTTTTGGAGATAGTTATTATGAGGCTTCTAGTTTGAATTTATTTTCATTTGGATTAGGGATTGCACTCGGATTATTATTAGGAACAATAGAATTTGCTTTACCCGGAGGTATTAATTTTAGGCTGGGTTTAGCCGGCGGACCGATTATCGTTTCATTAATATTAGGAGCATTACAGCGGACGGGACCTATAGTATGGACCTTACCTTATAGTGTCAATGTAACCTTGAGGCAGATGGGACTCATTATATTTTTAGCCGTGATAGGAATTGGTTCAGGGCCAGCATTTTTTGAGTCTATTCAAGGGTCAGCTGGGGTGATGGTATTTGTGGGCGGAGTAATTATTTCTGTTTTTACGGCATTGCTTACTATCATTATTGGATATAAGCTGATCAAGATTCCATTTACCTTGATATTAGGGATTATAAGTAATCAGCCGGCGGTATTGGAATTTGCATTGAATCGAACAAAGAATAATCTACCGCTTATTGGTTATACAATGATTTTTCCTATTTCATTGATTTTGAAAATCGTGTATGCGCAGTTGTTGTTTTTAGTACTGAGTTAATACATGGCTATATTTCTTATTTTTCTTTTGGGCTTTACGCCCAAAGGTTATGAAGGTAAAGGGAATAGAGATTTATTCGTATCTTAAAGGTATGAAATGGATGCTGTGTCTTTTTATGTCTTTGTATTTTTTAGGGGCTTCCGCCCAAAGTTATTGCGACAATCTTAGCTTCGAGGGTATTTATTACGATGGGCTTGATTTTCAAACGATATACATTGTATTGAATAACAAGGGTAGTAATTCAAATGGGAGTGATTCTGATTATGCTTCTATCTTTTTACGAACCATCGATGGTGACAGTTTAACTTCACGAGTATCTACATTAGAATATTCTTTACCTGAAGTCATCAGTGAGAAAGTTATTTATCCTGTAAAAATTCATGAAAGCTTAAATTCGTATAAAGATTTTCCAGAAGAAATTGAGGGTGTAATAGAAACAATCTTTCCAGATTGTATTTTGAACATCCAATACAGTAATTTCAAAATAACATCATTGCCCAATAGATCTTGGATTGATTGTGATGATTATTCCATTGTCGATGTCATAAAAGATAGAAGTAATTCTACTAAATACGCTTATGCTGTTATTCAATCGAATGTGGAAGATTCTACTTTATTGAATACTGGATATACGAGTTTTGAGTTTTTCTCAAAGGATGATGAATCGATAAGTTATCAGACCAGTTCAAGTCATTATTTGCCTATTTATCCAAGTGATACATTTGCTTTTGTCATGCAATTCAAGGAATTTATCACTGCACCACTTTGTGGTTATATTAAAACATATAATCCGGACTGTATTCTACCCTACTGTGGAATTGTTAGCTCAACAGAGGAAGAAATAGCAACTCAACTAAGCTTATATCCTAATCCAGCTTCGGATCAACTCTTTATTAAGACAGAGTTACCAATAGACTTCATACAAGTCTTCGATTCCAAGGGCAAGGAACAGATACAATCTTTGGGCGGAAGCCCTATAAATATCCGTCAATTAAATGAAGGGATTTATTTTGTAGTAGTGAAGTTTGAAAATGGAAAAGAACTTGCTCGAAAATTTATTCTAAAAAAGTAAGCACATGAAAACGAACATTGATTTCTCCAATTTAAAAAAATGTGACCAGGCATGGGATGAAAAACCCGTTCAAATGATAAATATGCTTTACAAGCATTTTACATGGAGTTAAAGTAATACATATCATTTTTTTACATTTGTGAAAACAACTATATATGCCTCCACAACTCATTTCCGTTCTCAAGATTGCTTTAGCTGTAATTACTTATGTTTTTAGTGCAAAATTTACCTATGACCTAGCTATCGGCGAAATGGTTGTTCCTATTACTGGTCAGTCTCTTGCAATTGTTTGCTGGGCATTTTTTCTAAGGCCAATGGAATCTGTTATTGCTGTAGGGACTTATATCTTGATGGGAGCTTTTGCTCTTCCAGTTTTTGCAAATGGCGCGCAAGGCATGGAGGTATTAACGGGAAATACAGGTGGTTATCTATTTGGATTCTTGTTAGCATCACTTGTTGTTTCATGGATTAGAAATCCCTATAAAAAGGAAAATCCCTTTAGTGTATTAGTATTAATGATAGTGGGAACTGTCATCATCCTAGTATGTGGAATTATTCGATTAAATATATTGATAGGATGGGAAGATAGCGTACAACATGGATTCTACAACTTGTGGAAAGGCGCTGTAATAAAGGTTATTTTAGGTACATTAATCTGTTACTTAATTCATATGATATTCCGTTTAGCAACACCTGAAAAGTATAAGAAAAAAGTAGAGGAGTATAAGGTATAGAAAGCATTAAATACAAAATTATGGTAGTCAAAAACTTAAAAAGCATTTTAGCAATCGCATTTCTTTTTTTCTTTTCACAGGTAGTTTTTGGGCAACATAATATTGTTTTAACTACTGATTTCGACGGCAATGTAACCAAAGGTTCTAAAGAACAGCTCATAAATGAAATAAGAAAAGGGAAATCTGTCAGAGTAGGTTATCAGTTGGATTTTGACAATGATAAAGTAGCAGATTTTGATCATTGGTTAGATGCAGAATTTATCACAATCCTGAATGGAGAAGTCTTTACCCAGATTAGAAACATCAATTTACAAATTCCTAACATGGAAGATCCGCAGATTGATATTATTCCTGTAAATACCATGTGGACAGCGATTTTAGGTACGAATAGTATTTTGAAAAACAGATTTGTCTATGATGATTTAGTGCCGGATTACGACGAAGATGGCAATCCAATCATTGATGAGAAGATGGAAAAAGAGATAGCAAAGCGAGATGTACAAACATGGAAAGTTGCTACTATTTGGGTAGTAGAATAATAATGATTCGCTAAGTTTTTGCACCTGTCCTCATTGCTCGCATATTTTCTATAACTACACTAAGAAGAATAATAGCACCACCAATAATGGTTCCGAAACTAGGAATTTCACTTAAAAATATAACTCCTAATATAATACCATAGATGGGTTGAACTCCACTAATTAGGCTTGCTGTTGTGACAGAAAAATTCTTAAAACTCATCAGAAATAGAGTATGTCCAATGGTGGTAGTTAATAATCCTAGCAAGGCTACATATGGTAATTGCTCTTTTACAGAAATCCAGTTTACATCCATAAACATAGTTGGTAAAAGTAGAATAGAGATGACAACGATTTGGTAGAACATCAGAGAAGATCCATTGTATTTTTCAACTTTAGACTTCATCAGGATATTTCGAATAGAATAACACAAAGCAGACAAAACGCCTAAACCAACAGCAAGATAAACTTGTGAATCCATTCCAGACTTAGGCACTAAAAAGTAGAGACCTATCAACACGATTACTGCTAATAAGATATGAACAGCTTGAAATTTAGTCTTAAGAATAAGTGGTTCTAGTAAGCTTGTAATGACAGGATACGTAAATACGGAGAGCATACCAATTGCCACACTTGACAACTGAAGTGCATAGAAATAGAGCACCCAGTGCGCGCCTAACATAACACTTCCTAAAAACACCATTCCCCTGTCTTGCTTTTCAATTCTCAAGTCTAACTTTTTATAAAAAATAAACATGAAAAGAAAAAGACCTCCAAAAATTCCTCGCAGGCATATGATTAACTCAGGAGACAGCTGTATATAACGTCCGAGTACTCCCGACGTGCTAATAAAAAGCATAGCAAGGTTTATCTCGAGAAAGGGTTTGAACGTTAATTTATTTTGCATGCAGAATATCTTAGGGTATATTATACCAATTTTGTATTAGAAATGGTTCAACGTGGAGAGAATTGAAAAATCAAAATTAAAAAATATCCTAATACATCTGATTTCAGGAAGAATATAAAAAGTCAGATGAAGAGAAGGGGTGGGAGATTTTCTACTTTACAGTTAATATAAATTTAATAATATGTTGAAATTTTAGAATTGCATATTCGATTCTTACCTAGAATGCTACGTCAATTATTTCTAAATTATTACTTCCTCTTGTTCTTTTGTATAATGCTTTAGATGTAAGAAAGTCGGCATTATCATCAAAATATCCTTTTATAGCATTCAATAAAATGCCTTTATTTTCTTCATTAATTTTTGCGACTAATAATACATCTCGCGTTGGTAAAGCAACATAGATTTCATCTCCCATTCCATCATGTATTTGATCCCATAAATCTAAAAACAGGAGAGCTGCTTCAAAATTTCCTCCACAAATCAACATACATTTATCCTGTACATTACCCTTTAATTCTATTTTGTCTTGTATTTCATTAAACACATTCTGAATCGCTTCTTGTTTTAATCTTTCAATAGTATAAGAAGGGTTCTTTTCAAGAAATTCATTTTGCAAAACTTCATAGCTATTGCCTTTGTCAATAGCAAACATCATTGTTAAATCTGCTGTTGCATCAGTAATGATGGGTAGAAATTTATTAGGAATTTCCATCTCATCGGAAAGTTTATTCCCTAAAAACGAGCCAGAATCATTTTTATATATTTCATGATTGTAATTCGCTTTTATTCTCGGTAAAATCTTTAAGCCAGTATTTGAATTTTGAATTACAGGTGGATCTAATAAATTCATCATATCAACGAATTTCTTTGGAGGTGAAAACTCTAGCTTTTCACCTATCTTATATGGTAGTTCTATTAGCTGATTAGGCAAATACCAATATAATAAAGGACTCAATGAACCAGGACCATCTCTAAAAGAACCATGAGCTATAGAAATTAATTTATTTACTGCATTGACAATTCCTAAGTCTACAATTTTGTATACCATACATAGGTGTCTTGTAGGAAAAATAACAAGTGCACCATAGTCTGATGTATACTCAGAAATAATCTCGGGATATTTGATTAACATGGGAGAGAAAAAATGTTCGGCGCTAAAAACCTGAACTTCTACACCATCAATAGAATGCTTTTTTGGATTAAACGGATAATTACTTTTACAATTAGCGTATGCCATCTTGTATACCTCATCTTTACTCTTGCCCCACTTTTCAAGCATGTTAGGTTTTATATTACTCGTACTATAAGGAAGATCATAAATTAACATGCTTAAAGTATCTCTGCTAATTACTTCTGTAAGTACATGCTCATCACCTATGGCTTTTATTGAATCCCTTGTGATAAGACGAATCCCTATATACTCTTTTACCAGCTCCCATTCATTTTCTATCTTCTCAAATTTTCTATTAAAGACATAGATTTTCTGCATTTGGTCGAAATGCTCATAAACAATTCGCTTATAATCATTGGGCTTATTTTGGGCACATGACTGACTTACATTTGAAATCCCTAGATTTTTTAATCCTAAATCATTTTCTTCCACTTTTATAACACCATCATCAATATGAAATGTTAATCCAAGATCATCGAAATATTCATTTATATGTGAAACGAAGATCTCGTATTCTGCATCGCTCATATAATCTAACCAAGCTGGTTTTATAGAAGTTTGCTTATTAGAAATAGCTCCAGCTTTTTTATTTGATTTTTCTAAAGGATTTGATTCTGGGGAATTTTTCTTTTTTCTTTTGAAAAAGTTAAACATGATATTTTATTTTGTTAGGACTAAAAATAAAAAATTAACACCTAATATAGAATTCCTAATCTGATTAGATAATTGAAACAGTGATTTTTTATTTCCTATTAATTTGACTAATAATTGTTGAGTCCGTTATTTTTTCATCTTCTGCAAGTAAAAAGGCTTTACTTAAAACTATAGACAAACCTCTATCACCTTCGAATGGAATAAATAGCTTTTGTGTAGTTGAACTAGCAGAACGAGAAGGAACAATACATAAATATTGATCATTGGGTTCCATCAAAATATTTCCACTACCAATATGAATCTTATACGTACGGATACTTCCTTCTACTATTAAAAACTTACCTTCTATTCTAGCTTTTTCTCTTATTTTCTTTAATCTAGGTAAAAGTCGTTCTAAAATTGTTTTACGAGTTTTGGCAATCTCGGTTAAATCTCCGAATGAATAACCATGCCAATAGTCTCGATTATTTTGTCTTTCTCCGTTATTATCTATCCACAAAGGATCATTCCCAACACTAGCTACACCAACGAACATATCAACATCTCTCATTATTTCTGAAAAAACAATTTTCGGCACATCTATTAAATCTAATGATTCATTATTAGCTCCAATAAATTTAACTTGATCAGTCGCTATATATAACCATATACCTGCATCATTAAAAGCATCTTCTTGATTAAGTTCATCAATCCAAAATTCAGCTCTCATATTATATTCTGGTAAATTCTTTGCACAAATTTCATTTTCTCTACCATCATCATATGCACCCATTAAAGAATACTTCCAATCCCTAATATTGGCGAGTGTACTAAATTGATGTTGCTTTAATATATGAGCAGCCATTCGATTAGAATAAGTCTTTGTATTAACTTCGGCATCTGTCAAAATATATATTTCACGAAAAACTTGTTTTATAGGTTGGCGTAATTCAAGATCCATAATTTTTTCTCGCCAATTAGTAATCTCTTGCTCATCTGAATTGATTGGATGCCATAGTTTGACCTTTGTACTTTCATCAATCCAATCGACTATTTCATCTTTTACATTAATCCAATTATCATTTTTGTATATAGCATTTGTCGAATGATTGTCTCCAGTAAATGACCATATCATTTTTTTAGTAATAGGACTTACTAATCCATGTTTAAAATAATACTTATTAAATGATTGAAAATCCCACTCCCTTTCTAAAATAAATAAATTGTCAATACGCTGTTTCTGTGCAGAGAAGACTTTCTGTATTTCCTTGATCTCTTTTCGTATCGTTTGTAGTCTTTTCTTATGACTTTCTTTATTCTTTACAATGGATGGAACGCTCTTAATCCCTTTGCCATCAGGTTTAATCCACTGTTGAATTACCTTACTGGAACCGATGTTTACATGCAAAACATAATCCTCAAAATCATATTGTTTACTTCCATCAGATAAGGCAAAATCCGGAACAGCCATTTCTTTTAACTCTTCCACAGAAACATTATATTTCTTAGCTCCTTCTATTAAAAATTTATCAATTGACTTCTTTACATTATTTTGTCGCACTTTCAATTTCAATCTGGATAGTGCACCTAATCCATCTTTTCCTCTCATATTACCTAAAGCATATACACATGCATTACCTAAAGCTGCTGCCGCAGGTCCTTTTCCAGGTATTTTTGAATAAGCCTTCTCTGTAATTTTACTTAATAACTGAATAGTTGTTTTATCAGAAAAACGTGCACTTGTCCATACTAATCCTTTTATGAATGTTTGACTTGTTCCACATAGATAATAGTCAATTCCATAAGAGTTTGGATTTTCTTTATATTGATCAGTATGTTCCCTTTTTGAAGGGATTTCTAATAATTTATGTAATATTTTTTTGTAACTATCTTTCTTTATAACCGTTATCAATTCATCGAATTTCTTCGATAATTTAACAGTAGGCTTTCCACCAGAAACTTCACAAGCCATCTTCAAAAGCTCTATAAATTCTTCCTTGTTTTTATCAATAGAATTTACAATATTGTTTACTTCTTCTCCTATATCATTCGGCTTAAAATTAAAAACTCCTGGTTCTTCTACTATTCCAGCTAAAGCTTCTAATTTAGCTTTTGATTTTTTCATATCACTTCCCCAGTAATTATCATTGTGAGGGTTTTTAAATTCTTTCCACTTTAAAACTTGATTTATAAAGTTCACAATCTTTTCAGA
>CAZSKA010000108.1:0-11948 GCA_964607315.1 uncultured Saprospiraceae bacterium | reverse complement strand
ACTAATGCTAATCAACAAATTACATATTTAAAAAATCAGAACTGAATGACCCTGCCCTGGCCCCCGCCAGCGGGGGAAATCATAGAGATTCAGTCTGGGTATTAACATAGAAATCATAAATCATATTACTAGTATGATTAGGTAATGTTTTCCAAAAACATCCTACAACAATATTTCCCCCGCTGGCGGGGGCTAGGGGGTGGAAAAATTAAAATTTTAAAAATGAAAAGAGCTTCCAAGATTAACAATAATTATAAATAATAGAAGTAGATGGATTCACACATGATGAGCTAGAATAAAATAAAAAGGAAGCAAAAAGAGACCAAACTTAAAAAGAAGTTGGATTTACAACCTTGCGATTTTCTTCATAGGTGTATTACATAGAACTAATGATTTCATGGAACCAGAAGAAAGCATTCCACCCCGTGATCCCTGCCAGCAGGGGAAATCATAGAGATTCAGTCTGGGTATTAACATAGAAATCATAAATCATATTACTAGTATGTTTAGGTAATACTTTCCATAAAACATCCTACACTAATATTTCCCTCTCTGGCGGTGGAAATGAAAGTATGAAGTCTCCCCGTATTTCAGAATTCAATCTTCTTAAAAGCACTATACAGGATTATACTTTCATTGGGAGTCAGAATGAAAAATAATAATATTTAGACCTTAGCGAGGACTCGTATGGAATGATTAACATAATTTAGTTTGTAAACTATAACCCATTACCTAACTTTATTTTATTTACCTTCCTTATTTTTTCCTTTTCTTTGCAACTAATTTCTACCCCTTTATCGTTTGTTCTATAGACAATAAATTATGAATAGAATTCAGCTATATACATTTATCATTTCATGCCTGATGCTTAACGTTTCTCTGCATGCTCAAATTGATGAATCAAAAAGGTATGACGAAAAGGAAGTCGAGATAGAAACAGAGTTTGTTGAGGCAAGCAGACAACTTGTACTTGGTCAATATGAAAAGGCCATAGAAATGTATGAGAAATTACTGAAAAAGGATAAAATGAATTCTACTATTCATTTCCAATTATCCCGTTGTTTTGAAGCTACTAAGAATTTTGAGAAAGCAATTTCTCACGGTGAAAAAGCAGTATCTATCCAACCAAATAACGAGTTTTACAGCATGCAATTAGCCGAATCATATGAAGCTAATTTACAGTACGATAAAGCTGCGGAAACCTTCTTAACTTATGCGGAGAAAAAATCAAAAGACCCATTTTTCTATGAGCGTGCCGTTTACTTTTACTTGCAAAATAACGATGAAGTAAACGCAATTTCAGCTCTGAAAAAAATGGAAAAGAGCTTCGGTACAAATGAAAACATAACACGACAATTACATGAAATTTACGACAAAACTGGCGACCAGAAAAATGCCGCTAAACAGCTAGAGAAACTAAGCAAAACCTTTCCCAAGAATAAAAGATATCAGATGAATCTTGCGAATTATTATGTTCGAATTGGTGAACATAAAAAAGCAGATAAGATCTTTTCGAAGTTAGGTCCTCAAAAAGGTTCTTTGGGCTCAAGCCCAAATTCAAAAAGTACTGATAAACGAATAAACTTAGTAAGAACAGTACGAAATGAAATTCCGGAATCTTCTATTTCTATTGATAATAAAATCACTAAACTTATCCCACTTCTTCAATCTTTGAATGAAGATTATAATCAGGAACTAGGCAATGAGATTCTAGTAACTGCACAAGAATTAGGTGAAGTTTATCCAGAAGACCCTAAAGTATATGCTCTTTTAGCTGATGTGCAATACGCACTTGGCAACACCAATGAGGCAATCGCAGCTTATGAAAAAACAATCGATTTGAATAGTTCTGTTTTCGATGTTTGGGTGCAGTTGATGACTTTGCAAAAGGAGAATGAAAATATAGAAGAATTATATAAAACAAGTGATCAAGCGATTTTGAGATTTCCGAACCAAGCAATTGCATATTTATTCCATGGCTATAGCTTGAATCGTAAGAATGAATCTGAAGACGCTTTCGACATCCTTCAAGAATCAGTGTTTATTGCCGCGAATAACAAAGAACTCATTCGTTCTATTCACACCGAAATGGCTTATGCTAAAATGCTTCAAGAAGCCTACGATGCTGCAATGAAAATATTAGACAACGAACCTATTAATACGCCTGCGGCATATGAACTTAGAGGTGATATTTTCGATAAGCAAAACAATTCAGAAGAAGCATTGAAAAACTGGAAAAAAGCCCAAGAAATGGCACCTGAAAATAAAAATCTTCAATCAAAAATTCAAAACGCTCAGTCTTAATGCGCATATTAATTACACTTTTTTTAGCCTCTCTATTTATTCTTTCTTGTGGTACAAAGAAGCGCTTAGCTGATGCCGACAAACCAATAGAAGCTGAAGCTGTTCCCGCTCTTGTTGACTCATATGTTTCTAATGTTTTAGACTATAAAAGCTTAGAGTATACAGCAGCTATGGATTTTGAAGGGAATGGTATGAAGTTAGGATTTAATGGCGTTTTTCGAATGACTAAGGATGAAGAAATATGGGGGAGTTTTAAGAAATTTGGTTTTGAAGCTGTGCGATTAAGAATTACACCTGATTCCATGTGGGTCTTGAATAGATTGCAGAAACAAGTCATTGTGGAACCTTTGGATAGAGTAGAGAAAATGACTGGAGTGCCTCTAAAATTCCAAGACATAGAACAGCTACTTATAGGTGGTAGTTTTATGACAGATAAAGTTGTGATGATTAACGATTCTACTTTAACTCAAACCCAGACTGTCAATGGTCTTATAGTAGAAGCTGTTCATAATTTTAATAGGGATTTTGAAATAACAAAAAGCGACGTTGATGCCCAAGAGCAGGGAAATTTGCAGATTGATTACGCCGATCACCGAACTATAAATTTCACTAAATTGGCATTTAACCGTAACATTAATGCAAAAAGTAACTCAAGGGCTGTAAATTTGAGTATTCAGACGCAAAATATTAATGTTGAAGCAAGTTTCGAAACACCTTTTGATATTCCCGCTAGTTATACGCGTATGTCTCTTTAGCCTTTTTATTTTGGGCTTAAGCCCAAAAAACATTCATGCCCAATCCCGTGCTGAACTGGAGAAACAGCGCTTCGAGCTAATAGAGAAAATAGAAAAAGCTTCTGATCTTTTAGACAAAAATTCTACTATCCAACAGACGACACTGACGGATATAGGAACAATGAATAAGCGGATCAAAAATAGACGATCGCTCATTGATAATTACGGCAAAGAATTAGACCTTTTAAAAGTTCGACTAAAAGAAAATGAAGTAGAGAATACCTATTTGATTAATCGACTTGATACCTTAAAAACGCGCTATTATAAATTGCTAAATGAAGCGTATAAATATAATCTGAGTTACAACAAGTGGGCATTTATTTTGAATGCAAAATCGATTAATGATTCTTTCCTTCGATGGCAATACTTAAAACAATATAAATCCTACTGTATAGAATCATATAATTACCTTCTTCAAACCCAAGCAGCGGTGCATGAATCTACTCAACGATTAAATGATTTGCTGAAAAATCAGGAAGATATTTTAACAAGTGAGCAGAAACAACTGGGCTTAATAGAAGAGGAAAAATCTGATTTGAATGACAAATTGAAAGTCTTAAAGAATGATGAGGCTCAATTGAATAAAGATCTTAACTTTATCAAAACCCAAAGAGAGAATCTTAACAAAGCTATAGAAAATAGTATTGTTGCTTCATTAAAAGGGGGTTTAGAAAAAGTACCAACTACTGAATCAAACATTGCTTTTTCCAATCGAAAAAGAAAACTTTCTTGGCCTGTATTAAATGGGAAAGTGATAGCAGGTTTTGGTAAGCAAAGGCATCCTGATTTTAAAGAAGTGAATATAGTGAATAACGGAATTGATATTTCATGTTCTAATGGATCGATGGCATATGCAGTTTCAGATGGAAAAGTAGTTTCTATTTCTAATGTAGTTGGTTTTGAGAATATAGTAATTGTTCAACATGGAACTTTTTACACAGTGTATTCAAAGATAGAACAGGTTTTAGTTGCAAAAGGGGAGGAGATACAGGAAGGAAGAGAAATTGGTCTTATACATTTGAATCAACAAGGAGAAACCATATTTCATTTTGAAATTTGGGAAGGTAGAACGAAATTAAATCCATCATCGTGGTTGGATCCAAACGGTCTATAATTTTATAACTTTAATAGGAATATGAGTGATAATTGGAAAATAGGGCGCCAGAAAGCCCAAGGTTTAAAGAAAGAGATAGAACGTGCTGTCCTGGTAGGAGTTATATTGCCTCAGCAAACAGAAGAGCAGATAACAGAATATCTTGACGAAATGGAATTCCTTGCCCAAACTGCTGGAGCAAAGACTGAAAAGCGCTTTGTCCAAAGATTAGGACGTCCTAACCCAAAGACTTTTGTGGGAAGTGGGAAGCTAGAAGAAATTGCTACTTACGTGGAAGCAAATGAGATTGACTTGGTTATTTTCGACGATGATCTTACTGGTAAACAGACATCCATATTAGAAGAGACAATGAAGGTGAAGATCATAGATCGATCTTCCTTAATTTTAGACATCTTCGCTTCAAGAGCCCAAACCGCTCAAGCAAAAACTCAGGTAGAACTTGCACAGATGCAATATTTAATGCCTCGATTAAGAGGGCTTTGGACTCACTTAGAAAGGCAACGAGGTGGTATAGGAATGAGAGGACCTGGAGAGATGGAAATAGAGACCGATAGAAGGATTGTTCGCGATAAGATTTCCCTATTAAAAGCCCGCTTAGCTAAGATTGATCAACAAAACATAACACAGAGGAAGAATAGAGGCCAGATGATAAGGGTTTCATTAGTAGGTTATACCAACGTAGGAAAGTCTACTCTGATGAATCTATTAAGTAAGTCG
The DNA here is from genome assembly GCA_964607315.1 of uncultured Saprospiraceae bacterium. Taxonomy (GTDB): domain Bacteria; phylum Bacteroidota; class Bacteroidia; order Chitinophagales; family Saprospiraceae; genus JAHDFB01. The sequence continues at coordinate 7,019 of CAZSKA010000108.1, read as the reverse complement.
GACGTATTCGCAGAGAATAAGTTGTTTGCAACATTAGATACAACAGTTCGTAAAGTGGTATTTGGCGCAATGCCTTTTTTACTAAGTGATACTGTAGGATTTATACGTAAGTTACCACATCACCTAGTAGAAAGTTTCAAGTCGACACTTGATGAAGTAAGGGAAAGTGATATTTTGTTACACGTAGTTGATATGGCACATCCGCAGCATGAAGAGCATGCAGCAACAGTAATGAAAACACTAAAGGATTTAGGTGTAGAAGACAAGCCCACATTAATGGTTTTTAATAAGCTAGATCTATACAGAGACCGATATTTCGACGATTATTTAGATAGTGAAACGAAAGAAGAGATCATGGGAGAGCTAAAAGATAATTATAAGAATACCTATGAGCACGATAATGTATTTATATCGGCAAAGCTGAAAGAAAATATGAATGAAATGCGAGAGGTGTTGAGAGAAATGGTCGCTAAAGAGTATGACGTGCGGTATCCTCATCAGAGGAAGTTTTGGTAACGATTGGCAATGAGCATTATATTCTTTGTTCTTTTGGCTTGACCCAAAAGAACCAAAAGGTCAAGGCTGTAAGTCAGCAATTCCTAAAATCACTGCATTTCAGCTGTTCCGGCAAAACTCGCCGAATGTTTTGTATTTCACTTGAGCTACTAAGCTTATAAAATAGCAGGACATTTGGATGCCTATATCTTAGCTCATACACTTGCCTCCTCTACGCTAAAATTTCGTGATTTATTAACGGAATCGGACTTAAGGCCGATTTCAATAATGTGAATAATTTCGTCCGAAATAACTGTTCGAGCAGTAATTCAACTTGAAGTGTTAATGCCAAAAATACATTGGCCACTAAATATTAGAAAAATGAGTGAAAACATTGACAATTAACGATTGACAATGAGCATTATATTCTTTGTTCTTTTGGCTTGACCCAACTTATGCTGAGCGAAGTCGATGTAAAGAACCAAAAGGTCAAGGCTGTAAGTCAGCAATTCCTAAAATCACTGCATTTCAGCTGTTCCGGCAAAACTCGCCGAATGTTTTGTATTTCACTTGAGCTACTAAGCTTATAAAATAGCAGGACATTTGGATGCCTATATCTTAGCTCATACACTTGCCTCCTCTACGCTAAAATTTCGTGATTTATTAACGGAATCGGACTTAAGGCCGATTTCAATAATGTGAATAATTTCGTCCGAAATAACTGTTCGAGCAGTAATTCAACTTGAAGTGTTAATGCCAAAAATACATTGGCCACTAAATATTAGAAAAATGAGTAAAAACATTGACAATTGTTATCTGCCCTGCGCTTCGACTACCGCTCAGCAGAGTCCGAAGCCGAAATGCAGGGACCGCCTTCGGCTATCGGCTCTGCTGAGCGCTAGCCGAAGTACTTAGGACAAGCATTGTTAAATGCCATTAATCTGTCTTTTCTATAACCATTTTTGACTTCCAGTTCAGTTCTGATATTTAAACTGTATTAAAGTAATTGTATATCCATGTAAATCAGTTACTTTTGTGGTTTATGAATTCACTAACTACTATTGACGTAATTATACCTGCCTATAATGAAGAAAAATCTATAGGAAAGGTTATTGCTGAAATTCCAAAAGACTTGGTCAGGGATATTATTGTTTGCAATAATAATTCAACTGATTCTACTGCTACAGTTGCCGAAAAAGAAGGTGCTACAGTCTTATTTGCTCCCCAAAAAGGATATGGAAGTGCATGTTTAGTGGGTTTAAGGCATATTGCTGAGAAGTCAGAGAAGCCGGATATCGTAGTATTTATAGATGGAGATTATTCAGATTATCCTGAGGAAATGATTGACCTTGTAAAACCCATTATAGAAAGGGATTTAGACATGGTTATTGGAAGCAGAGCGCTTGGTGATTTACAACCAGGATCTATGACACCTCAACAGATTTTTGGAAATTGGTTAGCTACTAATCTTATCAAATTATTTTATAAATACACCTTTACCGATCTCGGACCTTTTCGTGCAATAAAATATAGCAGTTTATTAGAAATAGATATGAAAGATGAGGATTTTGGGTGGACAGTTGAAATGCAGGTGAAAGCCGCTAAGATGAAAATGAAATGTGAAGAAGTAGCTGTTAACTACAGGAAGCGAATTGGGAAATCTAAAGTAAGTGGAACGGTAAAAGGAACTATCCTTGCTGGACACAAAATTTTATGGACAATATTTAAATTAGTATGACGGTTTTTATTTACATAATTTTTGGGATTTATGTTCTTGCATTAACGTATATAGCAACGTTTTGTTTGATGCAATTTCACCTGTTGTTTAAGTATTATAAACACAGAAAACAGGTGTCTGAAACTGAAATTCAACCAGATGAGTATCCCTTTGTTACTGTACAATTACCCATTTTTAATGAAATGTACGTAGTAGAGCGATTGATTGATAACATCACTCAATTTGATTATCCAAAGGATAGATTCGAAATTAGAGTATTAGATGATTCTATTGACGAGACGGTAGAAATTACTGCTAAAAAAGTAGCTGAATATAAAGCGAAAGGATTTGATATTGTTCAAGTCACAAGAGAGGATAGAAAAGGCTATAAAGCTGGCGCATTGAAAGAAGATATGAAACATGCAAAAGGAGAATTTTTTGCTATCTTCGACGCCGATTTCCTTCCTAATAAAGACTTTTTAAAACGCACTATTCCTCACTTCCAAAACCCAGAAATTGGTGTTGTACAAACGAGATGGGGACATATCAATGAAGATTACTCTATCATCACAAGATTACAGGCATTCCAATTGAATGTACATTTTACTGTAGAGCAAGTAGGAAGAGAAAATGGAAATTACTTCTTGCAATTTAATGGAACAGGAGGTGTATGGAGAAGAAAGACAATAGAAGATGCCGGTGGATGGGAAGCAGATACATTGACTGAAGATCTTGATTTAAGTGTGCGTGCTCAGCTTAAAGGATATAAAATATATTATCTAGAAGATACAGTAAGCCCGGCAGAATTGCCTGCTGAAATGAACGGCCTTAAATCCCAACAACATAGATGGATGAAAGGTGGTGCAGAAACAGCTAAGAAATTGTTGCCGACGGTTTGGAAAGCAGATTTATCTCTTTCTAAGAAATTTCACGCGACCTTACATTTACTTTCGTCGTCTATCTTTTTATGTGTGTTTATAGTAGGTGTTTTCTCGGTTCCCGTTCTATTTTGGATGGATACATTAAATTTCCCTATTCGCTACTTGGCAATCTTTTTGACATCCATGCTTTCTATCATGGCAGTCTATTATGTAGGTAATGTGCGAGGTGCATGGGCAGATGAAGGTTTCGGTAAGAATTTGCTGAAATTCATGCTTCTATTTCCAGTGTTTTTAGCACTTTCTATGGGATTGTCACTTCATAATTCTATAGCTGTGATGCAAGGATACAGAGGTAAGAAATCAGCATTTATTAGAACTCCGAAGTTCAATTTAAAGACGATCTCAGATAAAATGAACAAGAAGAATTATCTAGCTAAAAAAGTACCTTTTACAACAATATTAGAAGGTCTTTTAAGTATGTATTTTTTAGGAGCGATGGTTTATGGCTATATGTCAGGAAACATTTCATTCCTTTTCTTCCATATGATGTTAGCAATAGGATTTGGTTCTATTTGTTTCTTTTCAATCAAGCATTTATCGCTTAGATAATGACCGATACGAAGGGAGTTTTAGCATGTAGTTTATATGCGGTCAGTATAGCTCTTTTATTGTCATTCGTTAAGATTGATGAGTATCCGCTAATTTTAGGGTTTTTCACAGTAGCTTTTCTAAGTTATGCTTTTATTGTAATGCGGGTGTCCCCAAAGGCGCTTTTAGTTATGGCATTTGGTCTTCGACTATTGGCAGTGTTTTCTTTTCCGGGCCTGAGTGATGATATATATCGATTTTTGTGGGATGGATGGTTGATTACGGAGGGAGTGAATCCATACGCCTATTTGCCAGTAGATGTTCCCATAGCCTTAGGAGATTTTCAGGCTATGTTAATGGAAAAGATGAATTCGCCAGAGTATTACTCGGTGTATCCATCTATATTACAAGGGATATTTGCAGGTGCAGCTTATATCATTCCGGATAGTTTATATGGTCAGATGATATTCATTAAGTTGATCATGTTTGCTGCTGAGGTTATTACTTTCATATTAGGAAGGAAGATTTTAGTGGGAATGGGAAAGGATGAACGATTGATCTATCTGTATATGTTGAATCCATTAGTTCTAGTAGAATTGATGGGAAATATGCACATGGAACTATTGATGATAATGGGATTTGCAGTTTTTCTTTGGGGTCTCCAAAAAAAGCGAGGATTAGCATGGAGTGTATTCGGTTTGGCCTTTTCGGTAGCGAGTAAGTTAGTAACTGCGATCAGTTTTCCATTCTTGTTGAAAAGATTAACAAAGAAAGAGTTGTTGATTTATGGATCGATGATGGTGGTTGTGATGGGGATTTTGTTTGGTCCTATGGTAGTGGGAAGTTATGAGAATTTTGGAAAAGGCTTAGACTTGTATTTTCAGAAATTTGAGTTCAATGCGAGTGTGTATTTTCTTATACGCGAGGTGGGATATTGGTTTACAGGATATAACGTGATTGGTAAGCTGGGTCCTTTGTTAGGATTAACAGCGGGAGTTTTGGTGCTGGTATTAGCATGGAAGGAGAAAGAAGCGGGAGTGGGTTCGCTATGTAAGCGGGTGCTGTGGTCATTGACTATATATTATTTATTGAGTACAACAGTTCATCCTTGGTATATGAGTTTGTTGGTTTTCTTATCGATTTTTACGCAGGTTCGCTATGCGTATGTGTGGTCATTCCTGGCCTTGTTAAGTTATGCGGAATATTACGGAGAAGGGAATTTGTATTATTGGGCAGTAGCTTTAGAGTATGCGTTGTTGGCTATTTTTGTTTTTGGGCTGGAGCCCAAAAAAATATTTAGAAAAACAAAGTCGAAGTTAATTGACATATAGAGTTATTCTAACCCCTCTTTTCATCAATGTTTGTTTATAAATTCAATATTATAAAGAATTTGCCTAAAAGTTAAATTCTCCAAGTTTAGGTCATATAATACCGAATAAAACTTATAAGTGCCCGCTTATAAGTTAAGTCAATTGCAAGGTTTAAAATGTTCTACATTTAGTGCTGAATAATACAAATTTTATAGTTCAAATTGTATAGTACCTAATCCGAAATGAAAGCCGAATTAAACGAGAATGCCCAGAGTCAAAAGAGTATTTCAAATGCTAGTCAACATGACTTACAAAGTCCCAAAAGTGGTTCAATTAAGCCACCACCCTATTCGAATACAAGTACGGAGTGGGGTGAAGATGAAAAATACAATTCGAAAGCGAAACGTAGTAATAAAATTCCAAGTCGAAAAGAGATAGAAAAGCAAAGAGATCCTTTAAATCAGAAATATTATGGTTATTGGACAGATATTAAGGTATATGAAACTCCTGGAGGCAAACAAAAAATAGATAAAAAAAGTAAATCAAAAATTTATCTAGAGTCTAATATGGATCTAGCTTATTCTATAAAAGAAAATTCAATAAAAAATAAAATTGAATTTTATCTTCTGCAAAATAATTCTAAATCTATTGGTTGGGTTAAGAAATCAGATCTTTTCACTCAAAAAGAAATAAGTAGAATTCAATTTTTAGCTAGTTACAAAAACTGGTTAAAAAAAAGATATGCAGATCTTTCAATGTTAGAAGGTGAGGAGAAATTAGAGAGAATCTGTGGGATTTTAGCACAAGCAGAAAATGTGATTCATGACTTTGAAAACGGAGTAGAAATTGATGTAGAAAAATTGAAACTTACACCCAGTTATTCAAATGCTGAAACGATATCTTTTTCATTAAGACGACCTCGCATTCATTTAATAGAAACAGATTATAGTAAAGTTATAAATCCTAATTACACCGACAAATTTATAGATGTTACAACACCACATGAATTAATTGAACCTCTAAGAAGTTTTGCTGATTTAACAGAACAAAAGATTGGAGGTTTGGAATTTGAATTAAAAAATAATTTAAATGCGGGATCTATTTATTCCAACATTGATTGGCATTCAAGATTGAAGCTGCCACAGTACAGAACGCAATCTGATAATTTAACTCCACCTGAGGCAACTTGTGCGCCAACAACTTTTGCTATGATGGCAGAACGTGCAGGTTTTTCAAGAGAAAGTGTAGTTCTTGCAATTGATAACTATTTGATAAAAGATTTAGACTCTAATAAGTCTGAAAAGGCGCCTCAAGCATCACTAAATAAAGCTTGGGAAAGCAGAGCCGAATCTTTCTTTAAGAAAGTAAATGAAGATGCATCTGAAGGTTGGCAGAAAATTCGAGCTGGAAGAATTTCTACTAAAAAATTTGGAAGATTAGCTAAAAATTTTCGTATCAATGGACAGTATGAAGACTTAGTTTATTTTTATGAACACCTTATAAATAATGGAACTAGAGGACAAGTAAATTCGAGAAAAGAACATAATAACACACTAAGAGCTGGAATAGAAAATAATGGAGATTACAAAAAGGATAGTTCATTTAAATTAAGTCAAATTACCTTAAAAAATAAGCTTGATTCAGAAACTCGTGAAAAGATTAAGAATTACCTAAATAAAGGATATCCAATGATGTTTTCTATTTTTCATAAATCAGATGATAACTTGAATTTTACACATAATGTTTCCGTCTTAAGTATAGAAGCAGATGGAATAGTAGTTGATGATCCTTATGGTAGTGAAAATCCGGAATATAGGAATACTGGAAGGTTAAAGGAAAACGATTTGTTTGCTGATATTGGAAGTTCTAGAGGAAATAGTAATTTCAAAAATAAAGTTAAATATGGTACCAAAGATTATACCAAATCAAAAGCCCAAAATCTAGAACACAATGAACGAAGAGGAAGGAAAACGAAATTAACATGGGATATGCTTAACGATTCTAAAGATGAAATAATAAGATATATAA
>CAZSKA010000107.1:0-11981 GCA_964607315.1 uncultured Saprospiraceae bacterium | reverse complement strand
GAATATGCTTTCTAATAAATAATAAATCAATTACAGAAATACCTTGTAAAGTATTATTGTAATCTTCAACTGTTACTGTTGCAAATTGAGAATAGTTATCAGCATATACTTGATAAGCACCAGCCTCATCTGTCATGAATTGATGGTTCACATTTTCTACATCTTCAACAATTACCATTGCTTCTTTATTTATATATCCATTCTCCGATTGGACTGAACCTGTTACAACAAGGCTATTACAGAAATTCTGATTATCCTGAACTAAGAAAGTTGCATTACAAAAATCTTGATTTCCTTCAGCATCTGTGACATAGACAGTAATGAATTGAAAACCTAGATCATCACATGTGTAAGTTCGCTCGGTATCATTAACATCTTCAGAAAATGAGAAAAGTAAATCTTCAGAAGGTGTACAGTTATCAAAAGATCCTTGGTCAAATTTATCAGCAGTTACCGTCACCATTCCCCATGAAGAAAGTGAAGTAACAAAACCAGTTCTGCAATAAGGGGTTGGTTCCTTTTCATTAGGAGTGATCGTCAAAACAAATGAACTTGTTGAATTATTTCCACATCCATCGGCAGTTAAAATTAAAACCGTATGTTCTCCTATTGGTAAACCAGGATTAGTTGATGTAATTACATTTTCATAAATAAATGTGCCCCCATTACTAATATCTACAATATTATCACTGAATAAATCTATCATATATCCAATAGAAATGAATTCTGGAGCTGTGCAATTATCAATAGCTGAAAGTGGGATATTCACTTCACCTGTCTCACATTCATCTGCCACTATACTAACATTAGACATTTCAGAAACTGGCCCATCATTATCAAAGGCATCTATTTCAAGATAAAACTCAAAATATCCATTTTGAGAATTATAAGGATCTATTTCATTTGTAATAGGATCAAGGAAATGTTCATCAAATACACATTGATCAATAACTTCATAATGTACTAAGTATTTTCTACAAGCTCCTCCAGCAAAATTAAAAGTATCAATGCTGACGTTCACGCCAACTTCTGTACATAATCCTACAATGTCAATATCTAATTCCGGTATTACAGAATTATCATCACAATCTACTTGAATAGCAGGTAAATCATCATCGTTATCATTTTGATTATCATTTACATTACACCAATTATAAACGTTATTACTTAACCCATCAAAAGAGATTCTATCACATGTTAATGTGTTTTCTTCATCCGGAGTAATCGTTATAATTTGTGCACAAGCAGCAGACTGACCGCCACCAATAGCTATAAATTGTCTAATTATTATTCCTTCCCCACAAGTCTGTTGTTCTATAGCTTGATTAATCTCTAGACCTCCACAAGCATTTAGTATAGTTGGAGCACCAAACATTTCATTTAGCAATTCAAGATTTGTTAAATCAAGACCAGCAGCGTCAACACAATTTATAGTAGTCGGAGGTGGACATAATAATACCGGAGGCTGTTTGTTTTGTACATTTACTTCCACCCATGCAGTGTTACAATTGTCAAAATCACCTCCAAATACTCCATCTCCATCTGCATCATCACAAACCATTAAGGTTACTATTTGTGGTTCTCCTACATCATCACAACAGAAATGAACAAGGTCATTAAATTGGAAGTTATCATCTCCAATAGGAGCATCTTCATCAATAGCAGCACAAGAACTGAAATTTCTTAGTACTGAAATCTCTACATCTGAACAAGCATCATATGAACCATCATCAAAACTACTTGCAAATACTTTTGATGTTCCATCTAATCCTAGTGATACTGTTAAACTAGTTTCTGCAACAATTACAGGAGGCACTGCATCTATAAATGTAACCGTAAAACTTTGACTATTTATATTTCCACAAGCATCAGAAGCATCTGCTTGAATTTCATATGATTGACCAATTATAGGTTCATCTATTGTAAATATTTTATTTTCTACACTCCCAAACTCAGTAGAATAAGAAATAGAGGTTTCATCACAATTATCTGTAACTACAACATTAGGAATAAAATACTCTCCATTACAATGATTATCTACACTTACAGTCACGTTTTCAGGAGCTACAAATTCAGGAGCTACTGTATCGAGTATTTTTATTATTTGAGAATGTGTTGCTACTTCACCTGAACACCAATCAACAGCTGTCCAGTCTCTAACTATTTTCAAACTACTTGTTCCACAAGTAGGGATTTCAGCATCTTCATAAAAGATAATTAATTCACTACAACCAGCTCCTAACATTGGCTCTCCTGTTCCAATTAATCCATTTGATCCAATAGGATTAGGATTTCCATTTTCATCTAAAGCAAATTCAACATTTGCTCCATCACAAGCTAATACTGGATTATTACCTGGTAGTCCATCAAAATCTAACGGAAATACGATGTCTTCGAAAAGATCTCTTTCAACTTGAATTATTTCAATACATGGTTCACTCTGATTTCCAGATTCATCAGTTGCAACCCATGTTCTAACTATTTGAATATAGAATAAATCAGCACATGTACCTTCTATAATATCTTCTTCCATATCAAAAGTAACATTATCACATGATGCTTCTATCTCTGGTTGAACAGGACTAGTATCTGCATCACATGCTACAACTTGTACATCTGGACAAATAATTGTGGGTGCAAGTTTATCTTCTATCACAACATATCCCCAACAGCTATTGCCTGTTAATGGCTCTGTTATTGAAACCTCTATTGTTTGATTTACAAGTGAGTTGTCAATTAAAATAGAATTGCCTGAACCAAAAGAATTCGGCACACTTGTTCCAACCATTTGTCCATCTAAAGATGCAGAAAGTATGTATTCGTCATAACATAAGTAATCATTTCCTTCTAGTAACATATCAGCAGTTATTACTGCTTCACATAATTCATTTAAGCTAAGATTAATAGATCCATTACAAGCTAATGTAGTAGAACTTGGAACATGTGCTTCAACAATTATATCATAAGAACACGTTACTAATTCGCCTAAATCAGTAGTCCCTTCAAACACTACTGTATATGGGGAGTTTTCAGCGTCTATAAAATCACCTGTGACAGGACCTGAAACTTGGACTAAGGTCAAGCCAGGAGAACAATTATCTATTGCACTAGCATCAACAATTGTTGCAAATGTCCCACATTCACCTCCTTCTAGTGCAAAGTTCACATCAGAAGGACACATAAGCATAGTTCCTCCAAAATCATCAATAACAAATGTGGTAGTTGCAATATTATCTGGACACAAACCTGTAAAACTTGTTGTAAAAGTTCCTACAGGAACTGGATTAATAGCCGTTGCATTTGATGTTTCATTATCTAAACCATTAACTCCTGAATAGGTCCATTGATTTACGTCAAAAATCCCAAAGTTTGGCGAATCAGAATTCATTCTATAAGCCCATCCATTAGTATATTCCCAAGGTTCACCTGATCCATCTACATCTATATCACCAAATAAATCTATCACTGAGCCATTACAAAACAATTCTATGGCATCATCTCCATTTATAAAGGCTATTGTACTCAAATAATCAGGTGCAAATCCAAAGAAATTCATAAACTCAAAATCCTCAGATGCTATATAAATATAATCTCCTTGTGAAGCAGAAATTGCAGGAAAAGTAAATTCTTCACCATCTGTTCCTCCACCATTATTAGCAGAACCAACTCCATAAATAGATAAATCAGGAATGTTGTTAATTACATAAAGTTCAATTGCCTTTGGTAATCCTCCAGGTATATCTCCATCAATTACACCAGAAATTATCATATTCCCACAAGATGTTACTGTATTTTGAATCACATAAGTTCCTAACTGAGAATTCATTAAATTAATAACCCCAGTTGAAGAATCAATTTCTATATCTGCATCATTTCCAGATATAACTTCGAAAAGTCCAGCAACTCCATCTGTAAATACTGGAGCAACAAGACCATCTCCAGGACAGATAGAATCAAATGGATAAGCAAATTCAGCACTTAACTGATCTGCATTGTACAGAACAACCTCGTCAGTTTCTCCACATATAGCTCCATCAAGAAGATATGTTAATATAATTGGCACATCAAACTCAGCTGGACTCGGTGTGTAAATTGCATTTGGATCATTGATATCTGAGAAAGTTCCTAATCCACCACTCCACTCACCAATTAGCATAGGATCACCTATTGCAGCTAATTGAAAAGAAGTAGCATCACAAGCAAATTGATTTTCACCTGCATCTGTATTCGGTAGTACATTGATTACTGAGAATGACGCAGTTGATTCTCCAGTCGCATCTTCAGATGTTACCCATATAGTATCAGGTGAAGTTGCTAAAGTAACTGCTGCATCATAGAAAGCAGTTCCAGATTCAACAGGTATGGATCCAGGATTCGCATCAGGATCTACATCATAATAATTAAAAGTTATAGCTCCAGCTGGTGTTGCCTTAACCATTATATCATCAAAAGCTATTTGTTCACTAGCACCATCCATATGAGCAGTAATTCTAAACACTACAGAATTACCAGCAGAAGCTGTTACAGGTAATTCCAGTTCAAAAATTTGAGCAGTATTTGTAAGCATAACTCCCTCAGAACCATCATTATCACAGTTAGGATCATGATGTAAAGGTTCGTTAAAATCATCGCCATTATCTGCATAAGAATAACATAATCCATCTTGAAAAGGTCCACCATCTACAGAATATTCTACTACTACAAAATCAGCTAAATCATAATCACTATCACCTGGGGCATTTTCATTTCCAGCTGCAATTGCCCAACAAAACTTCACATTAGTAAACATGCTTATATCAACAGCATTAAAGGTCATTGATTTTTCATCATTACCATCTCCTCCATTATCATCAAAATCTTCACCAGCCCAAAAGATATTTGTACCATCTTCAAAACTATAATTACCTCCTGTTTCAATAGTAATATCAGAACCATCAGTAGCCTGAAAATGATCATTAGGACCATCATTAAACATATTTGAAACAGAAAATCCTAAATTTCCTTGAACATCACTAAAATCCTCTATTGCTAAAACTATTTCTGTCCCTGATGAAGAAGCAGAAGGTGTAACAATTGTAGCTTCTCCATCACATACTGTCAAATCTTCAACAATAGGTGGATCAGGCATCAAAAGAACTGAAAATGAATAAGTTACAAAAATCGCAAAAATAATTGCTATTGATTTGAACGATAATAAATTTGTCATTTGGTTATAATTTACATTTTGCTTTGTAATAAGCTAACACAAGAATACGCCAATTTTATCTCAATTCATAATTTTCTTCATAAATAAAACTGTTAATTTCAATTCTTTACATATTTTACAAATACATATATATGAAGTCTCAATGCGTATTTTTTATAACCCCTATTGATTTTCAATAACTTAACAAAAGATATTATATCGAAAAAGTGTATAACACGTTAATATCCAAGAATCAGAACACTATATGTTAAAAAATTAAATAGATGAAAACAGATAAATTTAATTATCCTTTTTAGTTTAATTAGAAAAAAATTACAATTTATAGAATTACACAAACAAATGAATAAATTATAAATCAGAATGAATAAAAATCAGTCATTGTCGACTTTACATATTGAGAAAAAACTTATTTTAAAAATACGCATGCATAATAACAGAACACCTTGACATATCTTCTAAAGATAATTGCCATTTAAATCTTAGGTAAAAAACATTAGAAAACTAGATACTACAACGGTATATTACCATGTTTTTTTGCTGGTAATTTGACAGCCTTATTCTTCAGCATACTGAATGCTTTTATAAGTTTTATTCTTGTTTCAGAAGGTTCTATAACAGCATCTACAAATCCTCGAGCAGCTGCTTTATACGGATGAGCAAATTCTTTAGCATATTGATCTTCTTTTTGTTTAAGCATTTGTTCAGAATTTTCTGCATTAGCAATTTCTCTTCTGAAAATGATTTCACTTGCTCCTTTAGCTCCCATAACGGCAATCTCAGCTGTAGGCCAGGCAAGATTTAAATCTGCACCTATGTGTTTTGAATTCATCACATCATATGCACCTCCATATGCCTTTCTTGTAATAACAGAAATTCTAGGTACAGTTGCTTCACTAAATGCATATAACAATTTCGCCCCATTCGTTATGATTGCATTCCATTCTTGATCTGTACCAGGTAAAAACCCAGGAACATCAACTAGAACTAATAAAGGAATATTAAAACAATCACAAAAACGAACAAATCTAGCAGCTTTTTTACTGCTATCAACATCAAGAACACCAGCCAATGAATATGGTTGATTTGCGACTATTCCAATTGATTTACCTCCTATCCTACTAAAACCAACTATAATATTATCTGCATAATCCTTATGAACCTCTAAAAAACTTTCTTTATCGACTAATTCATGAATAACTTCCTTCATATCATAAGGAGTGTTGCTCGATTCCGGGATAATAGTGTTTAAATGCTCTCTAGTTTCATTCCCTATTACATATTTATAATCAACGGGTTTTTCAGTATAATTTTGAGGAATATAACTTAGTAATTTTTTGAGTTTTTGAATACATTGGAGATCATTAGCAGCTGTAAAATGAGTTACGCCACTCTTACTTGCATGTGTTTTGCTACCTCCTAATTCTTCACTAGTTACAGTTTCATTAGTAACAGTTTTAACAACATTTGGGCCGGTTACAAACATATAGCTAGACTGATCCACCATCATTATAAAATCAGTTATAGCTGGCGAATAAACAGCACCACCAGCACAAGGGCCCATAATAGCGCTTATTTGGGGGATAACCCCACTTGCTAAAGTATTTCTATAAAATATATCAGCATATCCTCCTAAGGATTTTACTCCTTCTTGAATTCTAGCTCCCCCTGAATCATTTAAACCGATCACGGGGGCTTTATTATCCATAGCCAAATCCATTAGCTTACATATCTTTTCAGCATGAGTCTCACTTAGTGAACCACCAAATACTGTAAAATCTTGTGCATAAACGTAGGTCAATCTTCCATTAACTGTACCATATCCTGTAACTACTCCATCTCCGAGATAATTCTCTTTTTCCATTCCAAAGTCAGTAGATCTATGTTTGACTAACATGCCTATTTCTTCCCAACTTCCTTCATCTACAAATAACTTAACACGTTCTCTTGCAGTGAGCTTACCTTTACTATGTTGTTTCTCTATACGTTTCTCTCCGCCACCAGCTTTTGCCTCTACCTCGTAATCTTTAAGTCTTTGGAGTTTATCCATTTTTGTTTATTTAAATGTACTTAAGAAAGTTTTCATTCTTCTTAATGCTTCCTTTAATTCTTCATCTGACGCTGCATAACTTAATCTAATGCTGTTTTCATCACCAAAAGCACTACCTGCAACTGTTGCTACATGCGCATTATTAAGAAGTTCTAATGCAAAATCATTAGAGTTATTAATTGTTATCTCACCATTAGATTTACCAAAAAACGAACTCACATCAGGGAAAATATAAAAAGCTCCTTTAGGGTTATTCGTTTTTATACCCTCAATGGATTGTAGACCATCAATCATAATCTGTTTTCTTTTTAAGAATGCTTTCTTCATTTCTTCGGTAGGTCCCATATCACTAGAAATGGCAACTGCTGAAGCTTTTTGAGAAAATGATGCTGCACCTGACGTGACTTGAGATTGAATAGCGGTACATGCTTTTGCCAACCATTTAGGTGCGCCCATATAACCTATTCGCCAACCAGTCATAGCAAATCCTTTAGCCATACCGTTTACTGTTGCAACTTTATCTCTCATAAAATCGAAACTACCTATGCTAGCATGTTTTTCGCCAAAATTTATGTATTCATAAATTTCATCTGAAATAACTAAAACATCTCCTTTATTATCAATTACTTTAGCTAATTCTAATAACTCAGCTCTATCATAAACTGATCCTGTAGGATTACAGGGAGATGAAAATATTATAACTTTTGTTTTATCTGTTAATGCAGATTCTAATTGCGAAGGAGTTACTTTGAAATCATTCTCTATTCCAGCTTTCAAGCAAACTGGAACTCCACCTACCATTGTTACAATGTCGAAATACGATACCCAATAAGGAGTAAAAATGATCACTTCATCGCCTGGATCTACAAGAGCATTCATCAAATTATTGATTGATTGTTTTGCCCCACATGAAACCACTATATTTTCTTTTGTAAATTCTAAATCATTATCTCTTTTGAATTTACTAATAATAGCTTCAACAAATTCCGGATGGCCTCCTACTGGCGTATAATTTGTATATCCATTATCCAGCGCTGTTTTAGCAGCTTCCTTTACATGATCTGGAGTATCAAAATCGGGTTGCCCCAAAGAAAGACTAATAACATCGTGCCCCTGAGCAGCAATTTCGCGAGCTTTCTTCGCCATTGCTATAGTTGCTGATTCGTTAACTCGTTCTAATCTTTTTGCTAAAAAAGTATTGTCCATATCGTTCTATTTGTCCGTGATTATTAGGTTTCTCTTGGTATATCTGGGTTAAGTTTTGTTTTGCTATTTTTCACATATCGTTTATATAGATTTGCATGGTCATCAGACCAATCTGAATGCTCGTATTTCCCTTCTTTTTCCCTTTGCCTTAGTGCCTCATAAAGTGTAACTGCACAAGCAACAGAAATATTCAATGACTGCACCATCCCATATTGCGGTATAATAAAATTACCATCCAAATGACTTAACAAATCTTCAGAAATACCAGCATGCTCATTACCAAACACAAGAGCGACTGATTCACTAAGATTCTTAACGTAAAGGCTCTCTGAAGATGAAGAAAGATGTGTTCCAAATATAAGTCCATACTTTGGGCGTAAAGCCCTAATACATTCTTCCACATCTGTAAATACATTCATTTCAACCCATTTTCCGCTTCCCGATGTAATCTTATTATGCATACTGTACTTTTCCAAATCAATTCTAGGATCAGTTACAATAGCATAAATTTCATGCACGCCTGCAGCATCACAACTTCTCATGATTGCCGATATATTATGTGCGTCATGAATATTTTCTAATACGACAGTCAAATCAAACTGACGCTTTCTGATAACACTCTTTAGACGCTCTTTTCTTTTATCAGTTAAATATGATTCTTTACTCATTATTTAACAACAGAAAATTCGTTATGATAAAATTGAATAATCCTCAAATTCTTATTTTCGAAATAATCCAATTCAGGTTTTTCTGGATCGCCATCATATACTGGTTGAATATCAAATTTTGTTGATAAATACTCGGATTTATCTTTGTTTAAATTGTCAACAAAAGCACCACCATACTGATGTAGCATTCTTCCCAACCAAAGCATATTATCATATCCTTCAAAGGCATCATCTAAAGGATAATCATTATATTCTCTGAAGAAATTTGCTATAAAATTCTTAGCACCAGGAGACGATTGCTTGGTATATCTAGACATAACAATTCTTATATTCAAGTTCGTTAGATAATCGTAGCTAATTTTGTCCATTCCATAAAGTACAGGCATTCCATAAATGTATACTTCTTGATCCAGTTTTTCTACATTTATCCTTCTTATCAAATCATAAATGTAATTCGACTCACGCATAGAAAAATTAGGAATAATAAAAACCAGTGGCTTTTTTTCTTCCATATTTTCATTTCTATTCTCAATTAGTGATCGAAATATCCCATATTCTGCTGATAAACTATCTAAGTCTATAACAAATTCATTCAGTGGATTTTCTTCTTTTGTGACATTATAAGCGGCTTCTTGAAAGTGCTTAAATCTACTAGGATCTTTTGATCCGTTTCGCCCAACAAGATAAATGTCTTCAGAGTCAAAATTAGCAAGAGCATGTTCAGTTAACTTATAATAATGATCAATCAGAAATGGTTTTAACTGAATATAATAATCGTTATTGTCAGCAACGCTTTGTGAGGAATACCACGGTGAAATTATAGGAATAGAGTTTTCCTTACCAAAGGCAGCTAACTCTATCAAAACATCTTTTTTAAGAGAGCCTATAATAATATCTGTGTTATTATCCACCTTATTATTTAACACATTCCTTACTTGGGTTACACTCTCATTGCTATCATGAATATTTACGGATAAGTCAATGCCTTCTTCTTCTAATTGCTCAAGAGCCAACTTCATCCCAGCGTAATATTGAAGATATTTCAGATTTCGAATTTCATTAGGATATTCTGCACCATAATTAATTCTAGAGGTTTCAAGAGGTAAGAATGCAGTTATATTATAGCTATCCTTCTTGTCTTTTGATTTGACAGCTTCTTTTTCTTCTGTATTTTCATCACCATTATTAATAGGAGGAAATTCATCTTCAGAAATTTTCGTCCACTCTACAGTATCAACTTTACTTGTAGATTCAGGTGTTTTTACATTGTTGTCAGAATTAGGTGCTTTATTTCTATTTAAAGCACCGCAAGAAGTGATTAAAAAAGCAATAAAAAGAACTGCTACAAATCTACTCCCATTCAATTGTTGCAGGTGGTTTAGTACTGATATCATAAACTACTCTATTTATTCCTTTTACATTATTAATAATTTCGCTTGAAATCTTTGCCAATAATTCATGTGGTAAAGCACTCCATTCTGCTGTCATTCCGTCTACAGAATTTACAGCACGCAATGCTATTGTAAATTCATACGTCCTTTCGTCTCCCATTACTCCAACGGATTGGACCGGAAGTAATATTGCGCCTGCTTGCCAAACCTTATCATACCAACCACTTTCTCGTAAGTTTTTGATATATATGGCATCGGCTTCTTGACATAATTTTACTTTATCTTCTGAAATTGCACCAAGTATTCTGATAGCTAAGCCTGGACCAGGAAAAGGATGTCTACCTATCAAATTAGGATCTAATCCAATTTCCTTCCCGACCTTTCTTACCTCATCCTTAAATAACATTCGCAATGGCTCTACGATCTTCAAATCAAGCTTATCCGGCAATCCACCAACATTATGATGAGACTTAATTGTTACAGACGGTCCATGAACACTTACTGATTCTATAACATCTGGATAAATAGTACCTTGAGCTAGCCACTTGGCACCAGCTATTTTTTTTGATTCTGAGGTGAAAACCTCTATGAATACTCTGCCAATAATTTTCCGTTTCTTCTCTGGATCACTTACACCTTCTAATTCACTTAAGAACTTTTCACTGGCATCAATTCCCTTTACATTAAGTCCTTTATCCTTATAGGATTCTAATACTTCTGAAAATTCATCTTTACGCAACAACCCATTATTTAGGAATATACAATTGAGGTTTGGTCCTATTGCTTTATGTAGCAAGAATGCTGCGACACTGCTATCTACTCCCCCACTCAAGCCCAAAATAACTTTGTCATTTGCTAATTGCTCTTTAAGCCTACTAACTGTATCTTCTACAAATTTTGCAGGTGTCCACTTTTGTTTTAAGCCACTAATTTTTCGAATGAAGTTTTCAAGAATTTCTTTGCCTTCAGTACTGTGATAAACTTCCGGATGGAACTGAATTGCATACACTGGTTTAGCATAGGCGCCATCCTTGGCTTTGTATGCAGCAACTGGAATAGAATCCGTTTTTGCTATAACTTCAAAATTATTTGGTACTTCATAAATTGAATCACCATGGGACATCCATATCTGGGATGACTGAGATATACCTTGAAAGAATTCATCTTCCTTTACAACTTGTAAAGCAGCTTTACCATATTCTCTTTTAGAGCTTCTTTCTACTACACCACCACAATAATCTGCAATATATTGGGCTCCATAACAAATGCCTAAAACTGGTACTTTACCAAGAAAATCTGTAAGGTCAATTTTTAAAGCATTATCTTCTTTTACTGAAAACGGAGAACCAGATAGAATTACAGCTTTTACATCATCTGTTAATTCTGGTACTTTATTATATGGAAGTATCTCACAATAGACTTCTATTTCTCTTACACGTCTTGCTATTAACTGCGTATACTGA
>CAZSKA010000106.1:0-12080 GCA_964607315.1 uncultured Saprospiraceae bacterium | reverse complement strand
ATCATGAAGTTATTAACCGTGAAGGGGAAAACACATATAATGATTATCTTTTTAGAAAAAAATTGTAATTAGAAAATTTTTCAGATATGAGTTTTTCTTTGAAGATTGCTTTTGTTTTGATTGATGCTAAAAAAATCACAGTACTTTTATGATCATTTCTTCCGACATATCTCAAGCTGCTGCTTTTCTCCAGGCTAACGATGTCGTCGCAATACCTACCGAAACGGTTTATGGTCTTGCTGCAAATATCTATAGTGAAGAGGCCGTTCGGAAGATTTTCGAAGTAAAAGAAAGACCTTTATTTAATCCACTCATTGTTCACTTGCATTCCATAGAACAAGTGGAACAAATCACTATTGAATTTCCTGAAAAAGCAAGACTTCTAGCTGAACACTTTTGGCCTGGAGCCATAACCTTAGTTCTCAAAAAAAACGACATCATTCCTGATCTTATAACTGCTGGAAAAGATACTGTTGCCGTTAGAATTCCTAGCCATCCAGTAACTTTATCCTTACTTAAAGAAATTCCATTTCCTCTCGCTGCACCAAGCGCAAATCCTTTTAATAGAATTAGCCCTACACGATCTCAACATGTAGCAGCGTATTTCCGAGATAAAATTCCTATGGTTTTGGAGGGAGGAGCATGTGAAAAAGGACTAGAGTCTACCATTGTGGGTTTTGAGAATGACGAAGCAGTTATTTATAGATTAGGTTCCACAGCTCCTGAGGAATTAGAAAAGGTGGTTGGTGAAATACGCATTAGAAATAAAAAAGAGAACACACCTTTAGCACCTGGAATGTTGGCAAAACATTATTCTCCTAAAACTAAATTATACCTTGTTGATGATGTAATCAACTTCGTAAACAATCAAGAGAATAAAAAAATCGCAGTTCTTAGTTTCCAGAATTCCTACAATTCATTGAACATTCAGCATATTGAAGTTTTATCTATGAAAGGAAATCTAGAAGAAGCAGCCTCTGCCTTATATGATAGTTTACATAAATTAGACGAGCTTGATGTAGATATGATAGTTGCTGAAAGATTCTCAGATGAAGGCCTTGGAAAGTCAATAAATGACAGACTTGAAAGAGCATCAAAATGAAGATATGAAGTTCTTAGCAACTATTTTTTTATTAACACTATCAATGACTTTGTTTTCCCAAAATGTAGAAAATTATCAATGGAGGAAGCGGGTAGTTATCGTTTACACAAGCGATATTCATTCTGATGTTTATAGAAATCAAATAGCAGACCTTATTTCAGATATGCCTTCTTGGGAAGAAAGGAAGTTAGTCTTAATTCAGGTTTCCCAGAATCAATATAAAATGGGAACTGATGAAGATGCTTCTTGGCAGGATATCGAGCATAAGGATTTTTGGGCTCGAGCCCAAAAATTAAAAGATCCTTTTACTTTTGAATTAATAGGTTTAGATGGAGGATCAAAATATGTATCCAATCATTTCCTCCCTAGGGAGCAGCTCTTTGCCTTAATCGATGGAATGCCCATGCGAAAGGCAGAGTTAAGAGGGAAAAATGACTAAAAATAACGTCTTAACTTAAGATGTAATACAAGTTAATTATAAAGATATGAGGCATTATGGAGTTTTATTTGCATAAATCGCAATATCAATTTTATCTGTCAAGTTCACAATAATATTTTTGCTTCTCAGTTTTACATATAACGTTTGTTGGAAATTTTGAAACAAGACAAAAACATACCTTACTTTATAACAGCAGGAGTAATCGTCTTTATTCTAAAGTGGTTTTATACTTCAGCTTCATTAAATGATGTGTTTTTTCTTCTTAATCCAACAGCAAAATTCCTAAGTGTAGTATCAGGCTATGATTCTGTTTTTTCTCCGGTAGACGGGTATTATTTCGCAGAATTACAAATAGTTATTGATAAGTCCTGTTCAGGATTCAATTTGATGCTTATCAGTTTTCTACTTTTTGTTTTTCTGCTTGTACAAAATGCAAAGAAAGGAACTACTAAAGTGATTGCTATGGTGCTAAGTTTTCTCTTAGCATATGTATTCACCATATTAGTTAATACTTCAAGAATTCTGATTTCAATCTTAGTTCAAAGTAAAACAGATGTTATTTTTTCAACCCAAAAAGGTCTTATTCACGAGGCAATAGGAGTTGCAACTAATATTACTTTTTTAATTATAGCCTATTTATTTATTGATAGATTTTTAAATAAACGAAATGCAAAACTCACTAAATCCTAGATGGCTACTATTAGTTAACACGCTTCCTTTAAGTATACTTTTTATCATTTTTTATGGGCAATTCTCCATAATAAAATCACTCTTGGATGAGGAGAGTTTGACACTATGGAGGTATTTCAGCATTACATTAATACTGATGTTTTTATTGAACTTAGCTTATACGATCTTTCTCATTTTCCAGAGAAAAAGAGTCTCTATTGGCTATGGAGTTATCGCTTTGATATCCTATCTAATGTATGTTTATCTGTATCTTTATAATGTGGATGAAATTATTCCATTCAGTATTCCGCAATGGATGATAAATGAGAATGCTTTTATTTATGTTGGCACCTTCCTTATGCCTACTTTGTGTTATGCTTTATTTGCAATAGTAATTCATCTTACTAATGCAAGAAAGAAGCAAAGTGCAGGTTTGAATTTTTTATATACCATTTTAATTCCACCTATTGCTTATCTGTTTTTTCAGGTAATTCTTCCTATGGCAAAGGGAGTAAACTATGCTTTTTCTGACCATGTATATACTGTTTTATACATAGTTTTCTTGGTTGTTTTTCTCTTTTTCTTGATGAGAACTATCATCATACTCTTTTTCAATAAATCTAAAAAATGGTCGAAATTTGAGTACCTATGGAAAATTCCTATTACGCTTGTCTTACCCATTTTTGGGCTATTATTAAATAATGGAGTAATAGGTTCATTAACTTATATGAATGCGGGTGTTTTCGGGGACTTTAGTAATGTATGGTTTTACATTTTTACAATTGTAAATGCTATTGTTTTATGTTTCCCAAAATCTAAGAACAAGACGGTAAGGGTGGTGTTTTTTGCTTTGAGCTCTATTACATTTACTTACACGATCTATTTTTTCCTCGTTTTTCTACCTTATCTACCAATCTCTGTTATAGCAATAATAGCTTTCGGAGCAGGGTTTTTGATGTTGACTCCTCTGTTGTTATTCTTTTTGCATGTTTCTGATTTAAGAAAGGATTTTGTATTCCTTTCTACTGCCTATTCTAAGAAGAAATTGCTCATTTCGTCCTTTGTTTTGATGTTGATTGTGCCCATGTGCATTCACTTAAAATTTGCAAAGGATAAAGCAGTTTTCCATAGTGCTTTAGATTATTTATATGCTCCTGACTATTCTAAAAATTATCAGTTGGACATTGCTTCTTTAAGTAAGACAATGGGTGTTATCAAAAGCAATAGGAAAAGAGACTATTCCATATTTGGAGCAAGTTCTAAGATTCCATACATTTCTTCTTATTTCAAATGGTTTGTACTAGATAATCTCACCATTTCTAATAGTAAAATAAGAACTATAGATGCGGTGTTCCAAGGAAAACCACTTTATCCAAATACTAATTTCAATTCTAAAGACCCTAACGTGGAGATAATAGATGTTATTTCTACATCAAAATATGATAGCACTCAAAATGCATGGATTAGCTGGATTGATTTAGAAATAGAACATAAAGGCATAAGTGTTCAAGGAGAATATGAAACGATAATTGATTTACCTACAGGCTGTTGGATTAGTGATTATTATTTGTATGTGGGAGATAGAAAGGAATATGGAATATTAGCTGAGAAGAAATCAGCATTATGGGTTTATAATCAGATTCTTAATACAAGAAAAGATCCCGGTATTCTATATTACTTGAATTCCAACAAAGTCGCTTTTAAGGTTTTTCCTTTTGCTAGATCAGAAAAACGGAAAACGGGAATAGAATTTATTCATAAGGATGCTGTTGAAATATCTATTGATGGGCATAACATTCAGCTTGGAGATGAAAGCCATAATCAAACAGAATCTATTGTTCAAGATGACGTTGTATACATCCCATCATCGGTGAAAAAGGATCTTAAAAAAGTCCTGAGAAAACCTGAGATTCATTTTCTGATAGATGCATCACGACACAGCAAGGATAAAATGGAATCTTATGTAGCATTAATGGAGTGTTTCATAAGCGAGCAAGAATCTACAGTAGAGCATGCAAAAATAAGTTTGGTCAATAGTTATGTCCATACTTTTGAGATGGAAGATAACTGGAAAGATCAGCTAAAAAATCAGAAATTTGAAGGTGGCTTTTATTTGGAAAGAGCTATTGAAAAGAATTTGATTGAAAGTCATGACAAAGAATCTTATCCACTTTTTGTGGTGCTTACTGATTCCTTACAAGGTGCTATATTAAATAAGAATTTCCAGAATTACACATTTTCACATCCTGAAATGATGGACTTTTTCGTCATACAAAATTGTGATTCTTTTTCTAGGCATTCTCTTGCAAATCATCCAAGAAAAGCTATAGATACAGTAAACGCTATTCAAGCAGAAATAGAAGTTTTAGAATTTGAAATGTCTGATGGTAAAAAGGTATATCTGAAAAATGATAATCGAGCTAGTATTGTAATAAGCAAAGCAAATTTTAAGCTTGATGACAATGAGATTGAAAAGAAAAATTGGAATTCGGCATTAAAATTACATGCACAATCTATCTATCATATTTTAGATCCTAGTAAAGGCGAAAAGAATTGGCTAAATGCTATTAAACAGAGCTTTAGATCGGGTGTGTTAAGTCCCTTTACGTCTTACATAGTAGTGGAAAACGAAGCTCAAAAGGCTGCTTTAAAGAGAAAGCAAGAACAAGTATTGAAGGCAAAGAAGACATTGGATTTGTCAGATGATGTAAGAAGTATGAGCGAACCAAGTTTCTATATTTTGATGATGATATTGTTTGTTTTGATACTGTTCAGAAGTCGAATAAAAGTTAGTTCTTAATATTTTTCTTTGGGCTTTAAGCCCAAAATAATAAAGTTAACATATTAACATAAAAGTGAATATATATCCGCTTTATATACGAATGTTATAGAATTGGTTTATATTTGAACTCATGGAAAAAATGGAAGCTCGAATTAACGATATTATTTCACAGATAGGCGATATGAAAGCAACCATTAGTCAGCTCAAAAGTGAGCGAGATTCATTAAAATCAAAAATCACACAACTAGAAAAAGAAAAAACAGAATTAACGAGTAATCATTCTGGTATGAGTGCTGAAGCGGCGAATGACTTAAAAGCGGGAATCGATAAGCAAGTACAAGAATTAGATGCCTGTATAGATATGTTGAAAACACTGTAATATGGAAAATCTTGTAAAGTCTAATATAAGGATAGGAGGAAAGGAATTTCCAATGAAGCTTTCGAAAAAAGAGCAAAAAAACCTTAAGGCTATTGAAGATGAGATTGCAGGAAAGATTAAGAATTTTCAACAAAATTATGCCAATATAACAATGCAAGATTGCCTTGCAATGATATGTATAGAACAGGCTTTTACGATATATAATAATAAAGACAACAAAAGTGATGTTGCTCAAGATGTTCTATCTAAAATAGAACAAGCACTGGCTAAGTAGGCCTTTTATCTGATTTTTTCATTTTCTTTTTATGTGATTATTTATTAATAAATTCATGAGGCAACAGTGTCTTATGTCAAACTTTTATATAATGGGAGTATTAACAGGTGCTGCAATAGGTGGACTTGTAGCAGGAGCCGTTTTAGGCTTTTTGGTTGTGTTTTTAACAATGAGAAATCTGAATAAGAATAAGATCAATGAAATAAATAATAAAGCTGATCTTACCTTAAAAGAAGCTGAATTAACAGCCAAAAGAAAAATTGATGAAGCAGAGACCAAAGCGGATAAAATAACTGCGACAGCCGAACAGAAACACGATAAAATAAAGCAGAAAAAGATTAGTGAAGCGAAGGAACGATACGCGAAATTGAAGTCAGAATTTGAATCAGAAAAAGCGAATCATAAAGTACAGTTGAAAGAGCGCGAAATGGAAGTGAAAGGAGCTGAAAAAGAACTGCAGTCCAAGCGCGATAAACTGAAAAATGAGAAAGAAAATTTAGAGGGAGAAAAAGCGGAGTTAAAGACGATAAAAGGAAATCTTGAAAAACAACTGAAGATTGTTAATCGTAAGAAAGAAGAACTTGACAAAGCGAATGAAGAGAGAATCCGAGTGCTGGAAAACGTTTCTAAACTAACTGAAGCTGAAGCAAAAGATCAACTCTTAGAAGCTGTAAGAGCAAAAGCAGAAACATCAGCTTTGGCAATTGAAAAAGAGGCTGTAGAAAGAGCTCAGGCGAATGCTAATAAGCAAGCAAAGAAAATCGTTATTCAGTCTATTCAACGTATGTGTGCTGAATATACGATAGAGAATACAGTTTCCGTATTTAATCTAGAAAGTGACGACATCAAAGGTCAAATCATTGGTAGAGAAGGACGAAATATTCGTGCTTTAGAAGCTGCGACAGGTGCGGAAATCGTAGTTGATGACACTCCAGAAGCTATTGTTATCAGTAGTTTTGATCCTATCAGAAGAGAGATTTGTAGACTTTCATTAAAGCGTCTAGTGGCAGATGGAAGAATTCATCCTACGAAGATAGAAGAAATCGTTGCTAAGACGAAGAAGCAACTTACAGAGCAAATTATAGAAATAGGGGAGCGTACGGTAATTGATTTAGACATTCACGGTCTAGATCCTTACTTAGTGAAGATGGTAGGTCGTATGAGGTACCGTTCTTCTTATGGTCAAAATCTATTAAAGCACAGTATAGAAACGGCTCACTTATGTGCAATTATGGCGAGCGAATTAGGACTTTCTCCTAAGCAAGCGAAGATGGCTAAGAGAGCAGGATTACTTCACGATATAGGTAAAGTTGCAGAAGAGGAAAGTGAATTGTCACACGCTATTTTAGGTATGAAATTGTGTGAAAAGTATAAAGAACATGCTGTAGTGAATAACGCGGTAGGTGCTCACCACGACGAGATAGAAATGAATAATATTATTTCACCAATCGTTCAAGCATGTGATGCAATTAGTGGTGCAAGACCAGGTGCACGTAGAGAGATTTTAGAAAGTTACCTAGAAAGAATAGGAGAGTTAGAGGAGCTGGCAATGGGTTACGATGGTGTCCAAAAAGCATATGCACTTCAAGCCGGAAGAGAGCTTAGGGTGATTGTTGAAAGTGAGAAAGTAACGGATAATTATGCAGATGATTTATCTTTTATGATTTCTCAGAAGATTCAGGACGAGATGCAATATCCAGGTCAAGTGAAAGTTACTGTCATTCGTGAGAAAAGAGCAGTTTCATTTGCGAGATAGGATGATTAAAAACTTAGAATATTTGCCTTATCGTTCTTTAGATGAATGATAAGGCTTTTTTTTTATGAAAACATTTGTATTAACCTTCTTATTAATTGTCGTTTGTCTTTTTGGGCTTAAAGCCCAAAGTTATTACGAAAAAGATTCCACCACATGGATAGTGGGATTGAATACCCGCCATCTTAATTTCAATTCGAATTTAAAACTGGGAGATCATTCAGTACGATACAGAAGATTTCAACAGACAATGGGAGTTAGAGTAGGCTATAAAGGATTGGTTGCTGTATTAGCTGCTGTTGTTTTCCCTCTGCCAACATTGGAACGTAAGCCAACAGCTGCTATAAACGCTGTACTGCGATTTTATCCTAGAAATATGTATTTCCGATTTGATGGTTCGGTGCTATCAAATAATCATAGTTTAAGAGATTATATTAACAACTTCAATGATTCCTATAATGCAGATCTATTTCTTTGGAATCTGGACGCTCAAGGTGTTTTTCTTCTGAAAAAGGATCAAGTTGATGTGAAGTCATTTTTTGCTTTTCGAAATAAACAACGTATTACTGCTGGATCTTGGACGGTGAATACTTATGTGAAGTCTACTTTAATGAAAGGTGATGAGATTACTTTGGGAGACTTAGGCTACGATGTCCAAACAGCGCCAAGAAATTTATGGTTTAATAGGGTGGGAATAGGATTAGGATCCCTATATGCATGGAAATTAACTGATCAAATCCAATGGGCAAATATGGTTAGTTTAGCTTTTGAATTAGTTCATAGTAATCCATTTGGTGAAAATGCGAGTGTAAATGAAACAAGTTTACAATTGAATTTACAACCACATGCTTTTAGTAGTTTGATGTATAATAACAATAACTTTTATGTTGGATTACAATTTGAGTATTTTCCATCAATTGCAACTAGCTTAGAAAATGAATATCAGTTGGAGTTTTTTAGTTTGCGATTATCAGGAGGGTATAAGTGGTAGTTTAAAACAGAATTATGAATGTAAAAAGATCATTTGTACATTTAATATTGGCATCAATATTTTTTCTTTTAGCGAGTATTCATTTTTATTGGGCACTTGGAGGTGAGTGGGGAATAGAACGTACGTTACCTGCGAATGAACAAGGTATGAAGATTCTTGATCCCACGGTTTTTGATAGTATAATTGTAGGAACTGGATTATCATTATTTGGGATGATCTACCTTTTTTCTCAGAGAATTTTTCAAAATAGATTTTTAGCTTTTGCTTGGAATATTGTCTTATGGATAATTCCTCTAATCTTTTTATTGAGAGCTATTGGAGAGTTTCACTATGTTGGGTTTTTCAAAAGCATAAAAGGAACTGATTTCGCCTTTTTAGATACGGTGTTTTATTCGCCACTTTGTTTAGGAATAGCATTGCTAGGATTAATTGTTGTAATGCGTAAAAGGAGAAAGTAAAATCACATTTGTTTTAATACGGAATAAATAGATATATTTAGATGGTAAATTCCTAAGTCTGATACCGAAAATGGTAGAATGAGTTTGACTTTTAGAAAAATAATAAAATGAGATATCCCCGTCCCTTAACTAGCCATCTAATTCATCTGAAAAGACGTTGCAATAAGTATTCTGTTTACAGTCTTCCCATTCTTATTTTTCTAATAATCACTTCTGCATGTAAGCAAACATCAAAGCCTACTATTGATCAGAAAACAAACATTGTATTAATAGTTGCAGACGACTTAGGATTTACAGATTTAGGTTGTTTTGGAAGTGAGATAAGAACACCTAATATTGATAAATTAGCTTCTCAAGGATTGTTAAGTACTTCTTTTCATACTGCCCCAACATGTTCTCCTACTCGTTCCATGTTACTCACAGGTGTTGATAATCATAGAACTGGTTATGGAACTATGGAAGGAGACTGGGCTGAAAATCAAAGAGGAGTAAGAGGTTATGAAGGACATCTTAATTTTGACGTAGTTACTTTTCCAAGATTACTTCAAGAAAGTGGTTATCACACATCATTAGCTGGAAAATGGCACCAAGCATTCCCTGCCGATACAGAAAATTTATGGCCTGATAAAAGAGGATTTGATCGTTCATTCTGTATTCTTCAAGGAGGTGCTGGACATTTTGATGATATGCAACCCATGTTCTCTTTCTATAAAAAATCTCTTTATTTAGAGGATGGAAGCTTATTAGATTCTCTTCCAAAGGGTTTTTATTCTTCCGATTTTTACACCCAAAAGGCAATAGAATATATCTCTGAAAGTATAGAAGAAGATAAACCCTTTTTCTCCTACATTGCCTATACAGCACCTCATTGGCCACTTCAAGTTCCGGATGAATATATTGATTTATACAAAGGGAGATATGATGATGGTTATGAAGCTATAGCTGAAGAACGCCTAGCTCGAAGTAAGAAACTAGGAATAATGTCAGAGAATACTCCACATCATGAAATTACTCCAAATGTCAAACCATGGAATGATCTTAGTCAAGACGAAAAAGCTGCATCTTCTAGAACAATGGAAGTCTATGCAGCAATGGTCGAACGATTAGATGCTAATATTGGTGTATTAATAAATCATCTTAAGTCAGTAGGTCAATATGAAAACACCCTTATAGTTTTTATGTCGGACAATGGAGCTGAAGGTAATAACATCAATAATATAGTAGATACCAGAGAATGGGTAGCTGAGAATTTCGATAATAATTTAGAGAATATGGGGCGGAAAAACTCCTATATCTTCACTGGTCCTTCCTGGGCACAAGTAAGTTCTTTACCATTCAAATGGTATAAAGGGTTTTCAACGGAAGGAGGAGTAAGATGTCCTTTGATTATCAATTATCCAGAATCAGATGGTCTTGCTGGAAAAATAAGTAATCAATTCATTTCAGTAAAAGATTTAGCTCCTACAATCTTGGATTATGCTGGTGTTCAGCATCCGGGAACAACTTTTGATGGTCGAAATATATATCCTATGGATGGGACTTCTATGCTTGGGTTTTTATCGGGTGAACGAGCATACACACATGAAAGTAACAAAGCCCATTGTTGGGAATTATATGGAAGAAGAGCTGTTTTGAAAGGTGACTGGAAGGCTGAATATTATGAAAAACCTCATGGAACGGAGGAATGGGAATTATATAATCTGAAAGAAGATCCATCTCAGTTAAATGATCTTGCGTCGAGTCAAGCTAATAAGATGTTAGAGTTAAAAGCAGAATGGGACGTATATGCTAAACAATACAATCTTACATTGCCAAATGAGAAAGTAGGATATGGCGCTGATGAAATATGGAGAAATGAGTAATACAAATTTAACTCCATAATGCCCCTTATCGTTTTAATTAATTTCTCTATTTCTTCGCTACCTCCCAATAAAAAACTATAATTTAAGTCCTACATACTTGAAAAATAGAGCCAAAACTTCCAGATAAAATTTTGACTCCATTTTAAAATTACAGATATTATACTATTTCTGCATTAAAATTTCTTTAACTAATGTGAAATCTTAAAATAGAATTGGTATTAAACGTTATATAGTTTATTTCTATATTCCTTAATATCATCTTCTGTGTCTTTAAGGAAGCCTTTTATCATTTTAAGATCATCTTTGTTGTCTGTATGATTTTTAATAGCATCCATTTCAGCTTTTATGAGTTCTTTGTTAAATGCTTTAAGTGCATTTAAATCATCTTGAAGCATATCTGCGTATGTTAAATTTGGATCGGGATTTACTCTTACAATCATACTTGTCTGAGCAACTAAAGTTATATCCTTATCTCCCCATACATTATTTGCTTTAACTTGTCCTGAATTAACTGCATTATACACTGCGAAATTCTTGTCACCAATGCTAAATTGACTAAATGTTACTGTTAATTTAGTTGATGTAGTAGAACTAGATGCTGCAAGTGATAAACTTGATTTAATCAATCCACCTACTGAACCAACTAACCCCATAACTGCTTCTGGATTTTCCCCTTCAGTAGCAGCTACTTTCATGCCATCCTTTGCTGTTTGTATGACTCCATCAATTACGTCATTTAAGGCATCTAAACTATATTCTTCTTTGAACTTTGAATAAGAATCTAAATTCGCAAATAAAGTTTCTGGCTTACCATCTTTTTGCGAAAGAATTACACCATTTGTATGATTATTGATGTAGTCGATTGCTTGCGTTTCACCATTGTTCAATGTTGCTCTTACTCTTTCAATTTCAGCTTCTAAAGCCTTTTGAGCATCTGCTTTATCATTGATTTTGTCTTTTACTTTTGGACTGTGTCCCATAATTTTGATTTTTTAAGGTTAAATTTGTAATACTCTTTTGATCGGCTTTTCAGAAAACGCCGTTGTTATGAAAACTTTTTAGCTATTAATCGAATATTAGTTTTAATAACAGTCCAAATATTAGATGTTTTTCAAGTTTATAATAGGGAATAAATACTGTTTTTTGAGCGAGTAGTTTTACTTGAATATATTAATTCTGCCTGATTTTATATAACCTTAATTCGTGATTTCAAAGCATGATTATACAGAAATCAATCACACTTCCCCATAAACAAAAAACCCTACGCAAATCATTGCGCAGGGCTCTTATCCTTATCTTTGGGCGGAAGCCCAATTTATAATACCAATTTAATTTCAAAATGTCGTATAAAATTTTGATACTTAATTTTTC
>CAZSKA010000105.1:0-12098 GCA_964607315.1 uncultured Saprospiraceae bacterium | reverse complement strand
AAATAATATTTTAAATATATAAGCCCCATATATCAAAAAATAACAGTATATCTCCTATGAACAAAATAAATACTTACATAAGTACGGTTATCTTCCTATGTGTATGTGTATTTAATGCAAATGCAAATGTGTTCTCTGTGAATGATAGATTTAGCGATAAGGAAATAGAGTCTCAGATTCATCAGCTAAGTAACCAAATTGATCTTGTCTATAACGACGAAGTTAAAACAATCATTAATACATACATTTCTTCTGGCAGAAAAAACACAGAGGTGATATTGAGTAGATCTCAATATTACTTTCCTCTTATTGAACAGATCATTACGGAAAACAATTTACCTGAAGAATTAAAATATCTTTCGGTAATTGAATCTGGTTTACGACCTACTGTTAAATCTAAAGTAGGTGCTGTAGGGCTTTGGCAATTTATGTCTGGTACTGCTAAGGAATATGATCTTAGAATTCATTCTTATATAGACGAAAGAAAAGACGTAAAGAAATCAACACAAGCTGCTCTGGAATATCTAACTAATCTCTATCGAAGATATGATGATTGGACATTGGCACTAGCAGCATATAACTGTGGTCCTGGAAACATAAATAAAGCGATACGTAAAGCAGGTGGAAAAAAAGATTTTTGGGAAATACGTAAGTATTTACCCAAAGAAACACGTCGCTATCTACCCAAATTAGTAGCAACTATGTATGTTATGAATCATTTTCATGATTATGGCCTTAACGACAAAGCGCAGAAATTTAGCGAGTATAGTGCTTTTGGTGTAGCAAATATTCACAACAAAACATCTTTTGACCATATAAGTGAATACAGTGGGTTATCTGTTAAAGAAATCAAAAAACACAATCCTTCTTATATGCATAATTATATTCCTTCTTCCTCCAGAGGAAATAATTTGATCATGCCAGAAGGTTACTTGTTAACTTATCTGCAGAATATGCAATTGATGGATAATTTTACGGGTGTATTTTACTTGAAGAGTGCTATTATTAGTATTCCTAAAGCGACGATCCAACCTGAAATCAAAGAACTGAAAAGAGCTTTTATACAAAATTTCACTTTGGATCCTGCTGAAATTAATGAAATTGCCGTTTCAGAAGCTAAAATCAGTTCTAATATTGGTAATATATCTTTTTCACCTGTTATTCAACCTAAAAGAACTCATCGTTTAGCGAAAAGACAAACGCTGACTGCATGGTTAAGAGAAAACAATATTGATCTTTCTATCTTTAATGCTGAGGTCAATGAAAACGGTGTAATAACTTTAGTTGAAAAATAGTTTTCCTACCTTTAGGCTGTGAATAATATTTTCGAAAAAGCAGAAGCTGCACGGTGGTTTATCCAAAAGATTATAGGTAATATAAAACTTGATTCCTGTATTATATCGGGTACGGGTTTAGGTGAGATATGGACTGAAATGAATTTGAAGCATTCGATTCCTTATGCTGACATTCCACATTTTGAACGAAATACGGTTGAATCTCACAAAGGCATACTCTACATTTGTGAATATAGGGGGAAATATATTGCGATATTATCTGGAAGATTTCACTATTATGAAGGTTTTACTGCTGCTAAAGTTAGTTTTCCAGTTCGAGTTATGAAAGCCCTAGGAATAGGCAATATATTAATTACTAATGTTGCTGGTGGATTAAATCCAACTTATAAAGCTGGTGATATGGTTTTCATTAAAGACCACATCAACATACAACCTGGTCATCCATTAAGAGGTTTTAATGATGAGCGATTAGGTGTTCGTTTTCCGGATATGTTGAAGAGCTATGATAAAAACGTTTTTGATTTTTTAGGGGCTTACGCCCAAAAGGAAGGAATTACATTGCATAATGGAGTCTACCTTGCTTTACAGGGCCCTAGTCTTGAGACACCTGCAGAATACGAATATCTACATAGAATAGGAGCAGATTTAGTAGGAATGTCAACTGTCCCTGAAGTAATTACTTCCATTCATTCAAGTATGAAAGTTACAGCGATTTCTGTTGTTTCAAATGTGTGCTACCCTATAGAAAATATAACGGAAACAACAGTGGAAGAGGTAATTGCTGTAGCGAAGGCAACAATACCTTCGCTCAGCAAATTAATTTTACAATGGGTAGAGATTTAAAATCTCTTCTTTATACGAATTAAGAATCTTGCTTCGCAAAAACTGTACGCATTAAATCCGAAGTTCTTGCAGAAACATTATTTCTAATATTAATTTCTTCTTTTTTGATTCTATCAAATATTGCACCTAATGCTTTCTCAGTGATATAGTCCTGTAATTTTGGATTCAATTTTTTCACGAAAGGAATGTTATTATATTTCGTAACAGCATTTGTCCAATAATCGATTGCTCCAAATTTATTCAATGAAGTAACTATTACAGGCTCGAACTCATTATATAATGAAGTATAAGTTGCATTATTTAGATACTTTGTTGCCGAATCATTCTCTCCCATTAATATGCTCAAAGCATCACCTATGGTCATACTAGTTATTGCATTAGTGAAAATAGGAGTTGCTTTCTTCATCGCATCTTCAGCGCTTCTATTTATTCTAGTAATTATTTCTTGTTCAACTTTATCGAATCCTGGAATAATTTTCAGTTTATCAGCAACAGATTGTGCTTCAGATGGCAATAAAATCTTATACTGAGAAGCTAGAAATCCATCAGTTGCTGACAATCTGTTCACTCCTTCTTTTACTCCATTATCAAGAGCTTGTTTTAATGCTTTCGCAATATCATCATTGCTTAATACAGCTTGAGTAGCTGATGCTCCTGCCTCTAATAATCTATCCAATGTTGCTTGATCACATGAAGTGAGTGACATGGAAAATATTAAAGTGCATAGTATTAGTATCTTCTTCATAACTTTATTTTTTCTTATTAGACTGCAAATTTCATCAAAATATTATTAATGAAATCTTAAAGTTAAGATATACTTTAAAATAAGTTTTATTCAAAACAAAAAAGCCTGATTCAAAAAATGAATCAGGCTTTTATAGTATAGTTCTTTATCAAGCTAATTACTCTGCAACTACTTCGAAGTCAACATTGGCTTGAACTTCTGGATGAAGGTCAAGAACTGCTGTATAAGTTCCTAAAGTGCTGATATCTTCAGGTAGATTAACTCTACGTCTTTCGATTTCTACACCAAACTGTTCTTTAAGTGCACTTGCAAGTTGAATGCTAGTAATTGAACCAAATATTTTTCCGCTTGTCCCAGACTTTGCTCCAATTCTAAGTGTCTGTCCAACTAGTTTATTTGCAACTTCTTGGAATTCACTTAATCTTGCTGCTCTTTCAGCTTCTTCTTTAGCTTTTAAGTCATCAAGCTTTTTCATATTAGTGGCGTTAGCGATAACTGCCATTTTCTGAGGGATAAGATAATTTCTTCCGTAGCCATCTTTTACAGTTACTACTTGATACTTATCACCTACTTTATCTAAATCTTTTAATAATATAATATCCATAATAATTTCTTTTTACTGATTTTACAATTACTTCAATAAATCTGCTACGTAAGGTAACATAGCAAGGTGTCTAGCTCTCTTAATTGCAGTAGCCATTTTCTTTTGGTACTTAAGAGAATTACCTGTAATTCTTCTTGGAAGAATTTTACCTTGTTCGTTGATGAACTGTAATAAGAAATCAGGATCTTTATAATCTATGTGTTTAATACCGTATTTTTTGAATCTACAGTATTTTTTTCTTTTTGACCCAATGTTCGGGTTACTCAAAAATTTTATATCGTCTCTAGAAGCCATTTTTGTCTAATTTTAAAAAGTTAATAATTACTCTTCCTCAGATTTTGCTGGAGCAGGTGCCGGAGCTGGTTTTGGTGCCGGAGCTGGAGCTGCTTTTGCTTTTGCTGATTTAGAATTTCTGTTGTCTCTACCTGATTTAGCTTGACTTTTCTTTTCAATCTTTTTAGCTACACCAATTTTACCATCACGTTTATCTTGATTGTACTTTACTCCGTACTTATCAAGTCTCACAGTCAAAAATCGCATGATTCTTTCATCTCTTCTTAGAGCTAATTCCATTTTAGGAATAGATACCCCATTTTCAGCAGAAAATTCCATGCAATAATAAATACCAGAAAACTTTTTGTTAATTGGGTACGCTAATTGGCGTAAACCCATCTCATTGATATGAGTAATATTTACTCCTTCGTTCTTAAGTAAATCCTCATATGTTTGAGCTGTCGATTTAATTTCATCACCTGACAGTACGGGATCGACGATGAAAGTCACTTCATAATTTAGCATTGAATACTATTTTTATAAGTTTGTTAAAAAATGGACGCAAAAGTAGTAAAAAATATCATCTCGTTGCTATAATTTGATTGATTATTAGCAAATTATAATTATCCTCATTCTCTTTTATAGACTTCTATCCAATTTTGATCATCGATTTCTATTGACTTCGTCAAGCTTAATGGGAGATGCCTGACCAAGTTTATTAGCGAATCCGCTCTCATAGATTTTTCTTCACTTGATCTAGATCTAGTCAAAATCACAAGCTGATTATCAACTAAAAAGTCTTTTGATTTGAGGTTTTGAATAGAAGATATATGGTCAAATTCACTTGTTAATGGATTAAAATATCGAATTATATTTGTATAGCCTGAAAGATCAACAAATATATCTTTTTCTTTCACTGTCTTTTCTAATTCCTTCGCTGCTTGTTCATGAGAAGCATACATTTTATGGAAAATAAACTGGGACGCTGGAATTACGATTAATGATAAAACCACGAACACTTTAAACACTTTTCTAAACAATTCATATTCCTTGATCAAATTAGCTGCACACATAACCACAATAGGAAGCAATGGAATCATAAACCGACTCGTTAAAAAACTCCCTTTTAATAAGCCACTAAACTCAACTGCCGTATAATTATATACTAGATATAGTAGAATAAATGCCAAACTCCCCACTTTGATTGTTCTATCTCCTTTCCCTTTATATAGTCCAATGAATAGTATACTAAGAGGGATTAGGACTATCAGGATAATCCCATATTCAGGAAGATGATCTATGATTGAATAAATAGAAAACCCACTGGAAGCCGAGCTAAACCACCATGTATCGTAAACAAGAAGGTCCGCTATAATCTTTGGGCCCAAGCCCAAAATAAAACCCAGTAAAATAGAAGGTAATAGCTTTACATTTTCATATAAACAATACAAAACAAAAGGTGCTATCAAAAAAACATTTGACTCGCGAAACCAGAATCCAAACGCTGCAAGAAATCCCAGTCCAAACGCCGATTTCCAATGAATTTCAGAGCGAAAAAAAAGATAGCATGTTATAGAAATCAATAGAAAACTTGGCATACAACTCATCGCACTTCTACTAAAAAACATAAGTGCTAATGAGAGACCAAGTAAAGCTAAAGCCGATTGACTTTGATTATTTTTTTTAATAGTCACTGACAAGAGATAAACTGAAAGTACAACTTGAAATAGAGGAACAAGAAACAATGCTTTTTTGCTTAATAGTGTCATGAAAATAGCAAAGAAAAAAGAAGTTCCTGTGTTATATGGTGCTGGAATCAGGTTGATAGATTCCTCTGTCAAGAAATCAGTAATCACCCAATTTGATTGGCCTTCTGAAAAAGCAATGCCTCTATTCACATAGTTATAAGCATCTGTAATCATCCAATTCTCTGGGTAGAAAATTAGATATGAAATAAAAAAAAGTATTACCCATAGATATGGATAATACTTATTAATATTTTCATCGAAAGAATTCATTATTCTTTCACTTCTCCATCAACTATAATTCGATCATCAATATTAGCCAACTCCCAAGCTAAGTGAAAAATATGCCTTGTCACTTCACTCATTTTATCAAAATTAATCTTATCCACAGTATCCGATATCATGTGATAATCAGCATGAGTTCCATTAAAAAAGAAAATTGCTGGTATACCATTTTTTGCAAAGTTGTAATGATCACTTCTGAAATAATATCTATTAGGATCCTCCTCACTATTATAGGTATAATCCATAACTAACTGCGTATAAGTTTGATTAATGTTTTCATTAATCTTATGCAGGTCAGTTGACAACCTATCACTACCAATAACATATATGTAATTAGGATTACTTTGATACTTGTCATCTACTCTTCCTACCATATCAACGTTAATATCAACCATTGTTTCATCTAATGGATAAACTGGAAATTTTGCATAATATGCTGAACCTAATAAGCCCTTTTCCTCACCAGTTACGAGGAGAAACAGAACAGATCTTCTAGGTCTTTTTCCATCTTTAAGTCCTTTAGCAAATGTATCTGCAATTTCTAAAACAGCTGTTGTGCCACTTCCATTGTCATCTGCTCCATTATAAATAGATTCTCCTTTTTTCCCAAGGTGATCGTAATGAGCAGACAGAACAACTATTTCATCTTTTTTATCTGTTCCTTCTATAAAACCAAGAACATTTTGTCCAGCAAGTTTTCTAGTTTTCTTATCCATATCAAGAAGAATATTATTCTTAATCTTGATTCTTTTTAACTTTCCTTTCTCTGTAATTCGCTCTCTAGACTGAATAACTTTATCTTTCTTATTTCCCATCAATGCTTCTGCAATAGTAGTAGATACATAAATGTTATTCGGATAAACAGGGCGATTTTTGATTTCTCCCATTGTCACTTTAGCACCTAATAATGATCGACGGTTTTTACCTAACATTCCTTTTATATCATTACTAATAATAAGAACTGTTTTTACTCCATACTTTGCGGCTGCTTCCAGTTTTTTAGTTGGATCAGTTGACCAATCAGAAAGAGAGCTAGAATTTGTAATTCTTGAAACTCCTGCTGTATTAGTAGGTTCACCGTCATATATCAATATGGTTTTACCTGCCATATTTTTTCCTTTATAGTCGCTATACGCGGGGTCATCAATTCCATAACCCATGAAGTAGAGTTTATCAATTTGAAGGGAGTCCATATCTTGGTTCTTATCTTGAAAGGCAAGAAAATCCCATAAATGTCTGAATTTTTGTCCATTGACTGTAAGCTTTATTTCATCCCAAGATTCATAATTAAATTGAATGGGTTGGAAATAACCTTCTTCTAAATCATTGTTGGGCTCTAGGCCCAAATTCATAAAGTGGTTTTTGATATACTGAGCAGCTTTAGTGTTACCGGGTTCTCCTGTTCCTCTTCCTTCGAACTCATCGGAAGCAAGGATGCTAAGATGTTTCCTCAAGTCATCTGGAGTAATTTCATTTGCTAGCTTTACAGAAGTAACTGACATATCCATAACTGGTTTAGATGTTGAATCTGGATAAGAGACATCAGAAATGTACTGTGCATGAATAATGGTGTGTAATAAAAATATGATTAATAGGTATCTCATTTTATAATTTATAATTAACAAGGTATTTTATTTACTCTTCTTTGATGTCTGCCTCCTTCGAATTCAGTTGCAAGAAAAGTAATTGCCATTTTTAAGGCATGTTCTTTACTAACAAATCTTGCAGGAATACAAATTATGTTGGCATTATTATGTTGACGAGCAAGAGCGGCTAATTCAGAAGTCCAACAAAGTGCTGCTCTTACAAAATGATATTTGTTAGCTGTTATTGCAACACCATTTCCACTTCCACATATTAATATTCCAAATTTTCCAGGATTTTCTCCTAAATCTTGGACAAGTGGATGAACATGGTCTGGATAATCAACTGAATCTGGTGAATGTGTACCAAAATCATTAAATGAATGTTCACTTAACATTTCTTTTAGCCATTCTTTTAATTCAAATCCAGCGTGATCACTAGCAATGCAAATTTCCATTTAATTAATTTTTAATCTGTCTTGTAGCCAAGAACTCTCCAACTGTATTCTCTATTTCAGAGGTAAAAGTATCATCGCCTAAAGCTCGTGCAAATTTTACAACATCATTTGCAGATGCCAAATATTTCTGCATTTCTGGACGGAATGTGACACTTTCTTGAATGGTTTGAGGATCTATACTTTCAAAAAATATTAAATTTTCTCTAGCTTCTTTAGCAAGGATTCTTATGTGTTTCATTGCCTCTTCCTTTGCCTCTAACCTAACCAGAATATCTATGAATGGCGAAACATCATATGTATAATGGAAGTTATTCGCAGGAAAAGCTTCAAAATATTTTTTAATAAGTTCTATTGATTTCTCTCTTTGTCCTGTTTGATAAAGATTTGCAGCAGCTCTTTTCATTACTGATCTCATTGCTAAAAGAGAGGCTCCATATGAATCATCAACGAATAAATCCTCATTATCGAAATTACCCCACTTCCACTTATTCATTATATTGTCATATACTTTTTCTCCATCAACAGATCCTGAATAAACAACACCTCCATCAGATACTCCTTTTGTTCTAAAAGGAACCACCCTAAGTGCTAGTCCTTCTAATCTCATGTAATCATTAATTCCCTGAAGTTTAGAATTTTCACAAGTAACTGCAAAATATATAGGCCTGTCATAAATGTTAGAATTAATAATATCTATTATAGCTATATCATCCTTCAACAAATATTGACGATTAGGATAATTAAATACTATTGGTTCTGGATCAGGATCGCTAGCTGTCATTAAGCCAGCTGCAATTGCTCTTTGACGATCTGGCTTAATAAATAATTTTTTAGAAGGGAAAAACCCTTTAATTTCAGGTCTAAATCTAGGTGACCTTTTCCCACTATCAACTACTTTCAATGCTTCATTTAAAGGATACATTCCTGTACTTTCTTCGAATGGCACATAATTTCTATTAAATCCTGTATAATTTTCTTCTGTTATTGTAAGATTAATAGGAGGCGAATCATTAATTCTATTTCTTAGTTTGTTTATATACCAATCTACGGCTATCAAACTTAGATTCACTACTCTAACATCTGTTCGAATCCCTTCAACCTCCTGGGCATACCAAAGTGGATAAGTATCGTTATCCCCATAGGTAAATATAATTGCATTAGGTTCTAGACTATTTAAGAAATTAGAAGCGTAATCTCTAGAAGCTGAAATTTCAGATCTGTCATGATCATCATAATTTTGCTGTAGCATAATTATAGGAGCAACACCTATTACAATAGTTGCGACTACAGCACTTAATGGCCCTGCAAGTTTAGCTCTTTCTCTGAGTAAACCAAACAAGGCAGTAACTGACATCCCTACCCACATGGCAAAAGTCATAAAGGACCCAACTAATACATAATCTCTTTCCCTCGGCTCATTTGGAGGTTGATTCGAATAAATGATAATACCAATACCCGTAATGACAAAGAGCATTGTTAAGAACACCAGATCTTTCGGTCTTTTTATCAGATGCCAGAAAAATCCTATTAATCCAAATATAAGTGGAAGGAAATAATAGCTATTATTCGCCTTATTATTCTTTAATCTTTCAGGCTCATATTCTGTATCGTACAGATGCATTCGATCAATAAATCCTATTCCAGATCGCCAATTACCACTTGCTTTATCCCAGTCAAAATACCCTTGATCTCCATTTTGTCTACCGACAAAATTCCAGAAGAAATATCTCGTATACATCCACCTTAATTGGTAACTAAACATAAAGTCTAGATTCTCTCCGAAGGACGGTTTTTTATTTGAATCTGTTTTTACATCTCTCCAAAAGTTATATATAGCTTTTCTACTTGGAGTAGGATCAGCCATTCTAGGAAATAACATTTTATCTTTATTACGATACACGTTATTAACCTTGTTACTTACGTGTACATACTCATCTCCTTTTTGACCATAAACTTTTTCCGATGTCTGTTTTTCTGGTTTTGCTAAGAAGTGAGGACCATAAAGTAATGGCCTATCCCCGTATTGTTCCCTATTAATATAAGGAAGAAGTCTCATTGCATCACTTGGTTTGTTCATATTAACAGGAGTATCTGCATTTGCTCTTATTACAATTACTCCTATCAAACTAAATCCTATAAGATTTAGTGTGGCTATTATTGTAAACAATTGCAGATAATACAAACCTCTCTTTTTCGACAAATAAAGCAAACCAGCTATCAATGATGTTAAAAGAATTGTCAATGGAATAAGACCTGAATGAAATGGGAGTCCAAAATTATTAACAAATGTATATTCTAATGTCTTCCATAAAGATGGAACTCCAACAATTATAAATTTTTGGATAAAGACCATGTAAGCAAGACCACCACCAATAGATAACAAGGCACCTAAAATGTTACGATTCTTGAATTTTTTATAATAAAACAATAATCCAAAAGCTGGCAAAGCAAGTAAACTTAAAAGGTGAACACCTACTGATAAACCTGCTGAAAACAATGAAAAGACCAACCATCTGTCATGTTGTTTTACATCTGGCAAACTATACCATTTCACAGCTGACCAAATGGTCATTGTAGTAAAGAACGTACTCATGGCATACACCTCTCCTTCTACAGCTGAAAACCACACCGACGTACAAAATGCACTAACTAAACCTGCAACAAAACCAGAGCCTGCTACAGCATAACTTTCACCAACAGTCAGCTCTTGTCCTTCTTTTTGAATAGCTAATTTTGTAAAGATAGAAGTAGTAAATGCAACAAACATTGCTGCAAAAGCTGTACAAACTCCCGACATTAAATTTACAGATAAAGCAATCCCTGAAGGTTCAGAAGAAAATAATTCTCCAACTACAGTAAACATTCTTCCAATAATCATGAAAAGAGGTGCTCCAGGAGGGTGAACTACCTGTAGTTTATAGGCTCCTAGGATAAACTCACCACAATCCCATAAACTGCCTACTCTTTCAGCAGTCATAAAATAAACGATGGCTGCTATAATAAAAACTGCCCATCCAGCAATATTGGTTAATTTCTTAGTTGTTAACATAAATCATTCTTAGCTTTGCACTGAAAATTAATGCGCTACAAATGTAGTAAATTTGTATTCATTTTAAACGCTTATCTGGAGGTACTCGGTTTTTTATATATAAATTAAATTTAATACGAGACACAAAGTGGTCTTTTAAAAGTCGAGAAGTATATTTTTATACCGAGCTCTAAGTGCAAGAAAAAGGAAAATTAGACGTATGATTAAATATCTGATTGTAGGAGTTGTTGCATACCTTATGTATAGATTTTGGGATAAAACCCCAAGAAAAATAAGTCGACCAAGAGAAGATCAAGAACCAGATCAAGATGCAGAATATGAAGAGATCGACTAATCCAGAAATTGTTTTTGAAGACAAGTACATTTTTATACTAAATAAGCAAGCAGGAATTAGTACCGATTCCGAAGATTCGTCATTTAGAGAAATACTTTCTGAGGGCAAAACTAAAAAGCTACATCAGGTAAATAGAATAGATCAAGTAGTTAGTGGATTGGTAATGTTCGCTAAAAATAAAAGCTCTGCTGCGCTATTCTCTAAGCTTTTTCAAGAGCGAAACATAGAAAAAACATATTTAGCTATAGTGAAAAAGGGAGTAGCTGAAAAAGAAAGTAAGCTTGAGTTTAAGTTAGTAAGAAATGGAAAGCTTAGAAAAGCATTTGTAAATGAAAAAGGTAAGTTGTCGAGTTTAAGCTATCAAAAAATAGGATCTACCGACAGCTATGATTGCTTAAAAATAGACATTAAAGAAGGAAGGTTTCACATGATCAGATGTATGCTTAGTCACGTGGGAATGCCAATAAAAGGAGATGTGAAATATGGAGCTAGGCGTAAAAATCCAGACCGTTCTATTGACCTTCATTCGTATGGCCTCTCTTTCACTCATCCAGTAA
This sequence comes from uncultured Saprospiraceae bacterium, assembly GCA_964607315.1. Classification (GTDB taxonomy): domain Bacteria; phylum Bacteroidota; class Bacteroidia; order Chitinophagales; family Saprospiraceae; genus JAHDFB01. The sequence continues at coordinate 327 of CAZSKA010000105.1, read as the reverse complement.
CAAAAGAAATTCATAATATTATTGCACCTTTGCGCGAAAATAATTTATGGCAAGCATGTGATAAATTTTTGTAAGGATATCTTACACATCAAATCATGAATTAGCGACGTTATTATGCTGAACAAAGTATATTTTATGAAAAAAACGATTCTAAATTTCTTCCTTTTTGCAGCTTTTCTAGTTGGTACAGTTAATGTACATGCGCAAGATTATAGATTTGGTATTCGAGGAGGTTTGAGTTATTCTCAATTTTTAGGACAACAAGTTAATAATTCTGATTATAAAGAATCTTTCAGTTTGAATAATGGTATTCACTTTGGGGTAACC
>CAZSKA010000104.1:0-12265 GCA_964607315.1 uncultured Saprospiraceae bacterium | reverse complement strand
CAGCTGATATCGCACCATTTGCTCTTCGTTTATCATAAATCATTGCAATGGTCATAACTATAGAAGTACCAATTATGACTAACAACGGAATTCCATTATCATAGGGAAATTCTTTTAACAATTCATCAGGAATGGCATTATATAAAAGCACTGTTATTAGTCCTCTTGGCGCTATATAAACTTGTGGGATTATATCTTTTCCTATTGAAGCCCGAAGAAGTAAAAATCTAACTACAAAGACAATAGCAAGGCAAATAGCACTAACCTTCAACACATCAATATTACTTAATGACTCAAAACTTATGGTAATTCCAAAAATCACAAAAAAGAATGTTCTGACCACAAATGCTGACTCCATAGTAATTACATGTAATCCATGATATAAGTCGTGAGCAGCATCGTGATCTAGCCACTTTTTAAGTTTACCTCTAAAGAATACATCCATATTGGAAACTAGCAAACCAAAGATTAAAATAATAATCAACTTTTGCGATAAATGTGCCATTTTGGCAACATTATATATCAATAATAAAATTGCTAACAATAAGAATAGCTTCACAGATGTTTTGATTTTTTGAAAAATAATAATCAAAGCATAACTGCAAATAAATCCGATAACTAAAGCAATTACTGTTGTCAATAAGAAATTACCAACTACACTTGCCATATGAGCCCCGCCTTCTTCAGCACCATGTCCAATCTGTCCTTTTAAAAAGTAAAAAAGCATGATTCCTAGAATATCACTAAATGTAGATTCATAGATGTGAAATTCTTTCTTTTCTTGAACCAAATCAACAACACTCGGGATGATAATTGCACTAGATAAAATTGATATTGGAGTGGCATACAACCATGCAATTTTCCAGTCAATACCTTCTATAAAATATTGAAACACTAAGGCTGTCAACCAAGTTGAAGCAATTAACCCAACAAAAGCGATAACTAAGGACTTTGTGATCGGTATTATTTTTTCTTTATCTAACTTCAACTCCAATGCTGCCTCAAGAACAATCATAATTAGACCAACAACACCTAATATTTCAAGAGTAAAATCAAAATTTAAGTTTGCTAATCCTTTATACTTTTCAAAGTTATTTCCTATATACTGAAGGCTTGAATTTACTAAAACACCCAAAACAATCAACAATAAAACAGAAGGTATACTTGTTCTTTTTGACAACTCTCCAAAAAAGAATGAAACGATCAATATTGCTGATCCTACTATGATTAATACGTCAGAAGTTACTTCATTCATTTTTAATTATTTTTTGTTAGTTCAACTTTGATTCCTACATCCGCAAATTTCTCAATCAAGCTATATCTAAAGCGATTATCTGCTAAAGAAACATTTACCTTCACACCATTTTCAACTTGTTGGATTTCTATTTTGGATTTGTGTTCTAAAAAAGGAAAATTGAAAAGAAGTTTTTCAACTATATTCTTATTTAATTTTTCAGCCCCATCTTCTGAATGACATAGAAGACACAGATATTGGATCTGGTCCTGTTCATATCGCTCTACAATATTCTCAGCTAATTTCCCAAAAGGAATGTAGATGTTATTTGAGCCTGTAGCCAACTTGACTCCTGAAAACGAGACTTCTGAGATTTTGCCCTCTTGATGATTTATTTTTATATGTTCACCTTGCTTTAGTTTCATGTTATTAAATGCAATCATTCCTTTCAAAAAAGAACTAATTACTGGATAAAACAAAATCAAACAAATGAGAAAAATAAAGCCATTGAAAAGTGGATTTACTAGAATAAAAGCTAGTAAAAACAATATCACTAATATCAAATTTGGATAGTATAAAGTATCTAGTTTCGTGAATTTAAAAATATAGTGTTTAAATCTATTTAGAATATAGAATACCGAAACTAGAATAATAGCAATAACAAGAAATTGCCACCAAGACATATATGAATGAAATGCTTCGTACATCCTAATTACTTTCTTTTAATAACAGAAATTCAACCTCATCTATTATAAATGGGTTCACTTTTAGAAAACCATCATAGGTTCTTTCGACAATTTTAAATCCTCTTAATTTTCGCAATTCTTCACTAATAAAATAATTATCAGCACTTGTTAACATTTTACGAAGATTTGATTCTTTTATTTGTCCATGGGTAAGTATAACTCTTAGCAACATCTTATGCTTTGATATCAGCTTACTAAAACTTATAGGAGGGCTTGTCATAATAGATTTCTTCTCTAATAAACGCTCCCAAGCCATCATAGCACTTCCTATGTTATTCTTTGAACGAGAAGCAATTCGTGTTGCATTCTTAGCCAAACTTACATTTTCATCTAGTTCAACATTTTTAAGTGACGCATTATGTCTCACTATGACAGAATCTACAATCAATTGATTAGCAACACCATCCATATTAATGACAGTTGCAAACCTACTATCAAAATCGAATAAACGTTGAATAAAATCATGCATAAAGTGATTCGTGCTAATTAAGAAAAATATCCGTTTTCCATATTTGCTTATTCCCTCAGTTAATTGGCGTACTGTATCATACATGGAAAACTCATCATTTTGCCATTTTTCTAAATCATCAATACAAGCAATTACAGGCTGATTAATACTTTGAGATGCAAGAAAGTTAATGGATTCGCCAATATCATATGTGACTTGATGTTTCCTGCCATTTAATTGGATAACATTCTTTATCTCCAATTGAACTACTGGAAAATTTTCAATAAATTGAGGAATATACTCTAATATACTCGACTTTCCACTTCCTCTCCTACCTACTAAAAGTACACTTCCTTGATATTCATTTCGCCAACGACCAATGGCATTAATTATCTGATTTTCTTTGTCGTTTCTTTGGATATAAAAACTCCTTCCTAAATAGCCTTTCTTCAGAAATAAACTATTAGAGTCTATATTATGAAAATCAATATTTCTCTCTTCTACAAATTCAAATGGATCTTGTTGTATGCCTTTTATGAATGGAAGACTTCTTTGTTTTACAAAATTTGATATCTCTTCTTTCCAGCTTTGCCATATATTTCTTTTATACCATTGTTGGCTTGCAATTTTGGTTATATTAGCAAAATTCAACTCAGGAAGAAAAACCTCTTTTTCACTGTAAACTTTATGAATCTGTATTTCGTCTGTTATCTTCTTGTTAATGGCATTTATCTGTTGGTCAACATGCGAAATGTAAGATTCGACGTTACTTATTTGCTCCTTTAATCCTTTGCAGATTTTAGAAGCCTGAAAATGCGTAGATTCAGATTCATTTATAACAATATTTTCCAGTTTATTTCTCGTGTTGAACAAAGAAATTATGGAATTATCATAGAGACTATTAATATCTAAATCTGCATCATATAATTTTGGAAATAGTTCGTTTTCAACCCAGTTTTCCAACTTCTTGTCAAAAGAAATCTCCTTATATACCATTTTACCTCCGTCCGCATAAATAGGTATTTTCACTAAGGAACTATCAACCTTAAAATGTTCAAATTTCTCTATTGAAACCTTCTCGTTTTCTACAACCTCTCCTCTATTCTTGAGAACTTTCGAAGCAGTTGTAATTTCATCTCGAGAAAGTACATCATCAGTAGAAATCTCTTCAATTATCTGTAAGACTTCTTTTAATTGCACACGCAATGAACGCAATTTATTCAGTCTGGAATTGGTATAATGTATTAGATAGTCTCTATAGACAGCAAATTCAGGCACTATTTTAAGCAGACGACTATGTGCTTCGCCTATAATAACATTTTGCTCAGAAAGCTCCTTTAACTGCTTAGCAATCTCAGAGGTAGGAGAAATCTGGTGAAACCATTTTGGGCTTGACCCACTTACCCCACTTTTTATTTCATCTATTAAACTTAAATTCTCTTGAACTGCCTGTTGACACACATCAATCACACCAGGTAAAATAGCAATTGACTTAGGTGCATTTTCTGTATGCTCACTTAAAATTATTTCTTTGGAATAACGAAGTAAAGCATCTCGATGAACGATTGCAATATCAAGAACATCAATACTCCATCGATAGATATAACATTGCACAAGTTCTCTCTCCTCACCTTCTAAGGATTTCCATTCTACAGCATCCAGAGACTCACATAAGTCTTCTGCTGCATCAGTGTAAGATTGCACAATATCAAAAAACTGAGACAACGGTAAATCTTTCTTCGTTTCCGATAAAAAGAGATTTGCAGTATCAATAAATTTCGTTAGTTCATTCACCCAAGCCATAAGCGGATAACCGATTTATCGTAAATATCGAAAATTACGCTTGGCTTTCAAATATAGAACCCATAAATAAAAATAAAAATATGTGTGAATTGATATTCAATTCATATGTCAGCTAACAAGTCAAGTACTAAACTAGCATGTTAGTTTAGTAAATAAACTAGATATAAAAAATAAAAACTTACTTAAATTTAAGCAGACTGACGATACATTTCACGCATTTCCATAGCAATTTTAACTGCCTGTTTTCTTGTCATTCGGACCATGTACTTACAGTCTTCAGTCTCTAAAGGTAAAACAGTAATTAACTTGCCAAAAGGCGAGAAAAAACTAATTAAGTGCTTGTCGAATCCATATGGATACTTATCAAACAACTGAGATTTTATCGAAGCAGGTAACTTCGAAAAGTCTTTTACGACATTGGGTTTAGAATTTTGCATAATAAAGATTTTATAATTTTTCTTTGCCCTATGCTCATTTCTTGTTGGTTATGAGTCAAATATATATAATAGATATTTACGATGCAAATAATTTATAGAAAAATATCTTGTCTTAACTTTTAGGATAAATGTTTAATGTGTGTAAAAATTAAAAGTAAAAAAAATTACTAATGTTAAAATTAAGTGTTTTTACAGTTGATTATCATTCGGATAAATTATATCTTGATATTAAAATCTATTGAAAATGAAACTTACATTTAGCATTATATTTTGTGCGTTTATTTTTTTGGGTCAAGCCCAAAAAACGTACTTTATAGAAACTGAACGTCCTGAACAAGAGGTATTTATTGATGGAAACCAATGGGACAAAGAACCTTTCTTTACAGTAAATCCTAGTAAAGGAATACACCAAGTCATCATTGAAGAACCTGGATACAAAAAAGAGTTTGACATTCTAAGAGAAGGAATTCATAGTTCATATACAACAAGCCAAAGACTAGAAGTTGACACTTTAATCCTTTCCATAGTCAAACCGATAGAACTTAAATATTCAGAAGATATAGAAATCAACACCTATAATGTAGACTTTGTAGGATTTATGAAAGACATAAACTATAGAGGCGAAATAAGTACAGCATATCCAGAATCTGAAAATGCATTTGAGATTAAGAACGGTGTAGACATTAAAAATCAATACTTAATTAATGAATTGAACGAATATCACAATATGACAAGAGGTCGATATGAATTCTATTCATTGGGCATGATAAAGTCTATAGACATTTTTGAGGTGACTCTGGATGAACAAACCAAATTCCTAACTTCTAGAGTAAATGTGGACTGGAGTATTACGCGTAAAAACACAGAAGGACTAGAACAATACAATTATGCAGGCGAAAGCGGAAAATTTCTTTACAATCCTGAAGCAAAAACTCAAGCTTCTAGTGTAAATGGAGTAATTCACGATGCCCTTTTCAGTTCTTTAATACGATTTCTTTCTGATCAAGAACCGCGCTTAAAGCGAGCAATGTAGCGTTTTTACTTATTAAATAAAATAAAAAAAGAGCTAGTCAATATATTGAAAAGCTCTTTCTAGAAAGTGACCCAGCCAGGATTCGAACCTGGGACCTACAGATTAGAAGTCTGTTGCTCTATCCAGCTGAGCTACTGGGCCATTATTCTCGGGGCGCAAATTTACGTGAAATTATTTTTATTAAACGAATAATGCGAGCATTTTTTAAAGCTTTATATTTAATTACTTGTTGTTTAGAAGGTGGGATATAAAAATTATCGAACTTTGTCCCTAGTTTTGGGTTAAACCCAAAGAAATTAAATTATAGGATAATTGAAATTCAAATATACAATAGAGGGCATGACCTGCAATGGATGCAAGCATGCCGTGGAGAAGGGTTTATCTTCTCTTCCGGGCTATCGATCTGCAAAAGTTAATCTGGATAAAAAGCAGGCGATTATTGAATTAGACAATTATTTAGAAGTTGAAAAAATTCAAGAATCATTAGCAGATAAATATCGTGTTTCAGATGATAAAATAGACAATACCAAGGATAATGAGTCTTCTAAATTAGCTCAACTTAAGCCATTATTTTTAATTCTTGGGTATATTGCTGTTGCTAGCTTTCTTATTCATTTCAAGGATTTTAGTCTGCAAGGATTCATGATGGAATTCATGGGTTTATTTTTTATTGTCTTTTCTTTTTTCAAAATATTAGACATTAAAGGCTTTGCTAGTTCTTTTGCAATGTACGATCCCTTAGCTGGCCGTTTACCAGCTTATGGTTTGATTTATCCTTTCTTAGAACTTGGTTTAGGTCTCATGTTTCTATTTAGATGGAATATTCAGATTGCATTAATTATCACAATAGTGATTCTTGGAATCACGACAGTGGGTGTCAGTAGAACATTATTATCTAAGAAGAAAATCAAATGCGCCTGCTTAGGTACAACATTAAATTTACCTATGACAGAGGCTACATTCATAGAAAATGCCATTATGATCTTGATGGCTATTTCCGCATTTTTATATTATATTTAGGCTGTTCTTTAGAATTATATTCTAAATTTTTAAAACCAAAACAAATTATATGAAACAACTAAACTGGTTAGCAATCCCTATTTGCTTAGTAGTAGGCATGGGATTTGGCTTTTTATGGTATGGAGCTTTATTTCAAGATGCATGGGCATCTGTAAATGGTCTTACAATGGATGGTGATGTATTTAAAAAGAACGGCGTGAAGGTAGAATCTTCTGCGATGCCAATGATTCTGAATGCTGTCTCTATGATTATTTATGCTCTTATTTTAGCCTGGATAATTGGGAAGACTAATATGTGGGGATTTGCAAAAGGTGCAATGATAGGAGTAGCAGTAGGAGCTGTTGCATGTATTGATAGATTTGTAACGAATCTATTTGCTTTTAATCCGGTAGAAGCATCTTTATATGATGGTGTTTATATTGTAATATTACTAGCCTTACTAGGAGGAATAATAGGCTTATTTAAAAAGAAATAATATAAATATTACAACGACTAAAGAATACTACTCATACCAAAATAGCATAAGGTTGAGTAGTATTTTTTTAAATAAAGATGTTACTAGAACTACCATTTCAATCCAGAATTAACTCTCAAAACCATTCGACTGGTTTTCGAAATTAAATTCTAACAAGCGAATTAAAATTTTAAAACAACTTTATTCTATTTTACAAGTAATTTAATTACTTCTTTATTACTTTCAGTGTGAAATTCAACGAGATACATACCTGAACTTAGATCTCCTGATCTTAAGAATATGTCTTTTCTACTTCCAGATAAATTATCTTTTTGTTCATGAACTAACACTCCATTCATATTAATCACCTTCACACTTACCTTACCCGATTCCGAGCCTTCATAGTTTATTATTACATCTGAACCGCTGGAGGGGTTTGGAAATATGCTAAACTGATTTATTTGAGAAGCTTTCAATTCTTGATTAGAAGAGATCGTGTTATTATAGCAAAGTGCAGAGCTACCAGCAAAACCCTGGTCATGACCTGTAAAAATTATATCCTCTTTTCCATCATTATTAAAGTCCCCAATATCAAGAGTACCATCAAATGATCCTTTAAAAGGATCGAAAAAATCAGAGGTAAAATTTCCTTCACCATCATTGTAATATGCAATAGATCTTATATATTCGTCAACACTTTGCCCTAAAACCAGTAAATCCTTTATTTCATCATTATTTAAATCAATAAATCCTACTGCCGAAAACCAGACACCCTCAAGACCAGAATCTTCTTTTAAATTAAAACTGCCTAGACCGTCGTTAATATATAAACTCATTTTCCGAATATCGTCTACCGCTGATACCCCAGTTAGCAATATATCATCAAAACCATCATTATTAACATCAAAAAAATCTGCAGTACCAAGTTGCGCTGACTCTAATTCGTTTGTGGACTCTATATAACCATTGGTTCCATTACTTAGGTATAAAATAGTATTAGTTCCAGCAATCAACACATCTGGTATAAGGTCACCATTAATATCTGAAAATGAAATACTTTTAGAATTTAAGGGAATAAAAAATGGAGAATCTTCCATTTCAACATAATTTCCTCCTCCTTCATTAAAAAATATAGTAGATATAGGTTTTAAATCTGAATAGCTATCTACAAATAACAAACCTGCTAAAAATAGATCTTTTAAACCATCATTATTAAAATCAATGAAATTTATTGTACCTCTTGTCAATTTTCCAAATGGGCTCTCAAGCGACACCTCAAAATTTCCATTACCATCATTAATATAGAGTTTTGTTTCAACGTCAGAAGAATTATTATTAAAAAGTCTTCCTGTCACTAATAAATCAAGATCTCCATCTCCTTCAAAATCAAAAAACTCAGCTTCACTAAATGCCATATCTAAAAAAACAGTATCATTAGAAGGAACAAAACTGCCATTTCCATCATTTAGATAGAGCTCTGCTAAAAATTGATTTCCCATAAAAAAAGTCGCTCCTATTAAAAAAACATCATCAAAGCCATCTCCATTCACATCACCAATTGCCGCAGCTGAAGCACCTACTTTTATGAAGGGCGAAGGCACTAATTCTGTAAAATTTTGACCATTTATTGAAAAAAAACTAATAAAAAAAAGAAAAATTAAAGTTGGTTTCATAATATACTAATTGAAGTTTTAGATGTAAATTAATCATGTATAAATGTAGTAAATTTAGAGAAACATTTCATAAAATATATGATATAAGCTTTAAGTTTATTTAAAAATATCAGAATAAGATTTTTAAATTTTATTCATTTGCAGTTAGCCCTTGAAATATCAAGATTTATGTCTTATCTTGCTATTATAAAAACTAATTGAATTCATAATGGGAGACGAAAAAGATAAAATTCCACAATTACAAAATGACACTTCGAAGTCTTCAGCGAATTCAAGCACTTCCTCTAGCGGAGTTTCATTTTCTCCTCCTCCATATGGCATTTCAGCAGCAAACAATACTTCTGCTGGACCGAACGACACAGTTCAAGATCTTTTCCGAGGTGAAGAGCAAGTTGAAACAGATTCGGGATTAGGTGCTGTTAACAATCCTGTTTTTGATGAAAGCCGCATGCGCGATGAAATGATGAACGCTGAATTTCAAGGTGCAGATAATGTATTACTTAATGAAGCAATGACTGCTATTCAAGGAACAAGAAATGAGGAGGGTTTGACTTTTCCTTCGGTAGATGAAGTTATGCCACATTTACAGACTATCGCAGAACTAAGAGGTTTAGATATTGAAGAAGTGAAATCTCAGTATGGACGTATGCAAGAAATAAAAAATGCTGGTGAGGCAAGAGGAGCTGCTAATGACCATGAAGGCGTATCTCCTCTATTAAATACAGAAGAGCATCCAGATTTTATGGGATCTACAAGTCAATTAAGATTTGGTATGGCTATTGGTGATGTATTTGATATCGATCCTGTATTTGGCGCTCTTATAAGTCCTACGGGTGGTGCTGTTGGGCCAGGTAATGATGCTATTTCTGATTGGGACAAAAACAATCCTATTGTAATGCATGGTTCAGTTCATGATGCTGCTGGATATTTATTGAACGCACACGGTATAGGACCAGGATATAACTATCTACAAAGAGGATGGGAACTAAACAGGACAAATCCACTTTCAGGACAGGTTTCAGGTGTTAATTATTTTACTGGAGGAGTTTCAGGTTTGGCAAGTGATGCTTGGGATGGAGCTAAAGGTCTTGCTTCTGATGCATGGGATGGAGCTAAAGGTCTTGCTTCTGATGCATGGAATGGAGCTACTAATTGGGCTAGTGACAAATGGAATGGGGCGAAAGGTTTAGCGAGTGACGCATGGAATGGGGCGAAAGATGGAATAAGTAGTGGTGTTAGTTGGGCTGGAGAACAGGCAGGTAATGCTTGGGAAGGAGCAAGTAATTGGGCAAGTGATAGATGGGATAGTACTAAACAAGGAGTAAGTAACGGGGCAAGTTGGGTTGGAGACAAAGCAAGCAGTGCTTGGGATGCAACAACTGAAACAGCTAGTAACGCCTGGAATGCGGGAACTTCTGCAGCTTCTAACGCTTGGGACACTACTTCTAATGCTGCTAGCAATGCTTGGGATGCAACAACTGAAACAGCTAGTAATGTAGCAAATGCAGGAGCTTCAGCAGCTTCTTCAGCATGGAATTCCACAACTAATGCTGCTAGTAGTGCTTGGGATTCAGGAACTTCTGCAGCTTCTAACGCTTGGGACAGCTTTACCGGATTATTCGATTAACTTTGCCCCTATGCTAGATCGATTATTTATTTCTGAAACATTACCAAGAGACCTAAGTACATTTGGTGCTACTTTATCTGAAGGGTTAGGAGTTTATAAATTATATTCTTACGGATTACTTTCTGTAGGCGCACTTCTACTTGTTTTTTGTATAGTAAAAATACGCTTTCCATTTCCATATATTCTTGCTATAGCGATTTTAATAATTGGTCTTCTTTTTAGGTATCATATTAATAAAACTGTGAAAGTTAGAGACATTTGTTACCATCAAGGGAAAGCAATTAAAGCTGAAGTAATTAGTCATCATAGGACAATGTCCATTTTCAATACAAATAAAAAAACTGCATTTCCTTCTCCTCGTAAAGACTACACCATTAAAGTCGAATTTGAAGATGGAAATGGTAAAACAAGAACAAAAGATTTACATTATAAAGAAGATTTGATTTGGAAAACTCATCCTGTTGGTGCAGAACTCATTGGTCTCGTTTACGAAGATAAAAGTTTATTCGCTGAAGAAATGGGAGCTACCTTTCACTTTTTTCACAAAAAAAATTAAACAATATGCGCATTTACTACAAAACACCTTTCATTCAAGAAGATGGTTCAGTTGTTTTAGATCAAGTTACTTTGATAAGAGAAGGTAAAATGGATAATGGTATCTTACGCCGAGAACTTAAAGTTATTCAGGAGCTTTATCCTAATCTCGAATTGTTAAAAGAAACAATTAGCCTAGCTGCTAAAAATTACGAGAATACAGCCTTACAACAAAATAAATCAGTTGGTCAATTAGAAGCTGAAAAAGCAGCTCTTAAGGATTTGATAATAAAAATTAATGAGATGGAATAATTTCCTTTCTCGCAATTGAGATTTAGACTATGCCATTAAAACCTTTAATATTTAGCTTATTGTTTTGCTTTTCAATAGGATTAAATGGACAACTATATTTACAAGCTAATGTAGGTATAGAAAATCCATATAACTATTCGTATCCTTACAATGTATCTCCAGGTGCGCCTGGCATACAACTTGAGTCTCAGAAATTTAGATTTTTTAGAACTAAAATCGCTTCAATTGGAGCAGTATATAATTATAATCCAAAATTCTTTAAGAAAGACTTAATTTTGAATTAGGATGCAATTTCGCTTACATGAACCAATTTGTTGCAGATACGATTGCAAATCCTTCATTCACTGAATTATTAGAAAATGCTAAGCACGTAAATATATCTCTTGGACCGGAATTAAATACTAAAGTTAATATTTACAAAAATCTAAACTTTTGTGTTGGTATAGAATTATTTATACCACTTGAAAGATGGATTATTTCTGATCAAGGAATTGAAGTTTTTGATAACTCAAAACATCGTACTTTTTATGCTCTAAATGGGTTTTACAAGTATGGTATTGAAGCTGAATTTGAAAAATTTAATCTAGAATTTCAATTTCTATACGGTGGAAAAACTAGTCACTGGGTAAATATTTTAAATTTTGAAAGGGTATTTTATTCTCATCGAATGCAGAGGTTTATGTTGACATACAAGTATAGGTTAACTAAGTAAACAACTGAAGCTTTTGCTTGACAAGTAATAATGAGGCGATCTACAATTAGGTCGTCTCTTTTTTTATTTTTTAAAATAACGACTGAGCTTACATTTAATGCAATTTGATACAAAAAACATTATGAATCTAGTTTTGCGTTTTCTATTTGCTAAATTTACCACATCACGATAAAAATGGAAGTAATACCAATTTAACTCCATAATGTCGCATTTCTTTTTACTTAATCTTTCA
>CAZSKA010000103.1:7473-12348 GCA_964607315.1 uncultured Saprospiraceae bacterium | reverse complement strand
ATATAAAATCATCATATATATAATTATGTTTTACAGAATCATATAATCAAAAAATCTTATCTCATCTTACTACACTTCAAAAAGTATTACTCCGAGTTTCAAAATTAATAAGAAATAAAAAATCTTTCTTCATCAAAAAATGAAACTTTATTCCGACTTCAGCGGCTATATGAAATATAAAATTTTGAATAAAATTTATAAAAAAAACTATATTTGATTTTTGGTTGACCAATAATTGGTTGACCAAACTAAACCAAACCTCAATCTCAATAACAATTGAATTTATATACGACATGTATTGAATAACTGCTAACCAATTTTTGAAAGTTATAGCCTGACAATGAAACAAATATCCCTTACTTTACTTTTTGTATTGACTGTCTTTTTTGCCGATGCCCAGATTTGGATTGAAGACTGGGATGGTGGAAATACCACAAATCCGCCTTCTTTTACTTATGAAAATTATTGTACCTCAAGAGATTATCTTGATTCTTTATGTATAGAAGGAGCTGGTTGCAATAATGAAATGAACGCTGACTATTTATACAATGGTGTAACTGGTCAATTTTTTGGAGCAAGAGATACAGATCATAATGGATGTGCAGGTAATGTGAATGGAGAAACCATGTCTTTCACTGGAATAGATATTTCTTCTTGTGCTTATCCAAATGTTACTTATTTATGTGTAAAAATTGTAGAAAGTCGAAATATGGCTGGACCTTTTGGAGCAGAATGGGGCACTTCATGTGGCTGTGAAGATACATGGGATGGAAATACTTCCGTTCAATTTAGAGCAAGTATAGATGGGGCAGCTTTCACTCCGGTAACTCAGGTAGAAGCCTTTAATGGATCTGATACAAGGCCTGGAATAGATATTGGATGTGATGGAAATGCTGATGATGCTGGTGATACAGAAATAACAGATACTTTCTTAGAATATTGTTTTGAGTTACCTCAACTAGGAGCTTCACTTGATCTAGAAATTGAATTTATAGGATTCAATACAGCAGGTGAAGATGTGGGAATAGATGATATAGCAATACATTGTGAGGCCGACGAAACAACTCTACCTGCAGGCTCAACATTCCTTCCTGCATGTACACCTTTCACAAGCACTCCTCCAGGAACATTATGGAAAGAAAATTTTGATGGTACCAACACAACAGGAATAGATTTTTCTTTTCCATGTATAATCGATGATAGTAGAGACTATTTCGGCGTAGTTTGTAATCCAGGTGGACCATGTGGCAACGATGACATAAATGCTGATTATTCATATGTTAATGCTACAGGAAGCTTCTTTGGAGCCAGAGATATAAATGGTGACCCTTGTATGGATGATAATCCTCAAACCTCAATGGCTACAGGAATTGATATTTCTTCTTGTGCTGGAGCAAGTACCTTAATCCTTTGTTTTGATATTGCAGAAAGTGATTCACAACCTAGAGAAGGTATGGATACATGGGATGGTAATCAGAGTGTTGCAAATAATAATTCTTTTGTAACTTTTACAGTAAATATTGATGGAACAGCAAATGATATCATTTCGTTTGCGGCCATTGCAAATAACAACTCAGGACCAGCAAATGATACAAACTGTGATGGAACTGGGGATGGAACAGCATTAACAGAGGCTTTTTCAAATTATTGTGTAGAGCTTCCTTCTTTAGGATCAAATCTTGATTTAGCTTTTACAATCGGTGGTCTTAATACGGATGGTGATGATGTTGCCATTGATAATATCTGCATAATTTGTAATGATAATCCGGTAGATTTACCTTCCACACCTGTTATTTCATGTGTTGTTGCTACTGTTCCAGTAGAGTTAGTATATTTCGAAGGTCAAAAAGTAGAAAATGAATCTTTGCTTTCTTGGCAAACAGCAGCTGAATGGAACAATGATTATTTCGAAGTACAACACAGTGTAAACGGTGTAGATTTTTATCCAATTGGTAGAATTCAAGGAAATGGTACTACTAATGAATTACTTACATATGACTTTATTCACAACAGACCTGCAATAGGGGCCAACTATTACAGATTAAAACAAATGGACTTCAATGGTGAATTTGATTTATCTGAAACGATTATTTTGGTACATGATGATGAGAGCAAAGAAGGAAAAATATTCCCCAATCCAGGTAACTCAAATGTGATTTTCGAAGGTGAAAGTTCAACACTTGAATTCTTTAATATTCAAGGGCAAAAACTTCTAGAAATAGAAACAGATTCTGGTTATACTAATCTTGACATTAGTAAACTAGAAATAGGATATTATCTTGTAAAGATTAATGCTAAGAATGGAGAAAGTTCTGTTTTGAACTTTGTGAAAAGTAAATAAAAAAGGTTTTTTTAACCTCGAAAATCACTAATTAGCTGTATGAGAATATTGTATATATTCATTGTGTTATTTTTCTGCAACTCTTTAAATGCTCAGATTTGGATTGAAGATTTTGACGGCAGTAGTTCTGTTCCATTTTCTTTAGCAACAGAATGTGGATCTGGAAGTTTTGGAGACTGGTTTGGAGTGATATGTGGACCTGGTGATGGCTGTCCAGTAGAAATAGGTGCTTCTCCATCATTCATCTATAATAACGTAAGCGGAAGCTTTTTATCAGCATTTAATACTGATGGTACATTATGTGGTCCTTCAGATGAAGAAATGGCTAGCTGGACCGGAATTGATATATCTTCATGTAGTTCCACAAATAGATTATATCTATGTGTTGATTTGGCATGGGCAGCATTTAATAACGCTGTAGAAGGATGGGATCCTCCGTCTATTGTAGAATTCACTTATAGTATTGATGGTGCTGCATTTTCTAATCTTATAAATATTGAAGACCAAGGTCAAGATACAGCTCCTGCATTTGATTTAGATTGTGATGGCGTAGGAGATGCTGGCACAATTAATTCAACATTTTCAACTTTTTGCTTTGAGATTTCTGAATACGGTTCAAATTTAGACTTAACTATTCTATTTGATGGTTTAAATGAAAGTAATGAAGATATAGGAATAGATAATGTATCTATATGGTGTGAAGCAGATATGGCTGATTTACCAGCATCTGTTTTTCTTGCATGTGGAGCTTGTGGAACTGATGAAGACTGTGATGGTTTTGGACCATTCGATGATTGCGATGATTCAGATCCATCAGTTACAGTAAATGCAGCTCCTCCTGTAGCAACTGCAGCTAACATTAATGTATGCGAAGGAGACAATATAGCTTTAGATGAAACATTTCACACTTCAGGTACTTGGTCATGGGAAGGTCCAGATGGAACAATATATCCAGGACAAGCACCAGTTCCGTTTCCAGCTACTATGGATGACAATGGTACATTTACAGTAACCTACACCGCAGCAAATGGCTGTCAAAACACTGATGATATTATAATAACAGTAAATGCAGCTGAAGACTCTAGCTTTAGTTTTGCTAATTACTGTGAAGATAGCACAAATGGGCCATCTGGAATAACTACTCCTGGCGGCACTTTTAGTTTTAACCCAAACCCTGGAGACGGAGCTTCTATTGATCCTATTACAGGTATCATTTCAGATGGAATTGGTGGTACAACTTACATGGTAAGCTATACAACCGGAGGAATGTGTCCAGGAGAAAATACCATCCCTGTAACAGTAGAAACTTTGCCAGATGCAGGAATGAGCGGAACACTAAGCGTTTGTCAAGGTACCACACCCACGGAAATGGAATTATTCAACGCGCTTTTGGGGACACCCCAAACAGGCGGAGTATGGACCAACGTAGGATTAACTTATACCTATACTGTTAACTCAGCTGGCCTATGCCCAAATGCCACAGCTGATGTAATAGTTATTGAAGAAATGCCCCCTAATGCAGGCATGAACGGTGCCTTAACAGTTTGCCAAGGCACCACACCTACAGAAATGGAATTATTCAATGCGCTTTTGGGGACACCCCAAACAGGTGGAATATGGACAAATGTAGGACTAACATATACATACACTATAACCTCCATGGGAGTTTGCCCAGACGAATCCGCTGATGTTATTCTTACAGAAGAAACTCCTCCAAATGCTGGAATGAATGGTACATTGATGGTATGCCAAGGAGATACACCATCAAACATGGATTTATTCAACGCACTTTTGGGGACACCCGAACCTGGAGGAATATGGACAAATGTAGGTTTAACTTATACTTACACAGTTCCATCGTTAGGTGTTTGTCCAGATGCTTCAGCAGAAGTTTTAGTAATGGAAGATGTTCCACCCAATGCTGGAATGAATGGAACTCTTACCGTATGCCAAGGCACAACACCTTCCAATACCGATTTATTCTCGGCATTAAATGGCACTCCTGATGTCGGTGGTATCTGGACTAATGTTGGATTAATATATACTTACACAGTAAGCTCATTAGGACCATGTCCTGACGAAAGCGCAGATGTAACAGTAACCGAAGAAGTCGCACCAAATGCTGGCACTAATGGAACACTTACTATTTGTCAAGGTGATACACCTTCCAATGCAGATTTACTAGCGGCATTGGGTGGAACTCCTGATGCAGGTGGTGTCTGGACTAATGTTGGGTTGGTTTATACATATACCGTAAATTCATCGGGTGTTTGCCCCAATGCGAGTGCAGATGTTGTCGTAACCGAGGAAGTTGCACCTAATGCAGGTACTAACGGAACATTAACTATTTGTCAAGGCGATACACCTTCCATTGCAGATTTACTTGCGGCATTGGGTGGAACTCCTGATGCAGGTGGTATCTGGACTAATGTTGGATTGGTTTATACGTATACCGTAAATTCATCTGGTATATGTCCCAATGCGAGTGCAGATGTTGTCGTAACCGAGGAAGTTGCACCTAATGCAGGTACTAA
>CAZSKA010000103.1:4201-7373 GCA_964607315.1 uncultured Saprospiraceae bacterium | reverse complement strand
ATGCGAGTGCAGATGTTGTCGTAACCGAGGAAGTTGCACCTAATGCAGGTACTAATGGAACATTAACTATTTGTCAAGGTGATACACCTTCCATTGCAGATTTATTAGCGGCATTGGGTGGAACTCCTGATGCAGGTGGTGTCTGGACTAATGTTGGGTTGGTTTATACATATACCGTAAATTCATCGGGTGTTTGCCCCAATGCGAGTGCAGATGTTGTCGTAACCGAGGAAGTTGCACCTAATGCAGGTATTAACGGAACACTTAATGTTTGCCAAGGTGATACACCTTCAGACGCTGAATTATTTGCTGCTTTAAATGGAACTCCGGATGCGGGAGGAGTTTGGTCGAACATCGGTAACACTTATACATATACTGTTTCGGGAATCAGTATTTGTCCTGATGAAACAGCAGATGTTATCGTAACTGAAGATCCTCTTATAAATGTTGGATTTGTAACATTAGACAATACATATTGTGTAAACGAATCTGTTGTATTACCTCCATTTGGAGATGGAAGTATAACAGGATCATGGGAAGATGAGAATGGAAGTCTGACAACGACATTGAATACAACAGTAGCCAATCCTGCATTAACATATACTTTTATACCAGATGCAGGACAAGGATGTTGGCAAAACACGATGTTCACATTTGAAATAGAACCATGTGCATGTGCAAATCCGCCATCAGTTAACATAGCCGGTCAAAACATAATTTGTGAAGGTGAAAGCGCCGATTTAACTGCTAGCGTAACGAATGCATTATTTGATGGATGGTTAACAGCAGGTGACGGAATGTTCAGCTCCACTAATACTGAAATTACAACATATACTCCAGGACCATCAGATATTATAAATGGAAGTGTTCAATTAACGGCAATCACAAACGATCCAGATGGATTAAACGACTGCATGGCAGATACTGAAATCTTCATTTTAACTATTGATCCACTTCCAAATGCAGGAACAATTTCGGCACCAAGTTCTATTTGTTTAGAAGATCCAAATATTTTCACAGCAATGACAGATGGAGATATGAATGGTACATGGGCAAGCAATAATACAGGCGTTGTAAATATTAATAATGCAGGTATAATTGCAGTAATTGGTTCAGGTAATGTAACTATCAGTTATACTGTATTGTCAGGGACATGCATGCCGGCGATTACGACACATGATATAGAAATAATAGAAAGCTCTCCTGTTACTTTCACTAATCTACCTACAACAGATGTTTGTGAAGTTATGGATTTACCAGATGTTGCAGGATTACCACAACCAAATGAAGCAGGAGTTTTAGGAACATGGAGTTCTGTGGATAATGGAGATGATTCATTCACTTATACATTCCAGATTACAGGACAACCAGCTGATCAGTGTTTTATTGATCCTAGTCCATTCACAATCAATGTAAGTGGAGAAGTAGAAGTAAGTTTTACAGGATTACCGATGGTCGATGTCTGTGAAATCACAGATTTACCAGATGTTGCAAGTTTACCACAACCTAATCAAGCAGGTGTTATAGGAACTTGGACTTCAATTGACAATGGAGATAATACACATACTTATAGTTTTGTAATTGATAATCAACCTGCAGACGGATGTTTTGTAAGTTCGCAAGAATTTACAATTGAAGTAAGTGGTGCAGTAGAGGTTAGCTTTACTGGATTACCTATCGATGATGTTTGTGAGATTTCAGGCTTGCCAGATGTTGCAAGTTTACCTCAACCTGATGAAGCAGGAGTTAGTGGAACTTGGACTAGTGTAGACAACGGAGATGGAACACATACCTATAGTTTTACAATTGACAATCAACCTATGGATGCTTGTTTTGTAAGTATGCAAGAATTCACATTAGAAGTAAGTGGTGCTGTAGAAGTCACTTTTACGGGATTACCAATGACAGTTGCTTGTGAGATTTCAGACCTACCAGATGTTGCAAGTTTACCGCAACCAGATCAAGCAGGAGTAACTGGAACTTGGACTATAGTTGATAATGGCAACGGCACACACACATATTCTTTCAATATAGATAATCAACCAGTAGACGGATGTTTTATATCACTTGAAATGTTCACATTGGAAATTTTAGGAACAGAAGAAATTACATTTACTGGATTGGTAACAGACGATGTTTGTGATGTTGCTGACCTACCAAATGTAGCTAGCCTTCCTCAACCAAATGAAGCAGGTGTAACTGGAACATGGACTATAATAGATAATGGTGATGATACACATACCTATAGTTTTATGATTGACAATCAACCAGCGAATGAGTGTTTTGTTGAATCAATGCCCTTTACAATTGCTGTAAGTGGAGAAATAGAAATTAGTTTTACAGCATTGCCAACAGATGATGTTTGTGATGCTTCAGACTTACCAGAAATAACAAGTTTACCGCAACCCGATCAAACGGGAGTATCTGGAATGTGGTCTATAGTAGATAATGGCGATGATACACATACGTATAGTTTCGTAATCGATAATCAGCCAGCTGATGGATGTTTTATAGACACAGCACCCTTTACAATAGCGATAAGCGATGAGGTAGAGATAAGCTTTACAGACTTGCCTTCTAATGTAGTTTGTGAAATATCTGATTTACCAAATGTTGTTAGTTTACCGCAACCCGATCAAGCAGGAGTAACAGGAACTTGGATGAGTGTAGATAATGGAGATGGAACACATACGTATAGTTTCGTAATCGACAATCAACCAGTTGATGCATGCTTTGTAAGTATTTCACCATTTGATATTGAAGTAAGTGGATCTTTAGAAGTAAGTTTCAGTAATCTACCATTGGATGATGTATGTGAAATTGCTGACTTACCTGATGCAGCAAGTTTACCACAACCCGATCAAACGGGAGTATCTGGAATGTGGTCTATAGTGGATAATGGCGATGATACACATACGTATAGTTTTGTAATCGATAATCAGCCAGCTGATGGGTGTTTTGTTTCATCACAGATGTTTACAATAGAAGTTTTAGGGACGCAAGAAATTAGCTTTACAGGAATTACCACAGATGATGTTTGTGATCAAGGAGATTTACCTGATGCAGCAAGTTTACCGCAACCTGATCAAGCGGGGGTCAGTGGAACTTGGTCTAGCATAGATAATGGAGATGGATCACATACATATAGTTTCGTAATCGACAATCAGCCAGC
>CAZSKA010000103.1:0-4101 GCA_964607315.1 uncultured Saprospiraceae bacterium | reverse complement strand
TATAGTTTCGTAATCGACAATCAGCCAGCTGATGGGTGTTTTATAGAAACAATGCCGTTTATAATAGAAGTTAGTGGTGAAGTTGAAATTAGTTTCACGGGAATTACCACAGATGATGTTTGTGATCAAGGAGATTTACCTGATGCAGCAAGTTTACCGCAGCCTGACCAAGCGGGGGTTAGTGGAACTTGGACTAGCACAGATAATGGCGATGGAACACATACGTATAGTTTCGTAATCGACAATCAGCCAGCTGATGGGTGTTTTGTAGAAGGCATGCCTTTTACGATTTCAGTTAGTGGAAGTCAAGAAATAAGCTTTAGTAATCTTCCAGATGATATGATATGTGATGTAGAAGATTTACCCGCCCCTACTGATTTACCAATGCCGGATCAAGCAGGTGTAACTGGAGTTTGGAATGTCACGGATAATGGAGATGGGACTTTCACATTTAATTTCATAATCGATAATCAGCCAGGTGATGGGTGTTTCGTTTCCACTCAAAGTTTTACCTACTCACTTACTGGAACCCAAGCAGTATCATTTGGAAATTTATTTGAAATGAATTGCCTTGATGACATTGTTCTTTTGCCTATTATGAGTGATGAAGGAATTATAGGAGAATGGTTTGATGAATTGGGAAATATGGTAGATTCTCTAAACACGAATTTTGTAGGAAGCATCATTTATACTTTCATTCCAGATCCTGAGCAAGGATGCTGGGAAGAAACGATGGTTTCATTCAATATAGAAGATTGTAACTGTGGAATTAGTCCAGTTATAGTTGATATAGCATGTGCTGAAGAATCATTCGATGACAATCCGAGTAATGATTTTATTCTATTCACTTTAAATCCTACTATAGGAGGAGCTGAAGGAACATACTTTGTAACAAGTCCTAACGGAATAGTACAACCTGCGAGCGGTATTTATGGTGATCCTACTACTTTCCGTTTACCAAATGGTACAGCTGGAAATGGAGATGTTATCATAACCATTGTTGACAATTCGGGTCTAGCTTGTGAAATCGATGTTGTATTAACTGATCCTGGATCTTGTTCAAGTGAACCACCTAAGGTATATATTCCAACTGCATTTACCCCAAATAACGATGGAGTTAATGACCGATTTATAATAGGTACTAATGAACCTTTATTTATTAATTCTTTCAGAATATATGATAGATGGGGAAATAGAGCATGGGAAGAAAGAGAATTAATGAGCGACGAAGTAGATAGAATGTGGGATGGAACATATAACGGCAATACAGTTAGTCAAGGGGTATATGCCTATGTAATAGAGGTGACTTTGCCGACTGGAGGAGTTGAATTATATACGGGTACCATTACGATTAACAGATAACATTAAATTATTATAATAACCTTATTAATATAAATTATAGAACAAATTTTACTTTTTAAAAATAACTGATAATGAGAAAAATAACCTACCTTACTCTACTGTCCATATTTGGACTAATTAATTATTCGAACGCACAAGTCTCTTGGGATGGTGATGCAGGGACACCCAACTGGGAAGATGCTACCAATTGGAGCACTGACATGCTTCCAGGAACAACTGATGAAGTAGTAATTAATGATGCAAATGTTACAGTTTCTGCCTCTACTTCTGTAGCCAGAATTGATATGGGTGGATCATCTGAATTAACAATTAATCCAACTATTACTTTAACAGTTAGTGGAACACCATTAAATGATGATGTTTTTGAAATTGACAATTCTGCATCTGTAATAAACAATGGTATTTTAGTCGTTTCCAACGGACTAGGAGGTACTGCTGTTGATGGTCTTTATGTAAGAGGTGGATTTGAAAACAATGGAGAAATTTCTATTAGTAATATAGGTCAACACGGACTATATGTTCAAAGAGGAAATTTAACTAATAATGCTGGAGCAACTATTACTATTACTGATGCTGGTCAAGTTAATGGCGATGGTGATGAAATGTATGCAGATGATTCAGGTGGAGTATTTGGACTAATTACTAATAATGGAATAATTAATATATCAAGAACAACAGCGGGAGATGATGGTATTTATGTAAATGACGGATCTTCGATAGAAAACAATGGTACAATAAGTGTTTCTGGTGCTATTGATAATGGAATAAGAGTTGATGATGGCGGAATATTTAATAATAATCCAGGTGCAAACTTCAATGTAACTGGAGGAACAGATGATCAAATTCTTGTAGATAATTCAAATGCAGTTTTCAATAATTTCGGTACTTGTACTTTAATGGATTGTGATGCAGGAGATGCTTCTGTATATGTAATTGATGCAGGATTATTCATAAATATGCCAAATGGACTAGTTAACATTTCTAATTCTGGAAATTATGGAGTTCAGATAGATGCGAATGGTTCCACTGCTTCAATTGTTAACATGGGATCTTTTATTTTAAATGGAGGCGCAAATGATGGCATTAGATTGCAAGAATCAGGGACATTCAACAATTTGCCATCAGGTATTGTGACAATAAATAATGCAGGTGATGAAGGTATACAGATTGATTTCAATATTGGTCCTAGTACATTTAATAATAATGGAGTAGTTGAAATTCAAACACCTGCAGATCATGGAATGGAATTATTTGGTAATTTCAATAACAATATGGGAGGTTTGTTCATGTGTACTGATGCACCAGATGATGGAATTAGAATGCAAGATGATGCTTTTTTTAATAATGATGGTGATATTCGTATTGATGGTTCTGGATCTGAAGATATAGAAACAGAAACTATTGCTAGCATGGCAAATACTTCAAATGCAACTTTTGCTCCAGGATCTAGTCCAGGAGACTTAGAAATAAGAGATGACATTGATATGGGTTTTTCAACAATCATTTTTGAAATTGATGGAACAACTCCTATTACAGAATATGATCAAATAATAAATACAGTTACGGGAAATTCAATGACTATTTCTTCTGCAACACTTGAATTGGTATGGGGATTTACTCCAGCAATTGGAGATTGTTTTACAATCGTTGACGGTTCAGGTACTAGAGTAGGTGAATTCGCTTCAGTAACAACAAATGATGCTAGTATTAATTTAGAATTTGATTATTCTGATGCAACAGAAGTTACAATCTGTGTTGTAGCTGCACTTCCTGTAGAACTTATTTCTTTCGATGCTACAAGAACTGAAAAAGGTTCGCAATTAAACTGGACAACTGCAAGTGAGCAAAATAACCAAGGATTCGAGGTTCATAAAAGCATGGACGGTCATAACTGGACAACTTTAGGATTTGTAGAAGGAAATGGTGATTCTAATGAATCAATTAACTATTCTTTCTTAGATAGAACTCCTGAAAATGGTTCGAATTATTATAGACTTAAACAAATGGACTTTGATGGAAAATATGAATACAGTAATGTAGTAGAACTTTCATATAATTCGGGGTCTGAGCCTACTGTTCACCCTAACCCAGTTTCAGATGTTTTAAATCTTGAATTAGGTGCAACAGATAATGCTGAAATTAGAGTATTAGATATCAATGGAAAAGTTTTATGGATTAAAACTGGAGATGTTAGACAAATTCCATTTGATGCATATAATGCTGGAATATATTTTGTACAAATTTCAACTTCTAGCAATCAAATTACGCATAGAATTGTAAAAAAATAGCAAACCTGTAATAGAAAGTAAATCCAACTATTCTAATTTGCTTAATAGTGGCTAGTCTCCTGACTTGCCACTATTTTTTTGCCTTCATTTTAATACCATTTAATACGAATTTAGGTTGAAAATGCCACTTTAGATTTTGTTATTAAATTTTTCTTTGGCGACCCTAAAAAAGCAGGCATAATATTAGTTACGGCGATTGAACAGCTGATCTTACGCTAGGAAGAATTTCGACGGTGATGTCGAAATAAGTTGTGAACTGAAACTTGATGTTTCAGATGGGAGGCAAGAAGAGAAAGAGAAATTTAATGAAAATATATACGGCATTTTTGAGCTAAATTCGTATAAATTCTACATTGTCGGATAAATTCTAAGGCTATTCCTCTATTTTGCACCATCCTTTTTATACCAATTTAACTCCATAATGTCGCATTTCTTTTTACTTAATCTTTCA
>CAZSKA010000102.1:0-12579 GCA_964607315.1 uncultured Saprospiraceae bacterium | reverse complement strand
TGCTTATACAGTGGATAGTGAATGGAGAAACCGCGATTTGTTTATCAATGGAAGAAAAGAAATCATACACTTTTTGAAAGATAAGTGGAAAAATGAATTAAACTATAAATTGAAAAAAGAATATTGGGCTCATACAGATAATAGAATTGCAGTAAGATTTGAATATGAATATCATACAGCCGATGGGAAATGGTTTAGAGCCTATGGAAATGAGAATTGGGAGTTCGACGAAAATGGATTAATGAAGAAAAGATTTGCAAGCATTAATGATATTTCCATAAAAGAATCAGAAAGAAAATTCAAATAAATATAATAAGTATTTGTAGATAAAATTTGACCCTTTGACTAGATCTATTACATATAATCTAAATGCTAAACTAAAGGATATTAAACCCTATTTTTTAGATATAAGGCAATATGCTAAACTCCACCCTCTTATTACTAAAGCTGAAAGAGAAAAAGACAAAGAACCTGATCGATTTACTATCTATGAAAAGCCTTTTAATTGGTTACCAATTCGAATAAAATACTCTTGTAAGGTAATAGATAAAGGGGGTTTCATAATCTATCACGTATTTGGATTGCCTTTCAAAAATGTGACATTAAGCTATTTATTCCAGGAACAGGATGACTTAATTGACATTGATTTTCTTATCGAGATTGATAGCATACTTCCTGGCAAATTCATTCTCATAAGAAAAATGATAGACGCCCAAAATAAACTAATGAAATCTCTTCAAGAAAGCCTTATCTAAAAATTGTAATCTTCGATGAGTATATTGCGTCAGCACCTTTCAAATTTAAAATGTAAACGCCTGAAGGTAATTGATTAACAGAAATTGTTTGACGATTCGCTTCTATGTTACCCTTTCGTAATAACACACCATCAATAGACATGATTTCATAATTACGAAATTGATTTTCATGTTGAATGTTAATCAATTCACTTGTCGGATTAGGATAAATAGAAACATCTTCAAATAAATCTTCTTCTACTGACACCACTCCATTTGTCTGTATATCAGATCCAAAAATAGAAATACCTCCACGGATATTTCCCATTACAAATTCTAATAATCCATCATTATTCAAATCATCAACTGCTACAGCACTTCTTTTTCCTGTGAACAATGCATTAACACTATCATCTATTTCTGTAAAGCCTGTATAAAAATTATTTTCTATATCCTCATACAACTTAACCCTTCCACTTTCTGATCCAACATACAATATATAATCCTCACCTGTATCATAGAAATACGGTGTAGCTGAACCTCTAATAGTTGTGATATCTCTAGTAACTACATGTCCCAGAGCTGGAGTATTTGGTAATACATCTTCATCTGAACCGAATACGGGATTTCCTGTAGAACCTACATTTTCAAAATAATTGATATTCCCTAATTTCTCTGGATCATTGGGGTCGGCATTCTGATTCCTTTCTCCTATAACCAGATCCATTAATCCATCTCTATTCAAATCTACAAGTTGAACTTTAGCATTATCACCCACATCAATTCCTGCATATTCAAAAACTGGAGCTGCAAATTCATATGGATTTCCCTCTCCTGCTATATTTTCCACATAGATTAATTCACCTGTATTTGTAGAAACCATCAGGTCATCATCTCCATCATTATCAAGATCTCCTACACTAGGTGCGTAATTAAAAAACAACTCTTTGAACGCTAAGAATCCTAAATAATCTTCATCAATTAACTGAAAGGCAAGCTCATCATCTGTACTTATATTCTCAAACAAATACAGTTTTGAATCTGGATTATCACCTATTACAAATTCTCCAAATACTCCCACTAAAAGATCTCTCTTGCCATCTTGATTAAAGTCACAGGTAGTAGGACTACTTAAGGAACCAAAATCAAACATTTCATTACCCAGAAAGTCTGTACTCTGTAACTGGAAATCGTGTTCACCATTCTCAGCTCCGTTTCTGTAATACCATACATTGTCTCTATTTTGAATAGCACCTGTAAAATTAGGAGCAGCTACTAAGTCATCATTTCCATCTTTATCTATATCTAACACGAATGCTGCATTAAATATAAAAATATCAATAGGTGTATCATAAAATGGGAATACAGTGTCTTGAGAAGTCATAAATGATTCTCCATCAACTGCTTCATTATGCAACCAATTCATTCTTTCATTACTTAGATCTCCAATTATCGCTTCGAAATCACCATCATTATCATCATCATATAAGGTGATCGTAGAACCTGCATGAACTCCATTTTTATTTATTTCTTCTTCATCTTCTTCTTTAAGTGGATCTGCACAATCATTTACGGTATCACTAAGTTTTATAGTCTCATTAACACCATTCTCTCTAAATTTCCCCCAACAAGCATCTGCCAATTCATATTGCGGAGTTTCTAGAGAAACGCCTTCTTCTATGTTTGTGTTACGAAAGAACTTAACGAAGGGATCGTCTCCTTGGAAGGTAATTATATCAAGGTCGCCATCTCCATCAACATCTATGATGTCAGGTAAATCTGCTGAACTTAAATCTAAATTAGCTTTTTGACTTCCAACAGTAAAATATATGATTTCAAAAGCTTCTCCCGGACAAGGAATGATTTTTTCATACTGAAGTTTATTATCAACCACACTACCTTTATAGATCTCCACACCATCAAGTGGAGATTCTATATTGTAACAATAAATATCTTTAACTCCATCATTATTATAATCCACAAAACGAGCCCAGTTTTTTAGTGCTGGAAATGTGTTTCGAAATTCTGGCGCGAAGATATATTCTCCATTATCATATTCATAAGGCACAACAATACCTCCATCTCTATCTAGTAATACAAGATCATCATCACCATCTAAATCAAAATCTACTGTATTAAACTGAGGTGAATTCAAACCTCCAACGAAAGGATTAGACAATTCTTGACCATCTATATCTATACAATTGGCATCAAGTAATGAATAACTTTGGGCCCCAGCCCAGAAAGAAAAAAAAAGAAAAAAATTAAGGATAAAAATAAATTGCTTCGTCACTTTCATATTCATCATTATTACTTTTAGCAAATATTGCTTGATTATATACAATGATACAAATTCAATGTAAGATATAAAGTCATAAAAACGAATAAAAGCGATTTATTCTTTCGTATTAAATGTAACTTTGCCGAGAAATATTAAATAAAATGGGTAAAATAATAGCTATAGCAAATCAAAAAGGTGGTGTTGGTAAGACGACGACAGCTATTAACTTGTCTGCGGCATTAGCAATTCTTGAAAAAAAGGTATTGCTAATCGATTCAGATCCACAAGCAAATGCTTCTAGTGGCCTAGGTTATAAAATAGAAGAGGATGATTATTCTATCTATGACATTTTGATAAACGGAGCTAATCCTGAGGATGCCATAATAGAAACAGATGTGCCTAATCTTCATTTGATACCATCAAGTATAGATTTGGTAGGTGCTGAAATAGAGTTGGTTAATGTTGAAGAACGTGAATTTCAATTAAAGAAACATCTTCGACCAATAGCCGATTCTTATGATTATATAATTATAGATTGTCTTCCTTCGCTTGGATTAATTACGTTAAATGCATTAACTGCTTCAGATTCTGTACTTGTACCTATTCAGTGTGAAATATTTTCTCTAGAAGGTTATAGCAAATTAAGGAATACCATTTCTTTGGTTCAAAACAACTTAAATACGGAGTTAGAACTAGAAGGGATTGTTTTATCCATGTATGATAAACGTCTGAAAATGGCGAATTTAGTTGTTGATGAAGTGACTTCAAATCTAGGTGATGTTGTTTATGAAACTATTATCCATAGGAATAGTAAAATAGGTGAAGCGCCGAGTATGGGAATGCCTGTTATCACTTATGACATTTCATCAAAAGGTGCGAATAACTATTTGAACCTTGCGTTTGAATTTTTAACGAGGAATGAGGATGAGATTGGAAAGCGAAATACAACCAAGCGAGTAAGACAAAGAGTGAAAAATCTCATCAATTAAAGTAGACTACAATGGCAAAGAAAAAGGATTTAGGAAAGGGATTAAGAGCTTTACTTAAAGATGTTGATAAATCTTCAGGGAAACCAGCTAAAAAGGCTATTCAAAAATTAGCGAATAGCACTATGGAAATTGATGTTACATCAATCACAACTAATCCATTTCAGCCGCGAACAGAATTCGATCAAGAACAGCTAAAAGAATTAAGTGAATCTATTAAGCTTCACGGTTTGGTTCAGCCTATTACTGTTCGTTCTCTAGGTGATGGAAATTTCCAGCTAATATCAGGAGAAAGAAGATTAAGAGCATCGAAACTTGCAAAGCTTAAAACCATTCCCGCTTACATCCGTGTGGCTAATGATCAAGAGATGCTAGAGTTTGCTTTGATAGAAAATATTCAAAGACAAAATCTTAATGCATTGGAAGTAGCTTTTTCTTACCAACGACTCATGGATGAATGTTCATTGACTCAAGATGAACTTTCGCACAGAGTAGGTAAAAAAAGAAGTACAGTTGCCAATTATGTTAGACTCTTAAAATTACCACCTCAGATCCAGCAAGGAGTAAAAGAGGAAGAAATTAGTATGGGTCACGCAAGAGTTCTAGCTGGAATAGGCAATATTGCCAGGCAACTAGACTTATACTACAAAACCAAATCAGGAAATTGGTCTGTTAGAAAACTGGAACAAGAAGCATCAAGTAAAAAAGATTCTAAAGCAAAATCTACTAGTCAAGAATCACCTGAAATAAGAAAAATTAAAGATCAAATAAGCAGGCTAGTCGGTGTTAAAGTTAATATAAAAAGAAATGAAAAAGGCACAGGGAATATAACAATTCCGTTTCATTCAGACGATGAGTTAAATGACATCATCGATGCGTTAATAAGCTAAAATGAGAATATTTTTTCTAACTATATTATCTATCTTTTCTTTCATGAATATGGGCACTGCACAGGTAGAAGATTTTGAAGATCCACAGGAATTCAGGATCCCAACAGATTCTACAGCGGCACCCACACAGAATGGCACATTAAAAACAATTAAAACCATTTTTGATGGTAACCCAGGAAAAGCATTAGCTTATGGATTATTAATACCTAGTGGTGGGCAATTTTATAATAAAAGATATTGGAAAGTTCCTCTAGTCTTAGCGGCAGATGTGACAACCATCTCCATTTTTATAAATAATAGAAGGCTTTGGCTTGAATTCAGAGAAGCTCTAGAAATAAAGATAGAAGATCCAACTTTTGTATATAGAGGAATTGAATCAGCAGAATCCATACGTCAACTAAGAAATCAATTTCAGCTAGACACAGAGCGAGCAGGAATAGCAGTAATTGTTGTTCACTTAGTTTCTGCAATAGAAGCCTTTACGGATCGACATCTGATGGAGTTTGACACAACAGAAGATTTATCTTTACAAATACAACCACAAAATTATCCTTTACTTGGCAGTTCAGCTAGTATAGGTGTGGTATATTCATTTTAAAAACGAAACATGAAGTTATCAATTATTGATGCCGGTCTTTTCAAACTTGACGGTGGAGCGATGTTTGGTGTAGTGCCAAAAACTCTTTGGAATAAACTTAATCCTGCAGACGAAAATAACATGTGTACATGGTCAATGCGTTGTCTTTTGATAGAGCAAGGGGATCGTAAAATATTGATTGACACAGGAATGGGTATGAAACAAAGCGAGAAATTTCGTTCTTTTTTTCACCCACATGGTACTAATCTTCATGCTTCATTAGCTGAAAAAGGATTAACTGTAGAAGATATAACTGATGTATTTTTGACTCATTTACATTTTGATCATGATGGAGGTGCTGTTTCTATTATAAACGGAGAATCATTGCCTACATTTCCGAAGGCAAAATACTGGAGCAACGAAAGACATTGGAATTGGGCGAAAGCCCCTAATGATAGAGAAAAAGCTTCCTTCTTAAAGGAAAATTTCATGCCGCTAGAAGATCATAATGTAATTAATTTTATCGATGTAGTACAAGATGGAAATTGGATAGAAAATATAGACATTCGTTATTCATATGGTCATACAGAAGCTATGATGTCCCCTATCCTTCATCTACCAAATGGAAGGCGTTTAATTTACTGCGCTGATTTGATGCCTTCGTCTTATCACATTCCAATGCCTTATGTGATGTGCTATGATATTCGTCCTTTAGAAACACTTAAAGAAAAGGAAGTTCTATTAAATGAGGCAGTAGAAAATAAAGACATATTATTTTTCGAACATGATCCTGTTCATCAATGTGGAACAGTAAAACGAAATGATAGAGGAAGAATAGTTATCGATGAAAAGTTCAATTTATCTGAATTAGTTTATTAATGGAGCATGAACAGCTGAATTATGAAGAAGTAATGGCTCGGAAAGATGAAGTTTCATTTAGAAAAGATATTATTCTTTTGTTAGATGATCTTAGGCTTCCGCCCAATATTGCTGGAATTTTCAGGCTTGGCGATGGATTAAAAGTGTCTAAGATTTTGGTCTTTTGCAATGAAGAGTTTGTCATCTCTAAGAAGTTTCGTTCTATTTCTCGTTTAAATGAAGACCATATTAATTATGAAATAATTGATGAGCAAAAGGGAATTCAGCATCTACAGCGACTTAAAGATGAAGGGTACCATATTGCAGCATTAGAATATACTTCCAGTTCCGTGAATTTGCCAGAATTAAAGGACAGTGATAAATATGTGATTATTGCTGGAGCAGAGAAATATGGTATAAGGGAATCATTTTTAAAGTGTGTTGATCAATCTGTTCACATTCCAATGCAAGGAAACATTTCCTCACTTAATGTTATGCAAGCTGTAAGTATTGCTGCTTATGAAATACGTCGAAGAGAGATGTAATAGAGAATAGTCGGCATTACTTAGAAATTTTTATAAGTGTCCTAAGCATCTGTTTTTCATGATGTTTAAGATGTAAACGCAGAAATATTAACATTTTTTCTATACTTATTCTTCCTGCAGCTGGGTGCTTATATGACATCGTTTTGAAAAAAGACTCGTCTTGTCTTTCTAGAAAATCGGCTATTTGTATCCGTATCTCAGTGAAAGATTTTTGAATAGATTCTAGATTATCTTCATTAGAAGGATTTGATAAATTAACAGGAGCTGTGAATCTAAAAGGAGAAATTAAAGCAACTCTATAAATGAAAAACTTGATTTTGGATGATATTTTCTCTTGGGGAAATGAAGCGCCTTCTTTCTCCTTATACAAAAGATATGCTAAACTTAAACGCTCAGATTCCTTGAGATGATTGAATATTTGTACTACAGACCATTCTTTTTTTGAAGGTTTTTTAATTAATTCAGAATCTGCAATGGGCTCTATTAAAGATAAAACTCTATCAAATTCTAAATTTAATTTCTCTAATCGTGTGATTGCTCTATTTTTCAACGTCATATATATGTAAACTTATATAATCGAAAGGAATTTGACAAATTTATGTGAAATACTATTTATCACAATTTCGACGAAGTTTATCAGTTAAATTATATTAACATTAATACCAAAAGTGTAAAAAAACCATTAAAAAGTGTTGTCTATAAAACATTGGCAAGGTAATTGAGTTAATAAAATCGTAAACATTCGATTTACATATATTAAAAACTTAACTTTGTTCGTTAGATGAACGTAAGTAATTTCTTACAAATCTAATTAACACATAAAAATTTATAAAATGAGAAAATCTATTTTAAAAACTATGGGAGCTGTATTCGCTCTTTTGTTATTTGTTTCCGTATTAAGTTCTTGTAATAAAGGATATGGATGTCCTGGAGAATTATCTCTACCTACTAACATCGTTAACATATTTTAAGTAAGAATACATTGAACTGGAATACATTAAATAATAGTAAGCAAATAAATAAGATTGTAGAGCTTTCACATATAAAGCCGCAAATTATATTTAAGCATAGTAGAACTTGCCCTATCTCGGCTATATCAATGTCGAGATTAGAAAGTGGTTCTAGTGCTTTGGAAGATGCTGATATATATTATTTAGACTTATTAAGTTATAGGTCAGTATCCAATGATGTTGCAAGTATGCTTGGAGTGCACCATGAATCACCACAAGTTATAGTTCTTTCAGATGGAGAAGTAAGTTATGATGAAAGTCATTTAGATATATCTGTAACAGATATTCTTGACCATTTCAATTATCTAAAGAACGGTGACAAATAACACATCAATTGTTCTCACTGAGGATGGTTCTTCTACAATAATTTCTCCTATATTCAAGGAAAGATATCATTCAAAATATGGTGCTCAAACTGAATCACAAGTTGTGTTTCTTGATGCAGGTTTAAATCATTTTGCAAATCTAGATGAAACAATCTGTGTCTTGGAGATGGGCTTTGGTAGTGGATTGAATGCCCTGATGACATGGGAATATGCTGATTCTCTAGAAAAGAAAGTCAGTTATACAGGGTATGAAAAGTATCCTATAAAAGAAGAATTAGCTACAGAGCTAAATTATGGAAAACTTTATAAGTCTCAAAGGGAATTTCTTTCTTTACATACTAGTAAAGTGAAACAGACACACTCTTTATCTTCTTTTTTTCAATTTGAATTAAGGCATGAAGATATAGAGACGGTAGATGAGAAAAACAAATATCATGTGATTTATTTTGATGCTTTTGCACCTTCTGCTCAAGAAGAGTTATGGACGACTGAAATATTTAGTAAGTTATATGCAAGTTTAAAGTCTGGTGGTGTTATCGTAACATATTGTGCTAAAGGTCAAGTTAAAAGAAATTTAAAAGCAGCTGGATTTTCAGTAGAAGGGCTTCCTGGCCCTCCAGGAAAAAGAGAAATGACAAGAGCAATTAAACATTAATGATCAAGTATTTACACATTACATAATAATTTAATATATTTGATTTCTTCCCTATATAACTGAATTACAATATCTTTGCAAAATGAGATTACAACTACTTACTCTTTTATTAACAATTCCCATTTTAATAGGAGTCACTTCATTTAATACATTGGATCCTGAAATAGGTGATGTAATAGATACACATGAAGGGGTTTCAGTATTCTATAATGGGCAATCAATTACAAATGTAAAGGGAAGACATTTATCTCCTGATGGTTATAATTTTGGCCTTAAATGGCAATGTGTAGAATTCGTAAAACGTTTTTATTATCAGAGATTTGGTCATAGAATGCCAGATAGTTATGGTCATGCAAAAGATTTTTTTGATAAAAATTTAGAAGATGTCGCTTATAATCCTTCGCGAGGACTTATGCAATACAGAAATGTTAGATATTCAAAGCCTGAAGTTAATGACATTTTAATTTATGACGCATATCACCAGAATCCTTATGGTCATATAGGAATTGTTGCAGAAGTAGGTGCAGACTATATTGTATTGATTCAGCAAAATGTAGGCAAGCGTTCAAGACAAAGATTAAATTTAGTAGAATATAATGGAATATTCACAGTTGCAGATTTCGACGTTTTAGGTTGGTTAAGATATTAAAAGAAACTTATGAAGTATATCCTGATATTATTGTTATTCCCGTTTTTTGCGTCAGGACAATTACCTGATTCTCTCTTAACAATTATAAATTATAATGGACTTCCGTCCCAAAGTTCAATTAGAGACATTGTTGTAACGGAATCAAATACAAAGTTCGTAGCAACAAATAAAGGTGTTTTCAAGATTACAGATAAAAATCTTGCTGCTGAAAAGATTCTAGAAGGAAATTTTCAAGCTTTATGTACGAATAAAAAAGAAGATGTTTGGGCAATTAGTGGAAACACCATTTATAGCTTAAATGATATAGTTCATACTTTTTCCGATCTATTTGTCGCTAACGACCTTGAATATTTTAGAGGTAGTCTTTGGTGTGCTACAGATAAAGGTGCTTACAAAGTAAATCTAAAAACAAAGAAACAAACTGCTCATTACGATTCATCTAATAGTAAACTATTAACAGATAATATCAATTTCGTCTTTGCTGATCCTCAAAACAATCTATGGTTTGGAACAGACCAAGGATTAGCTCAAATCAATACCAAGCAAAAATGGAAGGTTTTTGAAAAGAAGCACAAAATGGAATCCATGACTTATAATTCAGAGGGAATCTGGTTAGTTACTGATAAAGAAATGTGGGTAATAGATCCTTATGGAAGATGGTATCCTGCTGCATTAAATAGAGGACTTAAAGTGGGAGAAGTAAGAGATTTAACTACGGATAATGATGGTAGACTTGTATTAGCAAGTAATAATTTGACTAGATATAATCCATATATTGAAGAAATACATTCTTACACTGAAACATTAGGATTCTTAGCTCAACAAACGAATTGTTTAGCTGGAGATGCCAATCAAGAAATTTGGATAGGAACAGAAGAAAATGGTATGTATTTACTGAGTTTTGGTGATACCAAAACAACTGAATTATCAGCTTTGATTACTATTGATGAGAAAATTTCATGTAATGGAAGTGCAAGAGGTGCTATTTCTGTTACAGCTTTTGGAGGTGCTTCACCATATAAATACCAATGGAATGATGAATCACTAAGAGGAAAGAAACTCAAAGGTCTTTCAGAAGGAAAATATGAAGTAACGATAACAGATAAGAACAACAACAAGTATTCTACATTTGTGGAACTAGATAATCCCTATCCACTAAATCTGCAGTTTGATGAAATCAAAAGAGTTACAGAAGCTGGAGTATCAGATGGATTTGCTAAAGTAAATATCTCAGGTGGTGTACCCCCCTACTCTTTTAAGTGGGATGATTCAAAGAAAGATGTAGCAGAAAGAAATGACTTATCTGCTGGACTACATAGAATTACTATAACTGATGCAGATAATTGTGCTGTTGAAACAGAATTTGAAATTCCTGCAGAAAAATTTATCCCGTCCTTAAATTTAGATGAAATTACAGTAGGACAAACACTTAGAGTAAATCAATTATTCTTTGATGCAGATTCTTCAAATATTAAAACAGATTTCGAACCTATTCTAGATGAAATTTATATATTTCTAAAGCAAAATAGATCAGTAGTTATTGAAATTGGAGGACATACGAATAATCTTCCTCCGAAGGAGATATGTGACAGACTTTCTACATCAAGAGCCAAGAATATAGCCCAATATCTGTATAACCTTGGAATAAAACCAGAAAGAATAGCTTATAAAGGATATGGTAAGGATCAGCCTATTGCAGATAATAAATCATTAGCTGGACGAAAAAAGAATCAAAGGGTTGAGATTAAAATATTATCGATTTAATACAAAAATTAAATGGTATTATTCATCTAAAAGCCACATTTCAGGCGATATTGAAAGAAGTCTTGAAAGTTTAGTTTGATCTCCACAAGGAATCTGAACACCTACTCTAGATAGCTTATTGCTGTAAAGAACAATCGCTTGTTCATCAAGCTCAATAATTTTAGATTTTAATGCATCAACATTTTTCGTGTTCGTAAAGCTTCCAAGGATGAACGTGCATAGATCTTGTTTAATGCTCTGTGTAATCTTAGATTCTACGTGATTATCTAGAACTGTGGTTTCAGCCGAAGCATCAGCTCGTTTTTCATCCAGTTGTTCTGAATCTGATTCTATAATATCACCTTGATAAGGGTTTACTTCTTGAATTTTGAATTCTTTTTCATTAGGAGAGCGATTATAATCAGATTCTAAGTATTCAGATTCACTTAGGTCAAATTTAGCGGGAAAGGTGTAAGAATTAAAAAACGTATTATAAACATACAGTCCGGAAAAAGCAGTTATCACTATTAGTAAGAATGCTGCAATCTGCTTATAATATCTTGGTCTTGATATATAATAAGTCTCTTCGTTACTATTTGTTTCTTCTTCAACAATTTCTTTACTTTCTTCAGGATCCTCTTGTTTGATTTCTTCTTTAGAATTTATTGAATTTGTAGCTAATGGTTGGCTAATAATTGTAGAGCCTGTAACTAGCTGCTTATTTTTAA
Source organism: uncultured Saprospiraceae bacterium (assembly GCA_964607315.1). GTDB lineage: Bacteria > Bacteroidota > Bacteroidia > Chitinophagales > Saprospiraceae > JAHDFB01. The sequence goes on along the minus strand of CAZSKA010000102.1, from coordinate 597 downwards.
CTGATTTTGCAAAATACTGGCGGAAAGTATCTTCTAATTTATATGAAGATAAGAAATATAACTGCTTATCCTGCAGACTAAAAGTTCCTAAATCAGGTAAAACAAAGTTCTGATGCTTCTGACAATGTCCCAAAACCTTATCACTTAAGCCTAGAAAGAATCTATTAACTTCTATTTCTGATTTATTCCAAAGACTAGAGAAGTACTGTAATTGGGAAATATAATTAAAAGAAGAATGTGGATTGAAATCGAGTTTAAAATCACTGTATGATACATTCTTCACTTCCTCTAGCTTAATGCTACCGATTGCTGGAAAAGACAACTCATTCCCATCACCTAGAAAAACCAAAAAATCATCATGTATTCTTCTCAAAATCTTCTTTTGTTTAAAGAGCGCGTAAATGTAAAAAATACTTTGAAACTACTTGCACACAGGACTATTACACTGAAGCAATCTTATCCTTACTTCAAATAATTATAATTTGAATTACTAAACTACCGTATTATTCTACAAGCTTTTAAATATATAAACTTTCTAAATAATTTGTTGAAAAATAAATTAAAAAAAATATATGTATTATCTAAGCAATTCTAAAT